>JAKAFA010000322.1 GCA_021818185.1 Pseudomonadota bacterium | reverse complement strand
GGCCTGCACCACCACCCGCGGCTGCCCCTCGATCAGCGACGACAGCACGAAAACGTCGGCCGCCTGCATCAGGTCGGGAATATCGTCGCGATAGCCGAGAAAGCGCACCGCCGAGCCCAGAGCGGCGGCCCGTTCCCGCAACTGGGTGGCATAGGCGGGCGTCTCGTCGGTGGCGGCGCCGGCCAGCAGGCAGACCACCGGCAGGCCGCGCTTCAACAACAGCTCCACGGCGTTCAGCAGATGATCCTGCCCCTTGTCGGGGCGCAGCATGGCGGCGCACAACAGCACGAAGGTGTCGGGCGTCAGCTCCAATTCGCTGCGGATGCGTGCCCGCGCCGCCGCCGGGTCGGCCAGCCGGAAGAAACGTTCGTCGGCCCAGCCGCCGATCCAGGTGGCGCGTTCGGGGTCGGCCAGGCCGATGTCGATCAGGTGGCGGCGGGTGGTGCCGGCCACGGTGATGATGTGATCCGCCCCGTACCGCCATTGCAGGCGGCGCAACAGGGACGAGCGCATCGTGTGGTCGGTGTGCCGCGACCGCACCACGGCGCACAGCCCGCGGCAGCCAATGGCCGCCTTGGCGTCGCGGGTGACATGGGTGTCGATCACCTCGATGGCGTGCTCCCGCACGAAGCGGCGGAGCGCGCGGATGGTCCCGGGCCGCCAGGGCACGTCGAAATTCATCGGCACCGCCTCCACCCCCAGGGCGACCGCCCGGCGGAACGGCTCGCCGTCCTCGGGCGCGGCGAACCAGCAGCGATGGCCGTGGCTGTTGAGCCAGCGCACCTGCTCCAGGGTGCGCTGCTCCATGCCGCCCCAGTTCCGGCCGGGAATGGTGTGGAGAATATTCAACGGGACACCTCTGCGGGCAAGGGGATCGCGTCTCCGGGCGACATCATACATTAAACAGGAAGTGAAAGATGTCGCCGTCCTGGACCGAGTAATCCTTCCCTTCCAGACGCATCTTGCCGGCTTCCTTGGCGCCGGCCTCGCCGCCGCAGGCGACGAAGTCGGCGTATGAGATGGTCTCGGCCCGGATGAAGCCCTTTTCGAAATCGGTGTGGATGGCGCCGGCCGCCTGGGGCGCCTTGGCGCCCTGGGGCACCGTCCAGGCATGGGCCTCCTTGGGACCGACGGTGAAGAAGGTCAGCAGGTGCAGGAGGTCGTAGCCGGCACGGATGACGCGGGCGAGGCCGGTCTCCTCCAGGCCCAACGCCCCCAGGAATTCTCGGCGCTCTTCCTCCGAGGACAGTTGGGCCACCTCGGCCTCGATGGCGGCGGAAATCACCACGGCGCGGTTACCCTCGCGGGCGGCGAATGCGGCGACGCGCTCCGAGAAGGCATTGCCGCTGGCGGCCGAGGCCTCTTCCACGTTGCAGGCATAGAGCACCGGCTTGGAGGACAGCATGCCCAGTTGCCGGGCGATGCGGCGGTGGTCTTCGTCGTCGAAGGCAATGGTGCGGGCCGGCTTGCCGTCGCGGAGCGCGGCGAGGATGGGGGCCATCACCTCGACCTGGAGCTTGGCGTCCTTGTCGCCGCCCTTGGCCTTCTTTTCCAGCGGCACGATGCGCCGTTCCAGCGAGTCGAGGTCGGCCAGCATCAGCTCGGTCTCGATGGTCTCGGCGTCGCGCACCGGATCGATGGAGCCTTCCACATGGGTGATGTCGGCATCCTCGAAGCAACGCAGCACATGGACGATGGCGTCCACTTCGCGGATGTTGGCCAGGAACTGGTTGCCGAGGCCCTCGCCGCGCGACGCGCCGCGCACCAGGCCGGCGATGTCGACGAATTCCAGCTGGGTCGGGATGATCTTGGCCGATTTGGCGGCCTGGGCCAGCTTTTCCAGCCGGGCATCCGGCACCGCCACCCGGCCGACATTGGGTTCGATGGTGCAGAAGGGATAATTGGCCGCCTGGGCCGCCGCAGTCTGGGTCAGGGCGTTGAACAGGGTGCTCTTGCCGACATTGGGCAGGCCGACGATGCCGCAGTTGAAACCCATAACTTATTCCTTTCTGCTTTCCGACGGTCCGGCGGCGCTGCCGGGGGCCGGCTTGTCCTTCTTCGGCTTGGGCGGCGCGGTCAGCACGGTGACGCGGTTCATGAAGCCGGCCTCGTCGCCCCCGACCAGCAGCGGGAAGGCGTCGGCCACCGCATCCAGCAGCGGCTCCAGCCAGGCGGCGTCGGCCTTGGCGAAATCGTGCAGCACGTAGCCCGCCACCCGGTCCTTGTCGCCGGGATGGCCGATGCCCAGCCGCACCCGGCGGTAATCGTTGCCGAGATGGGCGTCGATGCTCTTCAGACCGTTGTGGCCGCCCGCCCCGCCACCGCGCTTGACCCGCAGACGGCCGGGCGGCAGGTCCAGTTCGTCGTGCAGCACCACGACATTCTCGGGACCCAGCTTCAGGAAGCGGGCCGCCGCCGCCACCGACTGGCCGGACAGGTTCATATAGGTCTGGGGCTTCAGCACCCACAGCTTGTCGCCGCCCAGGCTGCCTTCGGACAGCAGTCCCTGGAACTTGGACTTCCACGGCGCAAGCGAATGGCGGCGGACGAGGACGTCCGCCGCCATGAAGCCGATATTGTGGCGGTTCCCGGCGTATTCCGCACCGGGATTGCCGAGACCCACCACCAACAGCATGGGATCAGCCGGCGGCCGCCGCCTCGCCCTCGCCCGCGACCTTGGCGACGGTCGGCGGTGCGATGGTGATGACGGTCGCGTCGGCGGCCAGGTGGTAGGGCTTCACCCCGGCCGGCAGCGCCAACTGGCCGACATGCACCGAATGGCCGATGTCCATGCCGGTCAGGTCGACGACCACCTCGTGCGGGATGAGGTCGGGCGAGCAAGCCACCTCGATCTCGTGGTGCTCGATGTTCAGCACGCCACCGCGCTTGATGCCGGGCGCCTTGTCGGCGTTGACCGCATGCACCGGCACCTTGACGTGAACCACCGCATCGGCGGCGACCCGCATGAAGTCGACATGCAGGGGCACGTCCTTGACCGGATGGAACTGGACGTCGCGGGCCAGGCAGCGCTGCTTGCCCTGGGCGCCGAGGTCGATGTCGAACAGGCGGGTGGTGAAGCCCGGCTTGTTCAGCTCGGCCCACAGCACACGGGGATCGAGGGCGATGCAGATGGGAGCCTGCTTGGCACCGTAGATGACGCCGGGAACCTTGCCGGACTGCCGGGTGGCCCGGGCGGCCCCCTTTCCGGCCCGGTCGCGCAATTCCGCGGCAATGGCGGTGATCTCGCTCACGGCAATCTCCATTGGAACAACGAAAGGCGCGACCTCCAGGGGTGCCGCGCCGAAGGGGCTTCGTCTACACCGGATTCCCGTGAATTTCAATGACGATCGACGGTTCCGGCCGTCGCCCGGCGCGGAAGGCGGAATTCCCAGGCCCCTGTCCGCGGCCCATTATTCGTTGCTTCCCTGGAG
>JAKAFA010000078.1 GCA_021818185.1 Pseudomonadota bacterium | reverse complement strand
GAAATCCCGCACATCGTAGGCGACATGGGCGCCGGTCGCCCCGGAGCTGGCCGCATCCCGCGGAGCGGTGCCGAGCCCGTTCCGCCGCCGGGTCTCCGAGGCGCTCAGAGCCGACTGCAATTGGCCGGCCTCGGCCCGCAGCCGCTTATCGAAATCGGCGGCGGGCCGTTCCGCCCGAATCTTCGGCCCCTCGTGTTTCCGCCGGACCGGCGCGGCGGCATGCGCGGCCGGGACCGGCAGCCCCCGCGCCGGCGTCTTGGACTGCGCCGGCCGGCTCACCTTGGCTGCGGCCTCCTGCGGCGCGGACGCCCGGTCGGCTGCCCGCGGGGATTGGGTGCGCGGGCCCAGTTGGACCAGATCCACCGGCACCCAGTGAACGGCATCGGCCGGCGGAGTCCGTCCCTGGCCAAGCAGCACCGCCAGCGCCAGGACGATCCCGTGCAGGGCGGCCGAGCAGGCCGGCCCGGTGCCCCGCCGCGGGACGGAGCCCGCCGCCGTGGGCGGCGGCACCAGATGGCGATCTTCGGCGGATCGCGTCCCGGTCACCTCCGTCCCCTCCGATGAAAACGCTGCCATTCGCTCGCCTGCCCGCTCCCATGGCGGAAATCGGGCGATCATACCCCATTCAGCCGCGAGCGCCGCATCTCCAAGCCCCGCAGCGAGGCGCTACCCCGGTTGCGCGCGACGCTTCAACCTTCTATTAACTCCGGGGGACTACCTTTGACAGTGCGCGCGTCCGGTCCGGGGGCCGGCTCGCCGCCTGATCGTGCGAGCGGTAAGGACAAATGGCCGAAGACCTGGAAGAGGATTTCGAGGAAGCGCAAGGCTCGGAAGAGGCGCCGGAGGCGCCGGGCCGCAGCCTTCCGGTCAAGAAGATCCTGCTGATCGTCCTGCCGCTGCTGTTGTTGATCGGTGCCGGTGCCGGGCTGTATTTCACCGGCGCGATCAACGGCCTGATGGGCATGTTCAAAGGCGCCGAACACCCCAAGGCCGAAACGAAGAACACCGCCCAGCAGCCGGTCTTCATGGACCTGCCCGAGATGCTGGTCAACCTACAGAGCGATGGCCGCAAGCAATCCTTCCTGAAGATCCATGTCGCGCTGGAACTGACCGATCCCACCGATCCGCCGAAGATCCAGGCGGTGATGCCGCGCATCATCGATTCGTTCCAGGTCTATCTGCGCGAGCTGCGCATTGAGGACCTGCAAGGCGCCGCCGGCATGCACCTTCTGCGAGAGGAGCTGTTGACCCGGGTGCAGGCCGCGGTCAAGCCGGTCAAGGTCAACGACGTGCTGTTCCGGGAAATGCTGATCCAATAGGGATCGGCCCAGGGTGGAAGAGACATGGGCGGCCAAGGCAGGAGTTCCGAAGACGAAGAAGCCCTGATGCGCGAATGGGCCGCCATGGCGGGCGATTCGAACGACGGGGGCGCGTCGGGCGAGACTGCCGACGGCGGCGGCGGCGGCGAAGCCGATGCCATGGCCGCCGAGTGGGAAGCCATGCTGGGAGCCGGCGAGAGCGGCGGCGACGACGGCGGCGCAGCCATGGCCAAGGACGCCACCCGCGTCCTCAACCAGGACGAAATCGACTCTCTGCTCGGCTTCGACGAGGACCACGGCCGCGGCGACGACCGCTCCGGCATCCAGGCCATCCTCAATTCGGCGCTGGTGTCCTACGAACGCCTGCCGATGCTGGAGGTGGTGTTCGACCGCCTGGTGCGCATGATGTCCACCTCGATGCGCAATTTCACCTCGGACAACGTCGAAGTCTCCCTCGACAACATCCTGTCCCTGCGCTTCGGCGACTATCTCAACTCCATTCCCCTGCCCGCCATGCTGGCGGTGTTCAAAGCGGAGGAATGGGACAATTTCGGCCTGCTGACCGTCGATTCCTCGCTGATCTACTCGATCGTCGACGTTCTGCTGGGCGGCCGGCGCGGCACGGCGGCGATGCGCATCGAGGGACGCCCCTACACCACCATCGAGCGCAATCTGGTGGAGCGCATGGTGCATGTGGTGCTGTCCGACCTGTCGGCCGCCTTCGATCCGCTGTCGCCGGTGACCTTCCGCTTTGACCGGCTGGAGACCAATCCGCGCTTCGCCACCATCTCGCGCCCCTCCAATGCCGCCATCGTCGCCAAGCTGCGCATCGACATGGAAGACCGCGGCGGACGCCTGGAACTGCTGCTGCCTTACGCCACCCTGGAACCCGTCCGCGAACTGCTGTTGCAGATGTTCATGGGCGAAAAGTTCGGCCGGGATTCCATCTGGGAAACCCACCTGGCCGAGGAATTGTGGCTGACCGAAGTCCAGATGCGCGCCGTCCTCGACGAGCAGGTGATGTCGTTGCGCGACGTGCTGGGCTGGAAGGTCGGCTCGAAATTCATGCTGAACGCCACCCCCGATTCGGGCATAGAGATGCGCTGCGGCGATATTTCCATGTTCCGCGGCAAGATGGGCCGTAAGGGCCAGCACATCGCCATTCGGGTCGACGACAAGGTCTACAAGTGATGGACTGGAAACTCCTCCTCGACCTCTTGGTTTCCGGTCTACTGATCGCCACCATCACCTATGCCATCCGGCTGAACAACCGCTTGGGCGCCCTGCGCAAGAACCGCGATGACTTGGCCAAGACCATCATCGCCTTCAACGACGCCACGGTGCGCGCCGAATCCTCCATCCCCAAACTGAAACGGGCGGCCGAGGAGGCGGGCGCCGGCCTGCAGGAGCGGGTGGAAAAGGCGCAATCCCTGCGCGACGACCTCGCCTTCATGATCGAGCGCGCCGACGCCATGGCTAACCGCCTGGAAAACGCCGTCCGCTCGGCCCGCACCGAGCCCCGGCCGGCCGGCGGCGCCCAGCCGGCCGCCGCGCCGCGGGGGGCCACCTCGCGCAGCGCCCAGCAGGCCACCGTGGCGGCCGCCGCGGCCGCCGCCGAGGACATCGACGCCGACGAGCGTTCGGAAGCCGAACGCGAGCTGCTGCGCGCCCTGCAATCGATGAGGTGAGCAGCATGGCCAAACCCGCTCCCCGGCCCATCTCCCGGCCAGCCCCACGCCCCGCCAACAACGCCCCGGCCATCCGCCTGCTGCCGGCCTTGATCATCGTGGCCGGGGTAATGCTGACCGTACGGGTCGGCGATATCTGGAAGGGCTTTTCCCATCTGGGATCGGTGCGGATCGGCACCGAGACCGAGGCGCAGCAGCCGCCGCGCGGCCAGGGGCCGGAGGCGCCGGCCAAGCCGGCCGCCAAGCCGGGACCGGCTGTCCCCGCCGCGCCGGCCGATGCCCAGCCGCCGGCCGAGGCCGGCGGAGCGTCCACGCTGACCCCCACCGAGATGGATGTGCTGCAAAAGCTGTCGGCGCGCCGCGACCAGCTGGACGCGCGCGCGCGCGACATCGAGCGGCGCGAAGCCCTGCTGAAGGCCGGTGAAGAGCAGATCGACCGCCGCGTCGCCGAACTGAAAAGCCTGCAAGGCACCATTGAAGGCCTGCTCCGTCAATACAACGAGCAGGAAGACGCTAAAATGAAGTCGCTGGTGAAGATCTACGAGAACATGAAGCCCAAGGAGGCTGCCAAGATCTTCGAACAGCTCGATATGCCCATTCTGTTGGACGTCATCGAACGAATGAAAGAGCAGAAAGTAGCTCCCATTCTCGCCGAGATGGATCCTGGCAAGGCGCGAACCGTGACCGCCGAAATGGCGCAGCGCCGCCAGATGCCCTTGCCGAAATGCGCATCGAGCGGGTAACGGGAGCTGTTTATGTGAAAAATGCCTTGCGCGAGTCCGGGGGCCTGAATTAACTAGGAAAACTCGCAGCTTGGTGGGTTCCGTGGGGTCCCCGGCGGCTAATGCTTCGAAGGAGCTGATGGATGGCTGTCGATAAAAATCTCAACGTCCTTATCGTCGACGATTACAAGACGATGCTCAGGATCGTCCGTAACCTGCTCAAGCAATTGGGGTTCAACAACGTCGACGAAGCCACCGACGGTTCGATGGCCTTGCAGATGCTGCGGGTGGGCAATTACGGCCTGATCATTTCCGACTGGAACATGGAGCCGATGACCGGCCTCCAACTTTTGCGCGAAGTTCGCGCCGACGCCAAGCTGAAGGACATTCCTTTCATCATGGTGACCGCCGAATCCAAATCGGAGAACGTCATCGCCGCCAAGCAGGCCGGCGTGTCCAACTATATCGTTAAGCCGTTCAACGCCGAGACGCTCAAGGCCAAGATGGTCAGCGTCATCGGCGAGTTCTAAAGGCCCGGCCGGGCATGCCGCTGAAGGGCGTCGACCGCGACCTCGCCCTCCGTCTCGAGGCCATCCGCCGCGAGCATGGCGAGACCATTCATGTCGACGCCGTCGCCGACGTGGTTCGCGCCCTGCTGGAGACGGTGACCGGCGACATCAGCGCCGGCGACCTCAGGCTCTACCAGGAACTGGAATCCCTGGCCGAATACATCCATTCGGCCAGGGCCGAACTGGCGGAGCTGCGGCCCAACGAGATCAAGACCGAGTTCATCCCCACCGCCACCGACGAACTGGACGCCATCGTCGATGCGACCGAGGTGGCGACCAACGCCATTCTCGATGCCGCCGAACGGCTGGAAGCCCTGGCCCCGCTGCTCGATTCAGAGGTGGCCGACCGGTTGTCGGAGGTTACCACCACCATCTACGAGTCCTGCAATTTCCAGGATCTGACCGGCCAGCGCATCACCAAGGTGGTCAAGATGCTGAAGGCCATCGAACAGAGGGTCGACACCCTGGTGAAGGTTTTCGGCGCCGATATCCGGGAGAACGCCACTCCCGCCCCGGCAAAGGCGGCCCCGACCGACGAGGACCTGCTCAACGGCCCCCAGTTGCCCGCAACCGCCGCCGACCAGGACGAAATCGACAGGCTGCTGGCAAGTTTCGACTGACACGCGCATGGGGCCCTATCGGGATATCCGCGGCGGACCACGCGACTTGGCGCCCGGCGGCGTTGCGCCGCGCCGGCCGATGACGCAGGCCGCCGCCGCCCTGCTGGCGGTTCTGTTGTGGAGCGGAGCCGCCCTGGCCCAGACCACCCCGCGCGCCGCCGACCATCAAACCTTCGGGCGCATGGTGTTCGACTGGCATGAGCCGGTGCGGTTCACCGCCGACGTAGCCAACGATCACTTGGTCCTGCATTTCGGACGGCCGGTCGCCGGTGACCCCCATGACCTGCTGAAGCCGTTGTCCCGCTACGTGCGCTCGGTCACCATCAGCCCGGACCGCCGCACCCTGACCTTCCCCCTGGCGGCCCCGATCGAGGTAAAGACCTTCACCTCCGGCGATTCGTCCGTCATCGATCTGACCGAGAGCCACGCCGCCAAGGCGCCGCCGCCCCATGGCGAACCGCCACGGGAAGCCGCCACCGACGTGTCGGTGCGGGGCGGCGATCATTCCGGCTATACCCGGGTGGTGTTCGACTGGCACAAGCCGGTGCCGTACAGCGTGACCGAGGAAAGCGGCCGGCTCACCATCGCCTTCGGCCGCCCGGCACGGGTGAACACCACCGCGCTGGCCGCCTCGCTCCCCCCCGGCGTCACCGTCGCCGAGATCCGCCCCGAGGGCCGGGGAACCGCCGTGGTGCTGGCCGTACCGGCCGGCATGCGAGCCCGCCACTTCGCCAATGGGCCCAAGGTGGTGCTGGACCTGATACGGGCCCCCGGCGCCCCCCCGCCGGCCGCGGCCCCCGCACCAGCCCCTCAACCTGCCGGCTCGGCGCCCGCCGACCTGCCAGCCGCCGCCCCGCCAGCCGCCGCCTCGGCCTCGGCCGCCGCCCCGCCCGCGCCGGCGGCCGAGGCCGAGGCGCCCCAGGGGCCGATGGTCGGCATCTCCTTCGATCAGCCGGCCGCCGCAGCCGCCTTTCCGCGAGCCGGCTGGCTGTGGCTGGTCTTCGATCGCCCGACCGATGTCGATCCCAAGGCCCTGATCCGCACCGGTCGCGGTATCGTCCTCGACGCCCAGGCGGTCCCGGCCCGCGGCGGCAGTGCCCTGCGCCTGCTGCTCAAGCCGGGCTACCAGCCGGTGCCGCGCCGCGACGGCACCATGTGGCTGTTCGACCTGGAAGCCCGGCCGCTGGCGCCTGAAAGCGCCCTGGCCGTCTCCAAGCAATTCGATTTCGAGGACAAGGGGCGGCTGCTGATCACCGGGGGCCAGCCGGTCCGCACGCAGGTGCTGATCCGCGACCCCGAGGTCGGGGACATCATCGCGGTCATGCCAACCCGGCAAGCGGGGGCCGGCGTGGCCACCCCGTACAGGCTGCCCGCCCTCGACCTGCTGGCGACCGCCCAGGGCGTCGCCATCGTGCCCCATGCCGACGGCGCGCACCTGGAAGCCGCCGACGGCGCGGTGTCCGCCACCATGCCGGGCGGCATCGTCATGTCGCGCAGCAGGCCGGCGGCGCCGCCGGCCGTCGCCCCCCAAGCGGGCCGGTCGTCCGCCGGCCGGGCACCCGCCGGAGCCGCGCCCCTTGCCCTCGCCTCCACCGCGCCGCTGGACATCGGCCGCTGGACCGAGGGCGGACTGGACCATTTCGAAACGGTCTACCAACGCCTGCTGGGGGCGCTGGCCGCCGCGCCGCTCGCCGACCGCTGGCCGCTGCGCCTGGCCCTGGCCCGGCACGACATCGCCAACGGCATGGATGCCGAAGCCATCGGCATCCTGCGGACCGCGGTGATGGCGAGCCCCTCGCTGGAAGACAATCCCGATCTGCGCGCCGTCCGCGGTGCCGCCGAGGTGCTTTTGCAGCGTAACGACGCGGCCATCGCCGACCTTTCGCTGCCCGCCCTCGCCAACGATCGCCAGGTAGCCCTATGGCTGGCCGCCGCCCGTACCGCCGCCGGCGACCAGCCGACGCAACAGGCCGCCGTGCTGCGCGCCCTGCCCGACGAGATGAAGACCTGGACGCCGCGGCTGCGCCTGGACATCGCCCGCATCGCCGTTCCCGCCCTGGCGGCCGCCGGCGATGCCCAGGCGGCCGCCCGGGTGGTGGGCACCCTGACCGGGCCGGGCTTCGGATTCCGCGACCAGGGCACCATCGACTATCTGTCGGGCCTGGCCGACGAAGCCGGCCACAACGACCAGTTGGCGATCCAGAAATACCGGGCGGCCGAGGCCGGATGGTCGCGGCCCGACCGGGCCTTCGCCGCCCGCAACCGCATCGAGCTGCAATTGCGGCTGGGCCAGATCACCAATGCCGAGGCCATCCACCAGCTTGAACATCTGCGTTTCGCCTGGCGCGGCGGGGATTTCGAATACCAGCTGCTGAAGCGCCTGGGCATGCTGCTGCTGGCCGACGGACAATACGGCGAGGGGTTGCGGACCCTGCGCTCGCTGATCGACAATTTCCCCGACAACCCCGACATCGCCAACGTCGCCAAGAACATGCAGGCGGCCTTCAACCACCTGTTCCTGGACGGCGCCGCCGACAAGTTGCAGCCGGTGGTCGCCATCGGCCTGTACGACGAGTTCCAGGAGCTGACCCCCCAGGGAGATCAGGGCGACGAGATGATCCGCAAGCTGGCCGACCGCTTGGCCGCCGTCGACCTGACGGACCGCGCCGCCGAGCTGTTGCGCCATCAGGTGCAATTCCGATTGTCGGGAGTGGAGAAAGCCAAGGTCGGCGCCCGCCTGGCCTTTATCGAACTGGCCGACCACAAGGCCCAGGCGGCATTGGACGCCCTGAACATGAGCGAAATCCCCGATCAGCCGCCCGAACTCTACAACCAGCGCCGCTACCTGCGGGTCCGGGCCTTGGCCGACCTGGGCCGGTCGGCCGAGGCCCTGGCGCTGATCATCAACGACGATTCCCCCCCGGCCCGGGCGCTACGGGCGCAGATCTACTGGGACATGAAGAAATGGTCGGAAGCGGCCGCCGCGCTCCAGGCGCTACTGCCACCGCCGTCGCCGGGGCACAAGCCCGACCCGGTAACGGCGCGCCGGGTGCTGGACCTGGCCACCGCCCTGACCCTGGCCAAGGACGAACGCGGCTTGCAGCACCTGCGCCACGACTGGTCCGTCGACATGGCGGCTACCGACCTGAACAATGCTTTCGACCTGCTGACCGCGCCACCCGATGAGGGGATTCCAGACTATCGGAGCATGCCGGAAAAGATAAAGGAAGCGGAGGATTTCCAGAGCTTCATGGCGGATTGGAACAAGCGGGTCAAAGCCAAGGGGCTGTCTTCCCTGAACTAGGCGCGCTTCGCAGCGGCGAGGCCGACGGCCATATCCGGGAAAAAAATTGCGCCTGCCGCCCCCTTTGGCGGCCATCGGCCATGTTTTTGCTTGCATCGGGGGGCCGTTTGATGGATAACCCGCCTCCTTATCCATCTTCTGGTCCATCTGCTGGTTTGGAGGGGAGCAATGGCTCACGCTCTTGCCGCCAATCTGGGGATGAACTCGGAAGCCAATCCGAGGAATACCCAAGGCACCACCGCCGTCGCCGTTGGCGGCAGCACCACCGCCGCCGCCGTTGGCGGCAGCACCACCATCGCCGCCGTTGGCGGCAATAATAACGTCGCCGCCGAAGGCGGTAGCGCCAACGACACCCGGCAGGACTGGCCTGCCGTCGACAACGGTAAAGACTACTACGTCACGCGGAACGGCGTTCAATATGCCGGGACGCACCTGTTGATCGATCTCTGGGGCGCATCTCGGCTCGACGACATCGAGTTGGTCGAAGATGCGTTGCGGCGGTCGGCGATTGATGCGGGGGCAACCATCCTCCACTGCCACCTCCACCATTTCCAGCCGAACGGCGGGATTTCGGGGGTGCTGGTGTTGGCGGAAAGCCATATCTCCATCCACAGTTGGCCCGAGCGCGGCTATGCCGCCCTCGACGTCTTCATGTGCGGGGAATGCGATCCCTACAAGGCGATCCCCATCCTGAAGTCGGCGTTCACGCCCGATTTCGTCACCGTGGCCGAAAACAAGCGGGGCCTGGTTCCGTGACCTGGTTCCGCGAGCGGCTGTACGACCACTGGAACCAGTCCTTCCTGGTCGTCCGCGAGTTGTACCGGTCCCGGGACGGCCTGCAAGACATCGTCCTGTTCGAGACGCCCGGCTTCGGCCGGGTTCTCACCCTGGACGGGGTGGTGCAAGTCACCACCGGCGACGAATTCATTTATCACGAAATGCTGGCCCATGTGCCGATCTACGCCCATGGCAAGGTGCGGTCGGCCTGCGTGGTGGGCGGCGGCGACGGCGGCATGCTGCGGGAGATCCTGAAGCATGCCGGCATCGCGCGGGCCGTGCTGGTCGAGATCGACGGGGCCGTGGTGGAATTCTGCCGCCAATACCTGCCCGACGTTTCGGCCGGCGCCTTCGACGATCCCCGCACCGAGATCGTCATCGCCGATGGCATCGATTACATGCGCACCACCGCCGAACGGTTCGACCTGATCGTGGTCGATTCCACCGACCCCATCGGGCCGGGCGGCGTGCTGTTCACCGAAGCCTTCTACCGCGATTGCGCCCGATGCCTGAATCCCGGCGGCATCGTGGTCAACCAGAACGGCGTGCCCTTCCTGCAAGGCGAGGAAGTGACCGACACCTGGCGGCGGCGGCGGCCGCATTTCGCCGATGTCGGCTTCTATCTGGCGGCGGTGCCGACCTATGTCGGCGGCTTCATGGCCCTGGGCTGGGCGTCGGCCTCGACCACGGCGCGGGAGACCGGCCTTGACGCCATCCGCGCCCGCGTCGCCGCCGCGCCGGTCGCCACCCGCTACTACACGCCCGACATCCACCGGGCGTCCTTCGCCCTGCCCCGCTACATCCACGACCTTATCCCCGCCTGAGGCCGGCCGGCGGCGAACCGCCGGCCCGGCTGCGGGTCAGCTCCGGCGCGCCGCCATCTGGGCGTCGACGGCGGCCAGCGCGGTGACGTTGACGATGTTGCGCACCGTCGCCGAGGGGGTGAGGATGTGGGCCGGCTGTGCCGCCCCCATCAGGATCGGGCCGACGGACAGCCCCTCGCCCAGGACCTTCATCAGGTTGAAGGCGATATTGGCGGCATCCAGGTTGGGCATCACCAGCAGGTTGGCGGTGCCGGCCAGCCGCGAGGCGGGGAAGATCCGCGAGCGGATTTCCTCGGACAGCGCGGCATCGCCGTGCATCTCGCCCTCGACCTCCAGGTCCGGCACCCGCTCGTGCAGAATGGCCAAGGCTTCGCGCATCTTGCAGGCCGAGGGGGTGGGGCGCGAGCCGAAATTGGAATGGGACAGCAGCGCCACCTTGGGCTGGATGCCGAAGCGGCGAACCTCCTCGGCGGCCAGCAGGGTCATCTCCACCACCTCCTCGGCGCTGGGGTCCGGCGTCACATAGGTGTCGCACAGGAAGAACACGCCCTTGGGCAGGATCAGCAGGCTCATGGCGGCCGGCACCTTCACCCCGGGCCGGAGGCCGATGACGTTGGTGATATGGGCCAGATGCTTGTCGTAGCGGCCGATGGTGCCGCAGATCATGGCGTCGGCCTCGCCCCGCTTGACCATCAGGGCGGCAATCACCGTGTTGCGGGTGCGCACCACGGTGCGGGCATATTCCGGGCTGGTGCCGCGGCGCGCCATCAGGCTCTGGTACAGCCGCCAGTAATCGCCGAACCGCGGATCGTCCTCGGGATCGCACAGCTCGAAATCCTCGTCGATGCGGATGCGCAGGTCCAGTTCGCGGATGCGCTTGGCCACCACCTCGCGCCGTCCGATCAGGATGGGCTCGGCCAGGCCTTCGTCCACCACCGTCTGGATGGCGTGCAGCACGCGCCGTCCCTCGCCCTCGGCGTAGACGATGCGGCGCAGGTCCTGGCGGGCCCGCTCGAACACCGGCTTCATCACCAGGCCGGAGCGGAACACGAATTGCCCCAGGCGTTCGAGGTAGGCGTCCACGTCGATGATCTGGCGGCGGGCGACCCCGGATTCCATCGCCGCCGTGGCCACCGCCGGCGCGATCTTCAGGATCAGGCGCGAGTCGAAGGGCTTGGGAATCAGGTAGTCGGCGCCGAACGACAAGTGCTGCTCGCCATAGGCGGCCCGCACCCGCTCGTCGGATTCGGCATGGGCCAACTCGGCCAGGGCGCGGACGGCCGCCAGCTTCATCGGCTCGTTGATCTGGGTGGCCCCCACGTCCAGCGCGCCGCGGAAGATGTAAGGGAAGACCAGGACGTTGTTCACCTGGTTGGGGTAGTCGGAGCGGCCGGTGGCGATCACCGCATCGGGACGCACCGCCTTGACCTCCTCGGGAAGGATTTCCGGGGTGGGATTGGCCAGGGCGAAGACGATGGGCTTGGGCGCCATCACCGCCACCATCTCGGGGGTCAGCACCCGGGGCGCCGACAGGCCGAGGAAGATGTCGGCGCCGCCGATCACCTCGGCCAGCGTCCGCTTGTCGGTGTCCTGGGCGAACACCCCCTTGTACTGGTCCATCAGCTTGGTGCGGCCCTTGTAGACCAGCCCCTCGATATCGCAGACCCAGATGTTGCCGCGCGGCACGCCCAGCGCGACCAGCAGCTCCAGGCAGGCCAGGGCGGCGGCGCCGGCGCCCGAGGCCACCAGCTTGACGTCGCGGATGTCCTTGCCCACCACCTTGATGGCGTTGACCATGGCGGCGCCGACCACGATGGCGGTGCCGTGCTGGTCGTCGTGCATCACCGGGATGGACAGGCGCTCCTTGAGGCGCCGCTCCACCTCGAAGCATTCCGGGGCCTTGATGTCTTCCAGATTGATGGCGCCGAAGGTCGGCTCCAGCGCGGCGATGATGTCCACCAGCCGCTGGGGATCGTTCTCGGCGATCTCCATGTCGAAGACGTCGATGCCGGCGAACTTCTTGAACAGCACGCCCTTGCCTTCCATCACCGGCTTGGCGGCCAGCGGCCCGATGGCGCCCAGGCCCAGCACCGCGGTGCCGTTGGTGACCACGGCCACCAGATTGCCGCGGGCGGTGGTGTCCTCGGCCGCCGAGGGGTCGGCGACGATCGCCTCGCAGGCGGCGGCGACGCCCGGCGAATAGGCGAGCGCCAGATCGCGCTGGGTGGCGAGCGGCTTGGTGGGTGTGACGCTGATCTTACCGGGAACCGGGAGACGATGGTATTCGAGGGCGCTGGCGCGCAGCTCGTCGGACATGCTCATTTTGCGGCAACCTTGGGAGTGGACTACCCGAAAAGGGCGGAAACCATACCCCCTCCGCTCCGCGAAGGAAACACCCCGATACGGATATCAGGGCGGCGGTTCGGCAGGGTTTAGTGGCCGAGGGGGACGGAGGACATTGTCCTCCGTCCGGATTCCCATTCGGCATGGTGCGGTCGGGGAGACTCGAACTCCCACGGCTTGCGCCACACGCACCTCAAGCGTGCGCGTCTACCAGTTCCGCCACGACCGCATCCTGGTAGTATCCCCGCTGGCGACAAACTGTCCTTGCCAACGAGGAAGCTGGGGAATACCAAATCGTCCCGGCCGAATCAAGCCTGCATTCCCAGATCCGTCCAAGGAAGCCATGACCTCTGCCATCGAGTGGCGCATTTCCGACGGCGCCGTCCCCTATCCCGAGGCCCTCGCCTTCATGGAAGACCGGGTGGAAGCCATCCGCCGGGGCGAGGCCGGCGATTGCGTGTGGTTGCTGGAACACCCGCCCCTCTACACCGCCGGCACCAGCGCCCGGCCGGCCGACCTGCTGACGCCCGACCGTTTCCCGGTCTATTCCACCGGCCGCGGCGGCCAGTACACCTATCACGGCCCCGGCCAGCGGGTGGCCTATGTCATGCTGGACCTGAAGCGGCGGGGCGCCGATCTGCGCGCCTACGTCCACGACCTTGAGGAATGGCTGATCCGCGCTCTGGCCCGCTTCACCGTCAAGGCGGAACGGCGCGAGGGCCGGGTCGGGCTGTGGGTGGCGCGGGGCGACGGGCGGGAAGACAAGATCGCCGCCATCGGCGTACGGGTGCGCCATTGGGTCAGCTTCCACGGCATCGCCCTCAACGTCGATCCCGAGTTGGAGCATTTCGGCGGCATCGTTCCCTGCGGCATCCGCGAGCACGGCGTCACTTCGCTGTGGGACCTGGGCTTCACCCCCACCCTGCCCGAGGTGGATTGCGCGCTGATGGCCACCTGGCCCGAGGTCTTCGGCTGAACCGTCCTCTTCCGCGCTACCCCGTTTCATCCGCCCCCTGCCCGCCTTAACGGCGGCCTACTTCCACCGCGCCCGGAGCCGGATCGGCTGGATGTGGGACAATTTCCGTCAAGCATCGGACGGAGAAGAGGAGGAGGAGAGCGTGCACGCCGAACGATCCCGGGAAGTCCTGCGGCTGCTGGAGCGCGCGGCCGCCGAGCATCTGGCTTGGCTGATGCGGGTCCATGCCGCGCTGATGTTCCCCGGTCGCCCCGATGGCGCCGCCCCGCCCCCTGCGCCGTGGACGGCAGCCTGCGGCGATGTCGAGGAATTGCAGGGGCTGGAGCGGGCGCACGGGGCAATGCACGCCCGCGCCGCCGAATTGCTGGCTGCCAGCGAAGCGGGATGCCGCCCCGCCCCCGCCGCCTACCGCGCCTTCATGGCGGCCGTCGATTTCTATGCCCGCGAGGCCCGCCGCGCCGAGGCCCATTTTCGCCGCCTGCAAATGGAGACCGATCCGCTGACCGGCATCGCCAACCGCCTGGGCATGATGCGCGAACTGCGGCGCGAATGGACACGGACTCTGCGCACCGGCCGGCCGGCCTGCCTCGCCCTGGCGGATCTCGACCTGTTCAAACAGGTCAACGACCTTTACGGCCACCCGGCCGGCGACCGGGTACTCTGCGCCACCGCCGCCTTCTTTCGCCGGCGACTGAGGCCCTATGACCTAGTGTTCCGTTACGGCGGGGAGGAGTTCCTGTTCTGCCTGCCCGACAGCCCCCTGCCGACCGCCCGGCGGGTGCTGGACCGGGTGCGCGGCCTGCTGGCCCGCCAGGCCATCGAGCTGGACGGCGGCACCGCCTTGCAGGTGACCTGCTCCATCGGGGTGGCAGAGCTGGGGCCCGGGCGATCGGTGCCGGAAGCGGTCGAGGCGGCCGACCGGGCGCTGTACGTGGCCAAGGAAGCCGGCCGCAACCGGGTTGCCGTCGCCCCGCCCCCCCCGTCGTCACCGCGTCCCCTCATGGCCGGCGGCCGGGCGCGCCCGTTGCAGGGAGCGGTGCGGCCGTGAGCCGCATAACCGGCGGCCCGCGCCCAGGCGAGGCCATCGCAAGAGGAACGGGGGCGGAAACGACCAGGCCCCAACGACCAAGCCCCGCGGGCGGATCAGCGCTCGTCGCGGGGCTTCTTGGCGTCGGGCACACTGCCCTATGATCCGGCGCGATGCCGGGAGATATGATTTTCTGTCTGTTCTGTCTCAGGTATCCGTATCAGGGACACCCCATCAATGACCCGGTGGAGTCATGCCGGTAAACACCCTCCCGCCGGACTTCTACCGCCCTCAACTGTGCGGGCGGTAACTTGCCGGTCCTTTGCAGTTGATGCCGGAATGTCCTGAATGCCTCCTTCTTTGCTATGGATTAATTATCCGCCGGCCATCGGGCGAAGTCAAGAAAATGAGCGGCCAGCCTGTTCGGCCTAGGAAATCGCCCCCTCCGCCGGGAGGGGGCGATCCGGCGTCAATCCACCAGTTCGGCGACCTTCTCGTCCTTGCCGCTGCCCTCGATGATTTCGAAGGTCAGCTTGCCGTCGGCGCCGACATCGACCTTGACGACGCCGCCCTTGGCCAGCTTGCCGAACAGCAATTCCTCGGCCAGCGGCTTCTTGATGTGCTCTTGGATCACCCGGGCGAGGGGGCGGGCGCCGAATTGCGGGTCGTAGCCCCTCTTGGCCAGCCAGCCGCGGGCCGCTTCCGACAGCTCGATGCTGACGTCGCGGTCGCCCAACTGGGTTTCCAACTGCATGACGAACTTGTCCACCACCTGGGCGACCACCTCCGGCGCCAGGCCGGCGAACGGGATGATGGCATCCAGCCGGTTGCGGAACTCCGGCGAGAACATGCGATTCACCGCCTCCTGGTCGTCGCCGACCCGCACCTCGCGGCCGAAGCCGATGGCCGGCTTGGCCAGCTCGGCGGCGCCGGCATTGGTCGTCATGATCAGGATGACGTTGCGGAAGTCGACGTTCTTGCCGTTGTGGTCGGTCAGCCGGCCGTGGTCCATCACCTGGAGCAGGATGTTGAACAGGTCGGGGTGGGCCTTTTCGATCTCGTCGAGCAGCAGAACGCAATGGGGATGCTGGTCCACCGCGTCGGTGAGCAGCCCGCCCTGGTCGAAGCCGACATAGCCGGGCGGCGCGCCGATCAGGCGGGACACCGAATGGCGCTCCATGTATTCCGACATGTCGAAGCGGGTCAGCTCGATCCCCAGGATGCGGGCAAGCTGGCGCGCCACCTCGGTCTTGCCGACGCCGGTCGGGCCGGAGAACAGGTAACAGCCGATGGGCTTTTCCGGCTCGCGCAGCCCGGCGCGGGCCAGTTTGATGGCCGAGGCCAGCGCTTCGAGGGCCGGGTCCTGCCCGAAGACCAGGGTCTTCAGGTCGCGTTCCAGGTTCTTCAGCGCCTCCATGTCGTTGGCCGACACGCTCTTGGGCGGGATGCGGGCGATCTTGGCGATGATCTCCTCGACGTCGCGCACCGTCACCGTCTTGCGGCGCTTGGATTCCGGCAGCAGCATGCGCGCCGCGCCCACCTCGTCGATGACGTCGATGGCCTTGTCGGGCAGCTTGCGGTCGGTGATGTATTTGGCCGACAGCTCGACCGCCGCCTTGATGGCGTCGGGATGGTAGCGGACCTTGTGATGACTTTCGTAATAGGGCTTGATGCCGTTGAGGATCTTGACGGAATCCTCGACGGTCGGCTCGTTGATATCGATCTTCTGGAAACGCCGCACCAGGGCGCGGTCCTTTTCGAAATAGTTGCGGTATTCCTTATAGGTGGTCGAGCCGATGCAACGCAGCGACCCGGCCGCCAGGGCCGGCTTGAGCAGGTTGGAGGCGTCCATCGACCCGCCCGAGGTCGCCCCGGCGCCGATCACCGTATGGATCTCGTCGATGAACAGGATGGCCCCGTCGTAATTCTCCAGTTCGGTGACCACCGCCTTCAGGCGCTCCTCGAAATCGCCGCGGTAGCGCGTGCCGGCCAGCAGCGATCCCATGTCGAGGGAAAAGATGGTGGCGCCGCGCAGCACGTCGGGCACCTCGCCCTTGATGATGCGCTGGGCCAGGCCCTCGGCGATGGCGGTCTTGCCCACCCCGGGGTCGCCGATATAGAGCGGGTTGTTCTTCGACCGCCGGCACAGAATCTGGATGGTGCGTTCGATCTCCAGGTCGCGGCCGATCAGCGGATCGATCTTGCCCTGCTGCGCCTTCTTGTTGAGGTTCACGCAATAGGCGTTCAGGGCT
>JAKAFA010000321.1 GCA_021818185.1 Pseudomonadota bacterium | reverse complement strand
TTCCGATCGCCGCTTCGGCCGCCGCCAGCACGGCCTCCAGCCGGTCGGCCTCGGCGGGCGTCAGGTCGAGCACCAGGCGCGGGCCGCCGGCCTGCTTGCGGTAGTCCGAGCGCCTGGCCAGGGCGCGGCGGTACTTGCCGACGTCCAATGCGCCGACCCGCCTCCCCAGCCGATGGACGGTGGAGAGGATCAGCCCGCTTGCCACGGCGCGCAGGGCGCGCAGCAGGCGACGGGCCGGTGGGACCACCCGGGTTTCCAGGGCGATGGCGTGCAGGGTGGGCAGCGGCTTGGGCACCAGCCGGCTGCCGTCGCCCAGCGGTGCGGCCCGCTCGGTGGGGACGATGGCTTCGATGGACGCCTGGAGGCGGGCCAGGGCGGTCAGGCCCTGCGCTCCCGGCGCCACCGCGTCGGCGATGACGCACATCACCACGCCGCGCCGGGCCGGCACCGGCCGCCAGCGGCAGGATAGGCCCTCCAATCCGGGCAGCGGCCCCGGGCGGGGGTCGATGCGCCAGCGGGTTCCGGCCTTCACCCAGCTTTCGGCGCTGGGTACGCCGGCACCGAGGAACAGGCCGAAGCTGTTGCCGTTGCCGAAATCCTGCAAGGCGACCAGCACGTCCAGGCCGGCCGCCTCCAGCGCCGCGACCGGCACCATGCCGACCCGCAACGGCACGTCCAACTCCGCCGTCGCCCAGTGGCCGAGGGCGGCCAGCACCCGTTCGGCCTCGGCCCGGCACGGCGGCGGGATGGCCGCCACGGCGCCGTCGCCGCCGAACTGGCAGGCCGCGGTTCCCCCCGTGCCCGCCACTACCGCCGACAGGGCGGCGACCACCGCAGCGGCGGCGAAATTGACGTCGCGGTCGCGCCCCGCCTGGGCCAATTGGGTGCTGCCGGTGACGTCGGCCACCGCGATCCACCACTCGCCGCCCAGGCGGGAATAGTGGGCGGGATCGACGCCCTCGACGGCGAAATCGCTGATGGAGGGCAGCATGGCACCCCTTTCGGCCTCGGCGCGACAATTTCGCGTCAACCGCTTAGATGGCGCATCTCCGCAGGAAGACCAGCCGGGCGGCGCCGTAGACCCGTTCGTCGGCGATCATGAAGCCCGCCGGAGCGGCGAACTCTTCGCGGGCAGCGACCTCGACCACGGCCAGTGCGTCGGCGGTCAGCCAGCCCGTCGCCGCCAGGGCGGTCAGGCAGGGGCCGGCCAGGCCACCATGGTAGGGCGGGTCAAGAAAGGCCAGGCCGCAAGGCTGGCCCGCCGCCGGCAGGCGGGTGGCGTCGGTACGCAGGAGGGTGGTGCGCTCCGTCTCGCCCAGGGCGGCGATATTGGCCTGCAAGGCGGAGAGGGCCGCCGGGTGGGATTCGACAAAGGTGGCGTGGGCGGCGCCCTGCGACAGGGCCTCCAGCCCCAGGGCGCCGGTCCCGGCGAAGCAATCCACCACCCGCACGCCCTCCAGCGGCGCGCCCGCGGCATGGGCCAGGATGTTGAACAGTGCCTGGCGGGCGCGGTCGGCGGTGGGGCGGGACTCGCGTCCGGCCGGGGCGGCCAGCCGCCGGCCCCTATGCCGGCCGGCGACGATGCGCATGCTTGCCCCCGGCTTCCGGTTTGGCCGGCTTGGCGCCCAACTGCTCCTTGACCACCTTGCCCGGCACCTCCTCGGCCGCGCCCTCGGGCAAATTGCCCAGTTGGAAGGGGCCATAGGCGACACGGATCAGCCGGGTTACCGGCCAGCCCAGGGCGTCGAATACCCGGCGGATTTCGCGGTTCTTGCCCTCTTGCAGCGACACGGTTAGCCAGGCGTTGGAGCCCTTCTGGCGGTCGAGCACCGCCCTGATGGCGCCGTAGCGCACGCCTTCGACGGTGATGCCCTTCTCCAGCGCCGCCAGCCGCGCCACGTCCACCTCGCCGTGCACGCGCACCCGGTAGCGGCGCACCCAGCCGGTGGCGGGCAGTTCCAGGCGGCGGGCCAGGGCGCCGTCGTTGGTCAGCAGCAGCAGCCCCTCGGAATTGAAGTCCAGCCGGCCGACCGAGATCACCCGGCCCATCTCGGCCGGCAGTTTCTCGAAGACCGTCGGCCGGCCCTGCGGGTCCTTGTGGGTGGTCATCAGCCCGGCCTTCTTGTGGTAGCGCCACAGGCGGGTGTGTTCGGCCTCGGGCAGCGGCTTGCCGTCCACCGCGATGTGGTCGGCCTCGGTCACCGTCGCCGCCGGGCTGGACAACACCTTGCCGTTGACCGCGACGCGGCCCTCGGCGATCCAGCGTTCGGCGTCGCGGCGCGAGCACAGGCCGGCACGGGCCAGCCGCTTGGCGATGCGTTCGCCGCCCGGGGCGGCGGCGGGTGTGGCGGCAGCGGCTGAGCGAGGTGTGTCGGTCATCGCCGGCAGGACTCCACGAAGGCACGGAACAGGGCGGCATCGGCCGGGCTGATGTCGTATTCGGGATGCCATTGCACGCCGATGCAGAAGCGCCGGGCGGGGTCCTCGATGCCTTCGATCACCCCGTCGGGCGCCACGGCGTCCGCCAGGCAGCCGGGGGCCACCGCCTTGACCGCCTGGTGGTGGGCGCTGTTGACCGGGATGCGCCCGGCTCCCACGATGGCCGCCAGCCGCGAGCCGGCCGCAATCTCCACCTCGTGGCCGGCCTCGGTGCGCGGATTGGGCTGTTCGTGGGGCAGGGGATCGGCGACCTCGTCGGGGATATGCTGGATCAGCGTGCCGCCCAGCACCACGTTGAGCAATTGCTGGCCGCCGCAGATGCCCAGGATCGGCAGGTCGCGCGCCAGCGCCCCCGTCAGGATGGCCAACTCGAACTCGGTGCGCCGGGCCTTCAGGGTGACGGTGGGATGGCGCGCGGTGGCGCCGAACAGCGCAGGGTCAACGTCGAAGGCACCGCCGGTGATCACCAGCCCGTCGATCAGGTCGAGATAGTCGCCGGCCAGGTCGGGCTCGTGCGCCAGATGGACCGGCGTGCCTCCGGCCCGCACCACTGCCTCGGCGTAATTCTTGCGCAGCGCATACCAGGGCAGCTTGGAATAGCCGCCGGGCTCTTCGCTGTCCAAGGTGATGCCGATCACGGGGCGTCGGGTCATGCCGCTTTCTCCTGGGGAACGTTCCCCCGTATAGAGCCGCGCGGGGCCTTCCGGCAACGGCGAAGCCGTGCTAAGCGGAAACCATGACCGATTTCATGGACCTGGCCTTCGCCGAAGCCCGCGCCGCCGCCCTCCGCGGCGAGGTGCCGGTCGGCGCGGTGGTGGTGCGGGCCGACACGGTGCTGGCCGCCGCCGGCAACCGGGTCGAGGAACTGGCCGATCCCACTGCCCATGCCGAAATCCTGGCGATTCGTGCCGCGGCGGCATCCTGCGGCGAGCCGCGGCTGGTCGAGGCGGACCTCTACGTCACCCTGGAGCCCTGCCCGATGTGCGCGGCGGCCATCTCGCTGGCG
>JAKAFA010000077.1 GCA_021818185.1 Pseudomonadota bacterium | reverse complement strand
CGCCTTCAGGGTCACCCCGGCGCAGGCCACCAGGGCCTCCAGCAGCATGTTGCCGGAGCAGGCGAAGGCGCCGGTGCCGCCGGTGGCCGGATGCAGGCCGGCAGCCACCAGCGCCTTTCCGGTTTCCACCCGGCAGACCACGTCGTCGGCGTCCAGCCGGCCGGTCGCGGCAAGGGTGACGACCGCGGTCTCCGGCGCGGTCTTGTATCTGTCCTTCAAGGGGGCCTGTAGGGCCCGCAGATCGTCGGCGTTCATTCGGGAATCTCCTCGGGGGTCGGCCTCGCGGCATCCTCCACTGTTCCCCAGCGGCGCGATGCCGGCAACTGGAAAGGGGAAACAGCCGCCGCGGGGCCATTCCAGAGTCTTCAAAAGACAAAATGTGACACTAAAGAGAAATTTTCAGAAAAAGTGCCTACCACTTCGAGGCCCACACCCCTCCCCCCAGTGTGTCGAAACTGCATCACTTCAGGCAAAACAAGCCAATTCGCCCGCGGCTGAGCGACCGCTTTAAGTTGCGTCATCGCACTGAGATTCGGTGGCACGTGCATATTTTATCCCATGATATCAACGCACTCTTGCACTTTTGCACTGCGAAATGCGGCAGCCGAACTTGCGTCAAGTAAATTCAATTTTAATTGCCGAATGGGCGGGGGTCATGTGCCTTTGGCCCACCACGTCACCCATGCGAGGTCCTTATGTCTACGAATTATTACAGTGATGTTACATCCGTACCATTCATTCGGCGGCTGGCTCTTATTGCCGGTGTTGCCACTATCGGCCTGCCTGTTCTGGCGCATGCCGCTGACAACACCCAGGCCCAGATCGACAGCCTGCAGCAGCAGCTCGACGCGCTGAAGGCGTCGCAGGTTCCCGCCTCGGATGCCCCCCTGGTCACCAGCGCCGAGTTGAAGCGCTACATGGCGGGCGATTCCAGCCTGACCTGGAAGGGCATCACGCTGTACGGCACCATCGACATCGGCATGAGCTACCAGAACCATGGCGCGCCGCTGAGCAACGCCTTCTATACCGGCGCCAACGAGATGCTGCAGAAGAGCAGCACCCGCGAGGAATGGGGCGTGACCCCCAGCGGCCTCAGCCAGTCGAAGATCGGCCTGAAGTTCGACGAGCCGGTCTATGGCGACCTGCACGTGGTCGGCAAGGCGGAAACCGGCTTCAACCCGCAGGCCGGCACCCTGGCCGACGCGGTCAAGTCGGTGCAGCAGAACAACGGCCTGCCGGTCAACCAGCAGGGCGCCAACGCCGATGGCGGCCGGGCCGGCCAGTTCCTGAACGGCGAGGCCTATGTCGGCGTCCAGTCGCGCACCTACGGCCGCCTGACCGTCGGCCGGCACAACGACCTGTTCAACGACAATATCAGCGCCTATGACCCGATGGGCGGCTCCTACGCCTTCTCGCCGATCGGCTATTCGGGCTTCGCCGCCGGCGCCGGCAACACCCAGGACACCCGCCTCGACAATTCGGTGCGCTACGGCGTCACGGTCGGCCCGATCCGCTTCGTCGCCCTGGCCCAGACGCCCAACTACGCCACCGACAGCCTGGGCGCCTACCAGTTTGACGTCGGCACCAACTGGGGCGGCCTGTCGGTCGATGCCGCCTTCTCCCACATCAACGATTCCATCCATGTCGCCCCGTTCTCGGGTTCGCAATATGTCGGCAACATGACCCTCAACGCCACCGTGTCGGACACCACCGCGGAGCAATTGCTCGCCAAGTACGCGATGGGGCCGTCCACCACGTTCGGCGGCTTCCAGCACCAGATGTACGCTAATCCGAACCACCCGCTGAGCGCTGGCGCCGCGGACATCGGCGGCTACACCCTGGGCGCCGTCAACAACACGGCCTTCTCCACCGGCAATGAACTGGAAAACATCTTCTGGACCGGTGAAAAGTACCAGATCACGCCGGAATGGAGCGTGACCGGTGCCTATTACTATGTCCGGCAGAACGACTACAGCGGCAGCGGCATTGGCTGGTCCAATACCAAGGGCAATGCCGCCGGTTCGCAGCATTTCATTTCGGCGATGACCGATTACGCTTTCACCAAGCGGTTCGACGTCTACGCCGGTGTGATGTACAACAAGTACGATGGCGGCATGGTCCAGGGCTACCAGTACAACAACGCCATCTCCCCGATGGCCGGCCTCCGCTTCAACTTCTAAAAAACGCCCGCCGCCCGTGCCGGGCCTGACCCGGGGCGACGGAAAAAGGCCCCCTGCCGCTCCGGCGGCAGGGGGCCACTTCGTTTAGGGCGCCCGGTTGTCTCCGCGGTTTGCCCCGACCGGAACGGCGTTGCCGTTCCCCAGAGCCGTCATGGCCGGACATCCTCCGGCCATCCACGCGGGCCCGCAGGACAGGGATTGGAAACAAGTGATTAGGCGGGACGGGGCGAATGCCCGTGACGTGCGCGGGCATGAGGGCGAAGGGGAAACGGGTACAGCCGGAGCGTAAGCCGGACGGTCATGTCAAACACGGTCGAGGCGGCAGAATCGGCCCGTTCGAAGCCTGCCCCCTGCCCGCCCCACCGGTTGGACCGTTAATAGTTGGCGGCGCGCATCTGGGTCGAATCGATGACCTTGGCCACCCCCGGCACGTCTTGGGCGATGGACTCGGCGATGCCCTGCTCGCCCGTGGTGTCCACCAAGCCGCTGAGATAGACCACATGATTCCGGACCTGGACGGAAATCTGGTCATCCGCCAGCGCCGACGAATCGGCGAGACGGCTTTCAACCTCGGCGCCGATCGCCCGGTCCTCGGGCGACGGGGTGGCGCAGGCGGCAAGCGCCGCGCACAGGATCGCGGCGGCGGCAAGTACGGGCAAATGTCTGGCGGTGATCATGGCAGGCTCCGATGCGGCCGGTTAGGATGCGAGCGGTCACCCGCTGGCCTTGGATTTAATAATGGTTTGTCACGGGCAACCCAAGCCCCAAGGTGTTTTCGAGCGGCATTGACATGGTTCTGTCATCAACGGGGATCTTCCTTCAGTTCGGCTGTCGATAGAAGGATTACCCTCGCCGCGTGTTGGCGACCCGGGCAGGCCCGATGGCATAAAGCGCCATTATGTATATATATCAACGCACTATACCGTTTTGCAGCATCGGTCTCCGGAGCTTGAGCCCGCCTCAATGAAATTCTATTTTAATTGCCGAACGGGCGGAGGCACATGTTTTTGCCGCACCACGTCACGCCAGCGAGGTCCTTATGTCCATGGAATATTGCAGTCATGACGCAGCCAAGCCGTTTGCCCGGCGCCTGGCTCGTATTGCCGGCATCGCCGCCATCGGCCTGCCTGTTCTGGCACACGCCGCCGACAGTACCCAGGCCCAGATCGACGACTTGCAGCAGCAGATCGACGCGATGAAGGCGTCGCAGGCTCCCGCCCCCGACTCGTCCCTGGTCACCGATGCTGAACTCAAGCGCTACATGGCGGGCGAGTCCAATCTGACCTGGAAGGGCCTCACCCTGTACGGCACCGTCGATATCGGCGTCAGCTACCAGAACCACGGCGCGCCGCTGAACGACTACTTCTATCCCGGCGTGAACGAACTGGTGCAGAAGAACAGCACCAAGTCGGTATTCGGGGTCACCCCCAGCGGCCTCAGCCAATCCAAGGTCGGCCTGAAGATCGAGGAACCCGTCACCGACACCTTCAACGTGGTCGGCAAGGCCGAAATAGGCTTCAACCCGCAATCGGGCAACCTGTCGGACGCGGTCAAGTCGATCCAGCAGAACAACGGCATCGCCCTGGCCAACCAGACCGCCAACGCCGACGGCAGCCGCGCCGGCCAGGTCTTCAACGGCGAGGCCTATCTCGGCGTCGATTCCCGGACCTATGGGCGCTTCACCCTTGGCCGCCTGGACAGCCTGCTGCTGGACAACGTCGTGGCCTATGACCCGATGGGCGGCTCCTATGCCTTTTCGCTGATCGGCTGGTCGGGCACCGCCAACGGCGGGGGCTTTACCCAGGACGCCCGCCTCGACAACGCGGCGCGCTACGCGATCAGGGTCGGGCCGTTCCATGCGATCGCCCTGGCCCAGCTCAACGGCTACGACAGCGGCAGCCTGGGCGCCGGGCAGGCCGATCTCGGCGTCAACTGGGGCGGCCTGTCGGTCGATGCCACCTTCTCCGAAGTGAAGGACGCCATTCATCTGGCCTCGGTGCCCGGCGGCGTCACGGTGAATGGCGTCACCAACAACAGCTATCTGGCGGCCAACGTCGCCGACAACATCGCCGAAGCCCTGATGCTGAAATACGGCCTGGGCCGGACCACCGTCTACGCCGGCTACGAGCATATCCTGTCCAGCGACCCGTCGCATCCGCTGAGCAACGGCGCCCAGGATATCGGCGGCTACCTGATGGCGGTCACCAATAACAACTACCAGTCCGGCAACCAGGTCCAGCAGATCGCCTGGACCGGCGCCAAGTATGGCTTCTCCCGCAAGTTTCATGTGACCGGCGCCTACTACTACCTGCACCAGAACAACTTCAGCGGCGGGTCTTGCGCCGGCGGCACCGCCTACAGCAACTCCGGCAAGTGCGCCGGCGACGAGAACGTCCTGTCGGCCATGGCCGATTACGCCTTCACCAGGCGGTTCGACATCTATGGCGGCGTGATGTACTCGCACGTCAATGGCGGCCTGGACAGCGGTTACGCCTACAACAACGCCGTGTCGCCGATGGTCGGCGCGCGGTTCAACTTCTAGGCCGGTTTGCGGGGGCGGTCCGGGGCCGTGTCGCGGTGACACCGCGCCGAGCGACCTCCCGCCCCCCCCCCGCACACTCTTCGGGCCCATGGTGCTTGCACCCGCCCGGATTTGGCCGTAATGGACTGTGAGTCTGTTTTCCCGGCCCCGGCCGGTGCCGCGGGCGGGAAAGGGGGCGGACATACGGACGTCCGACAATCGCATGGCGAGTCCACAGGGCAGCGAGGACGGCTTGGACCCCAGGGAAGCGGCGATTCCCATCCTGCTGGTGGAAGACGACCCCGACATCGCCGCGGACATCGTCGGCGGCCTGGGCCGCCGCGGCTATGGCGTCACCCACGCGGCCAACGGCGCCGAGGGCCTGCGCCTGGCCGCCGGCGGCGGCTTCGCCGCCCTGGTCTGCGACCGCATGCTGCCGGAAATGAACGGACTGGCGCTGATCGAGGCGCTTCGCCGCGCCGGCAGCGTCCTGCCGGTGCTGATGCTGAGCGCCATGGGCGAGACCCCCGACCGTATCCTGGGCCTGACCACCGGCGCCGACGATTACCTGCCGAAGCCGTTCGCCATGGACGAACTGGCCGCCCGGCTGGCGGCGCTGCTGCGCCGCAGCAGCCGGCCGCCGCAAACCGATCTGGTGGCCGGCCCGCTGGCGCTCGACCTCGTCGCCAGGACGGTGCATCGGAACGGGCGCCGGCTCGACCTGTCGCCCAAGGAATTCGAGCTTCTGGCCTATCTGATGCGCCATTACGGCCAGTTGGTGACCCGTCCCATGCTCCTGCGTGACGTTTGGCACTACAGCTTCACGCCCACCACCAACGTGATCGACGTCCACATGGTCAACCTGCGGCGCAAGCTGGGCGGACCCGACGAGCCGCCGCTGATCCACGCCGTCCGTGGCAAGGGCTTCGTTCTGTCAGCCGAGGCGCCGGCCTGAAGGAGAGCGGACGAGCGTGGCTTCCCTGTTCCGTACCAGCGCCTTTCGGCTCTCCTTCCTGTTCGCCGCCGGCCTGGCCTTCGCCTGCCTGCTGCTCTCCGGCTTCATCTATTGGCAGACCACCATCGTCGAAGTCCATCGGGTCGACCGGCAATTGGTGCGCGACGCGGCGATCATGGCCGCCGAGCCGGCCGCCGATATCCGCGGGTCGGTGCAGCGCCGGGTGGCGGCCGATTTCCATCGCATGGTCTTTGCCGCCCTGTTCGATCCCGACCGGCGGCTGATCGTCGGGAACCTGTCCGCCTACCCCGCCGGGGTGCCGGCCGACGGCACGGCCCACGGCCTGCGTGAAACCGCAGCCTGCTGCGCCATCCTGGGCCCGCCGGCCGCCGTGCATATGGTGGCGCGACGCCTGCCCAACGGCGACACGCTGGTGATCGGACGCAACGTCGACAGCCTGGCCGACATCCGCGCCGCGGTGCTGCGCGCCCTGGAACTGGGCCTGATCCCCAGCCTGGCCATGGCGCTGATCGGCGGCGCGATCCTGGGCCTGCGCACCCAGCGCCATGTGGCGGCGGTGCGCGCCGCCGCCGAACGGATCGTCGCCGGCGAGCTGGGCCACCGCCTGCCCAGCCGGCAGCGCGGCGACGAACTGGACCAGATGACCGACAGCGTCAACCGCATGCTGGACGAACTGGCCGCCGCGGTCGAAGACGTGAAGAGCACCAGCGACCATATCGCCCACGACCTGCGCACCCCCCTGACCCGCCTGCGCACCCGGCTGGAACGGGCCTGCGAGACCGCCGGCAGCCATGACGAACTGCGCGACATGGTGGAGCGGGCCATGGGCGGGCTGGATCAGGCGCTACAGATCATGGCCGCCCTGATGCGCATCCGCCGCCTGGATGCCGGGCTCTGCCCGTCCACCATCGGCCGCGTCGACCTGGCCTCGGTGGCCGAGGCGGCGGCCGATCTTTACCAGCCGGTGGCCGAAGACAAGGGCCTGACCTTCACCCTGGCGGCGGACGCGGTTCCGGCGGTAATCGGCGACCGCGACCTGCTGCTGGAGGCGGTGGTCAATCTGGTGGACAATGCCGTCAAATACACGCCGCCGGGCGGCCATGTCCGGCTGGCGGTGACGGCCGAGGCCGGAATTCCGGTGCTGCGGGTGGCCGATGACGGCGTCGGCATCCCATCGGAAGACCGCGAGGCGGTGCTGCGCCGCTTCTACCGCTCGGACCGCACCCGGCACATCGAAGGCTGCGGGCTGGGGCTCGCCCTGGTCGATTCCATCGCCCGCTTCCACCGCTTCCAGCTCCGCATCCGCGACGCCGAGCCCGGCACCGTGGTCGACCTGATCTGCGCCCCCCGATCCGAGGACGAGGCCGGATGACAGCGGTCGGCCCGCTCCCCACCTCTGGATCAGCGTCGGCGCCCCCATTGACGCCCCCCATTGACGCCATTGACAAAGCCGGCGCTTCAAGAGAGGAATTCGCCTGCCGATCTCGGCAGCTGTACGGAAGGACTTCGCCCATGGATGGCACCAGACTCCGACTGACCGCCAAGCTGGTGGCCGCCTATGCCGGAAACAACACCGTGACCGCCCGCGATCTGGTCGGCCTGATTCGCGATACCTATGCCGCCCTGGCCAATGCCGAAGCGCCCGAAGCGCCGGCAGCCGCGCCCCAGCCCCCGGCGGTGCCCATCAAGCGGTCGGTGTCGCCGGACGCGGTCATCTGCCTGGAATGCGGCAAGCCGCAGAAGACCCTGAAGCGTCACATCAACTCCGCCCACGGCCTGTCGGTGGCCGAATACCGCGCCAAGTGGGATCTGCCCGCCGATTACCCCATGGTCGCCCCGTCCTACGCCCAGCGTCGGTCGGAACTGGCGGTCGAGATCGGCCTGGGGCGCAAGAAGGGCGCCGAGGCCGCCGCCGAAGAGGCCGCCCCGGCCGAAGGGGCCGCCCCGGCCGGCGACAAGCCCCGTCACCACTATCCGGCGTCCCGGTGGTCCAAGCCGGCTGGCTGAACGCGCGCATCCGGGCGACCGGGCGGGCCTTAGCGGCGAAACACACGGTTACCATTGCGGCCGATTACCGTCATAGCCGAGACATGCGGCGATGCTACGGTCCGCGGCCTGCATGGTCCGCCCCGCCCTTGAGAAAGTTCGGACGTGATGAATGGTGATCAGAACAAGCCCGACCTGCGGGAAGAGCCGGCCGGCCGCCTGAGCCTTGGCCGCCCGCCGCTGGAAAAGGCGACGGGGCGGCACGACGCCGCCTCCGCGCCGCGGCCGAAGTGGCGCCGGCCGCTGCTGCTGGGTTTGCTGGTCCTGGCGGTGGCCGGCCTGGCGGCGATCGCCCTGCGCCCGCATGGCGCCCGACCGCCCCACGGCCACCGGATGGGCGGCGGCCCCGTACCGGTTGTGACGGCCCCCGCCCGCAAGGGCGACGTGGACATCACCCTGACCGGCCTGGGAACGGTGACCCCGCTGGCCACGGTGACCGTCAAGACCCAGATCAACGGCCAGTTGACCCAGATCGCCTTTCGCGAGGGCCAGAGCGTGCATGCCGGGGATTTCCTGGCGCAGATCGATCCCCGCCCCTACCAGGCGCAGCTCGACCAGGAGCTGGGCGCCCTGGAGCGCGACAAGGCGCTGCTCCAGGAGGCGAAGCTGGACCTGGCGCGCTACAACACGTTGCTGGCCCAGGATTCCATCGCCGCCCAGCAGCGCGACCTGCAAGCCTCGCTGGTCAAGCAGTACCAGGGAGCAGTCATCTCCGACCAGGCCCAGATCGACAATGCCCGGTTGAACCTGATTTACTGCCACATCGTCTCGCCGATCACCGGCCGCGTCGGCCTGCGCCTGGTGGACCAGGGCAACTTCGTCCAGACCACCGACGCCAACGGCATCGTGGTCATCACCCAATTGCAGCCGATCACCGTGATCTTCGTCCTGCCCGAGGACGACCTGCCGGCCATCCTGCGCCGCCTGCACGCCGGCGCCACCCTGCAAGTCCAGGCCTGGGACCGCGCCGAGACCACCCGGCTGGCCACCGGCCGGCTGGAGACGGTCGACAACCAGATCGATACCGCGACCGGCACGGTGAAGCTGCGCGCCATCTTCGACAATCCGGACGAGTCCCTGTTCCCCAACCAGTTCGTCAACGCCCACCTGCTGGTGGACGTGCTGCACGGCGCGACGGTGGTGCCCACCGCCGCCATCCAGCGCGGGGCACCGGGCACCTTCGTCTATCTGGTCAAGGCCGACCATACCGTCGCCGTGCGCCCGGTCACCCTGGGGCCGGTCTCGGGCGACACGGTGGCGGTCAAGGCTGGACTTCAGCCGGGCGATGGGGTGGTGGTGGACGGCGCCGACAAGCTGCGGGATGGCGCCGCGGTGCGCCTGGCCGCCGATGGCGGCGCCGCGCACCGATAGGCCGCATGATGAGCCCGTCCCGCCCGTTCATCCTGCGCCCGGTCGCCACGTCGCTGCTGATGGTGGCGATCATGCTGGCCGGGCTGGTGGCCTATCATTTCCTGCCGCTGTCGGCGCTGCCCCAGGTGGATTATCCCACCATCCAGGTGCAGACCTTCTATCCCGGCGCCAGCCCCGACGTGATGACCTCGTCGGTCACCGCACCGCTGGAACGGCAGTTCGGCGAGATGCCCAGCCTGAACCAGATGACCTCGGTCAGTTCGGCGGGCGCCTCGGTGATCACCCTGCAGTTCGAGCTCAGCATCGGCCTGGACGTGGCGGAGCAGGAAGTGCAGGCCGCCATCAATGCCGCCGGCAACCTACTGCCGGCCGACCTGCCGGCACCGCCCATCTACGCCAAGGTCAACCCGGCCGACGCCCCGGTCCTCACCCTGGCGGTCACCTCCAAGACCCTGCCGATGATCCAGGTCGAGGATCTGGCCGACATCCGCCTGGCGCAGAAGATCTCGCAACTGCCGGGCGTCGGCCTGGTGAGCATCAGCGGCGGCCAGCGACCGGCGGTGCGCATCCGCGCCAATCCGCGGATCCTGGCCGGCTATGGGCTGAACATCGACGACCTGCGCACCACCATCGCCAATGCCAACGTCAACATTCCCAAGGGGAATTTCGACGGGCCGATGCGCTCCTCGACCATCAACGCCAACGACCAGCTGAAAAGCGCCGCCGAGTACCTGGATCTGGTCATCGCCTACCGCGACGGCGCCCCGGTCCGCCTGCGCGACGTCGCCGAGGCGGTGGACGCCCCGGAAAACACCAAGCTGGCCGCCTGGAGCGACGCCGCGCCGGCGGTGATCCTCAACGTCCAGCGACAGCCCGGCGCCAACGTCATCCAGGTGGTGGACCGCATCCACGCCATGCTCCCCGCCCTGCGCGCCGCCCTGCCCGCCGCCGTGGACGTGGCGGTGCTGACCGACCGCACCACCACCATCCGCGCCTCCGTCGCCGATGTGGAATTCGAGCTGTCGCTGGCGGTGGCGCTGGTGGTGCTGGTGATTTTCCTGTTCCTGCGTTCGGCCCGCGCCACCCTCATCCCCAGTCTCTCGGTGCCGCTGTCGCTGGTCGGCACCTTCGGCGTGATGTATCTGGCGGGATTCAGCCTCAACAACCTGTCGCTGATGGCGCTGACCATCGCCACCGGCTTCGTGGTCGACGACGCCATCGTGATGATCGAGAACATCTCGCGCTACATCGAGCAGGGGGACTCGCCGCTGGAGGCGGCGCTCAAGGGCTCGGCGCAGATCGGCTTCACCATCATCTCGCTGACCGTGTCGCTGGTCGCCGTGCTGATCCCCCTGCTGTTCATGGGCGACGTGGTCGGCCGGCTGTTCCGCGAATTCGCAGTGACCCTGGCGGTGACCATCCTGATTTCCGCCGTGGTCTCCCTGACCCTGGTGCCGATGATGTGCGCCCGGCTGCTGCACCACCAGGGGCCGGCCGAGGAGAGCGCCTTCGCCCGCGGGATCCAGCGCGGCTTCGACGCGGTGATCGGCGCCTACGACCGCATGCTGGTCCGCGTGCTGGACAATGCCCGTCCCACCCTGCTGGTGGCGGTGGCCACCCTGGTGCTGACCGTCGTGCTGTACGTGGCGGTGCCCAAGGGCTTTTTCCCCGAGCAGGACACCGGCCTGATCCAGGGCATCACCGAGGCCGACCAGTCGGTGTCCTACGCCGCCATGGCCGAGCGTCAGCAGACCTTGGCCGCCGCGGTGCTGAAGGACCCCGACGTGGAGAGCCTGTCCTCGTTCATCGGGGTGGACGGCACCGACATGACGCTGAACAGCGGCCGGATGCTGATCAACCTGAAGCCGCGTGACCAGCGGCGGGCCAGCGCCAGCGAGATCATCCGCCGGCTGACCGCCGAAACCGCCGACGTGGCCGGTATCCGTCTGTACATGCAGCCGGTGCAGGACCTGACGGTGGACGCCACGGTCAGCCCGACCCAATACCAGTTCGCCCTGGAGGACGCCAATCCCGACGAATTGGCCCAATGGGTGCCGAAGCTGGTGGAGCGGCTCAAGACCCTGCCCGAACTGGAAGACGTGGCCAGCAATGCCCAGGACCACGGCCTGTCCACCTACATCACCATCGACCGCGACACCGCGGGCCGCTTCGGCATCACGCCGGCCACCATCGACAACGCCCTCTATGACGCCTTCGGCCAGCGCATCATCTCCACCATCTTCACCCAGTCCAACCAGTACCGGGTGATCCTGGAGGCCGATCCCGCGGCCCAGGCCTCGCGGCAATCCCTCGCCACCCTCTATCTGCCGTCCTCCCTCGGCGGCCAGGTGCCGCTGTCGGCCATCGCCAGCATGGCCGACCGCCAGGTGCCGTTGCAGATCAACCACCTGGGCCAGTTCCCGGCGACCACCGTGTCGTTCAACCTGGCCTCCGGCGCCTCGCTGGGAGAGGCGGTGACAGCCATCCAGCAGGCCGAACGCGACATCGGCCTGCCGGTGTCGGTGATGACCAGCTTCCAGGGCGCCGCCCTGGCCTTTCAGGCCTCGCTCCAGAACGAACTGCTGCTCATCCTGGCGGCCATCGTCACCATGTACATCGTCCTTGGGGTGCTCTACGAAAGCTACATCCACCCGGTGACCATCCTGTCCACCCTGCCGTCGGCCGGCATCGGCGCCCTGCTGGCCCTGATGGCGGCGGGCAGCGACCTTGGCATCATCGGCGTCATCGGCATCATCCTGCTGATCGGCATCGTCAAGAAGAACGCCATCATGATGATCGACTTCGCCCTCGATGCCGAACGCAACGAGGGCAAGAGCCCGCGCGAAGCCATCCACCAGGCCTGCCTGCTGCGCTTCCGGCCGATCATGATGACCACCATGGCCGCCCTGCTGGGCGCCCTGCCCCTGATGCTAGGCAGCGGCACCGGCTCCGAACTGCGCCATCCCCTGGGCATCAGCATCGTCGGCGGGCTGGTGGTCAGCCAATTGCTGACCCTGTTCACCACGCCGGTCATCTACCTGGCCTTCGACGCCCTGGCGGCGCGGGTCCGGGGCGGCCGGCACTCCGACCCCGGGGAGGAGTGGGTGCCGTGAACATCTCGGCGCTGTTCATCGCCCGGCCGGTGGCGACCACCCTGCTGACGCTGGGGGTCGCGCTGGCCGGCGCGGCGGCGTTCTTCCTCTTGCCGGTGGCGCCGCTGCCCCAGGTGGATTTCCCCACCATCCTGGTGCAGGCCACCCTGCCGGGGGCCAGTCCGGAGACCGTGGCGACCAGCGTCGCCACCCCGCTGGAACGCCATCTGGGGCAGATCGCCGACGTCACCGAGATGACCTCGACCAGCGGGGTGGGCCAGACCGCCATCACCTTGCAATTCGGGCTCGACCGCGACATCGACGGCGCGGCGCGCGACGTCGAGGCGGCCATCAACGCGGCGCGGGCCGACCTGCCCTCGAACCTGCGGATGAACCCCACCTACCGCAAGGTCAACCCGGCCGACGCGCCCATCATGATCCTGTCGCTGACCTCGGCCACCATGACCCGCGGCCAGCTTTACGACGCGGCGGCGACGGTGCTGGAGCAGAAGCTGTCGCAGGTGGATGGGGTCGGCCAGGTGATCGTCGGCGGCAGCTCGCTGCCGGCGGTGCGCGTCGAGATCAATCCCCACGCCCTGTTCAAGTACGGCATCGGCCTGGAGGACGTGCGGGCGGCGCTGGCATCGGCCAATGCCCACAGCCCCAAGGGCGCCATCGAGGAGAACGGCCGGCACTACCAGATCTACACCAACGACCAGGCCGACCACGCGGCGGATTACCGCAGCCTGATCATCGCCTACCGCAACGGCGGGGTGGTGCGCCTGTCCGACGTAGCCGACGTGACGGATTCGGTCGAGGACTTGCGCTACCTGGGCCTGCACAATGGACGGCCGGCGGTGCTGGTGATCATCTTCCGCCAGCCGGGCGCCAACATCATCGACACCGTCGACCGGGTGAAGGCGCTGCTGCCGACGCTGAAAGCGTCGATCCCCGCCGCCGTCGACCTGACCGCGCCGATGGACCGCACCACCACCATCCGCGCCTCGCTGCACGACGTCGAACGCACGCTGCTGATCTCGGTCGGGCTGGTGATCCTGGTGGTGTTCGCCTTCCTGCGCGACCCCCGCGCCACCCTGATCCCCAGCGTCGCGGTGCCGGTCTCGCTGATCGGCACCTTCGGGGCGATGTACCTGCTGGGCTACAGCCTGGACAACCTGTCGCTGATGGCCCTGACCATCGCCACCGGCTTCGTGGTCGACGACGCCATCGTCGTGCTGGAAAACACCGTCCGCCATGTCGAGGCCGGCATGCCGCGGCGGCCGGCCGCCATGCAGGGGGCCCGCGAAGTCGGCTTCACCGTGGTGTCCATGAGCCTGTCGCTGGTGGCGGTGTTCCTGCCCATCCTGCTGATGGGCGGCATCATCGGCCGGCTGTTCCGCGAATTCGCCGTCACCCTGTCGGTGGCCATCCTGGTGTCGCTGGTGGTTTCGCTGACCACCACCCCGACGATGTGCGCGCGCCTGTTGCGCCGCCGGCCGGACCAGGCCCATTCCCGGCTCTACCGGTTCAGCGAGGGCCTGTTCACCGGCATGCTGCGGGCCTATGAGAGCACCCTGGGCTCGGCGTTGCGCCATCCGTTGCTGACCCTGACGGCCCTGCTCGCCGTCGTCGCCTTGAACCTTTACCTGTTCGCCGTGGTGCCCAAGGGATTCTTCCCGCAGCAGGACACGGGCCGCATCATGGGCGTCATCCAGGCCGACCAGAGCGTGTCCTTCCAGTTGATGCGCAGCAAGCTGGCCGCTTTCATCGCCACCATCAAGAATGACCCGGCGGTCGACAGCGTGGTCGGCTTCACCGGCGGCAGCCAGACCAATTCCGGCCGGGTGTTCATGGCCCTCAAGCCGCTGGCCGAGCGCAAGCTGAGCGTCGATCAGGTGATCGCCCGCCTGCGCGGCAAACTCGCCCACGTTCCGGGCGCCTCGCTGTTCCTACAGCCTGTCCAGGACATCCGCATGGGCGGGCGGCTGAGCGGCGCGCAGTACCAGTACACCTTGCAGGCCGACCGCATCGCCGAACTTCAGACCTGGGCGCCGCGGCTGACCGAGGCGCTGCGCCACGTCCCGCAACTGGCCGACGTCAACACCGACCAGCAGGACAAGGGCCTGGAAACCAACATCATCATCGACCGCGACACCGCGTCGCGGCTGGGGCTCAGCGCCAGCCAGATCGACAACAACATCTATGACGCCTTCGGCCAGCGCCAGGTCTCGGTGATCTACAATGCGCTGAACCAGTACCACGTCATCCTGGAGGTGGCGCCGCGATACTGGCAGAGCCCCGAGACCCTGAACGACCTCTACGTCAGCACCTCGGCCGGGGTGGTCAACGGGACCCAGGCCACCAATGCGGTGGCCGGCACCGTTCGCGCCGCCAAGCCCGCCGCCGGCGGCAATGCGGCCCTGACCGCCGCCCAGGCGGTGGCCGCCGACACGGCGCGCAACCTGGAGATGAACGCCCTGGCCACCACCGGCCACGGCATGGCTTCGACCGGCGCGCCGGTCAGCACGGCGGCGGAGACCATGGTGCCGCTGTCGGCCTTCGCCCGCTTCGCCCCGGGCGCGACGCCGCTGGCGGTCAACCATCAGGGCCATTTCGCCGCCGCGACCATCTCGTTCAACCTGGCGCCCGGGGTGGCGCTGAGCGACGCGGTGACCGCCATCCACGACACCATGGCACGCATCGGCGTGCCCGCCTCGGTCCACGGCAGCTTCCAGGGCACCGCCAAGGCCTTCCAGGACTCCCTCGCCAACGAGAGGATGCTGCTCGTGGCGGCACTGGCCGCCGTCTACATCGTGCTCGGCATCCTCTACGAAAGCACCATCCACCCCATCACCATCCTGTCCACCCTGCCCTCGGCCGGGGTGGGGGCGGTGCTGGCGCTGAGGGCCTTCAACACGGAATTCACCATCATCGCCATGATCGGGGTGATCCTGCTGATCGGCATCGTCAAGAAGAACGCCATCATGATGATCGACTTCGCGCTGGCGGCCGAGCGGCAGGAGGGCCTGTCGCCGCGCGACGCCATCACCCGCGCCTGCCTGCTGCGCTTCCGCCCGATCATGATGACCACCATGGTGGCGCTGCTGGGGGCGCTGCCGCTGGCCTTCGGCACCGGCGAGGGCTCGGAGCTGCGGCGGCCGCTGGGCATCTCCATCGTCGGCGGTCTGATCGTCAGCCAGGTGCTCACCCTCTACACCACGCCGGTGGTCTACCTTTATCTCGACCGCTTCCGCCTGTGGCTGCGCCGGCTTCGCGGCGGGGCGGCGGCCGAAAGGTGGTCGGAGGCCGGGGAATGACCGCCCGGCCGCCCGCGTCTCGCCGAAAAGGGAACGATCCGATGTCCTTGCACCCGTGGAAAAGGGCGGCGATGGCGGCGGCCGGCCTGGCGCTGGTCTCGGCCTGCTCGGTCGGTCCCGATTTCGTCCGCCCCACCGCCGAAATCCCCCCCGCCTTCAAGGAGGCGGCGGCCAAGGAGCAAGACGGATGGAAGCCCGGCACCCCGCGCGACCTGACCGAGCGGGGCGCCTGGTGGCAGGTCTACGACGACCCGGTGCTCGACGGGCTGGAACGGCAGGTGGCGGTCGGGAACCAGAACCTGAAGGCATCGGAAGCGGCCTATCGCCAGGCCGTCGCCGCCATCCAGGCGGCGCGCGCCAGCTTCTTTCCCACCCTGAGCGCCAGCCCCTATCTAAGCCGTTCGCAGACCGGCGCGCAAGCCGCCCAGACCACTTATGACCTGCAAGGGACCGGAAGCTGGGAAATCGACGTGTGGGGGCGCATCCGCCGCACCGTGGAAAGCCAGGTCGCCACCGCCCAGGCCAGCGCCGCCGACCTGGCCGCCGCCACCCTGTCGGTCCAGGCGGTGCTGGCCAGCGACTATTTCCAGCTGCGCGCCGAAGACGAGCTGAAGCGCCTGCTGGACGCCGCCGCCACCGCCTATGCCCAGTCGTTGCAGATCACCCGCAACGAGCACGCCACCGGCGTCGCCTCGGGCGCCGACGTCGCCCAGGCCGAAACCCAGTTGGAAACCACGCAGGCGCAGGCGATCAACGCCGGCGTGGCGCGGGCCCAGTTGGAACACGCCATCGCCGTGCTGATCGGCAAGCCGCCGGCCAAATTCGCCCTTGCTCCGGCACCGTTGACCAGAGCCGTGCCGGAAATCCCGGCCGGGGTGCCCTCGACCCTGCTGGAGCGCCGGCCCGACATCGCCGCCGCCGAACGGCAGGTGGCCGCCGCCAACGCCCAGA
>JAKAFA010000076.1 GCA_021818185.1 Pseudomonadota bacterium | reverse complement strand
TTATTATGCAGATGCCGTTTTAAGCAACGGCGAATCGGCTCAGAGCAGCACTTGCGTCACGAATTTGACGCCGGGAGAAGCCAGGATGACCAACAGATAGGCGACCAGCACCACCCGGGCGGCGATCCGCCCCCGCACGCCGCACACCCGATGGCCCAGCAGAAGGGCGCCGATCAGAATGAAGGCGCTGAGCGAGAACAGCGTCTTATGGTCCAGGCGCAACAGGGCGCCGGTCTCGAAGAATTCGATGGCCATGCCGGTAGCCAGGCCCAGGCCCAGCACCACCTCGGAGGCGGCCAGCAGGCGACCGGCCAGCCGCTCGGAATCGGCGACGCTGGGCAGCATGGGGGTCAGGCGGCCCGGCCGCTTGTGCTTGAGCGCCCGCTCCTGCACGAAGACCGCGGTCGAGGCCACCGCCGCCAGGCTGAGCAGGCCGAAGATCGCCACCGCGATGAGGATATGCAGGTCCACCCATACCGCCGGGGCGCCGCCGGCCATCGGTTCCGGCTCGCCCCGCGCCACCGAGGCGATCAGCCCCAGCGCCGCGAGATAGGGCATCAGCAGCGGCGCCAGCCGCCAGCCCTGCCGGCTGAAGGCCGCCAGGGGCACGAACAGCGCCGCCGTTGCCGCAACGATCACCCACAGCGCGGTGCCGAAATCGGTCTGCCAGCCGCGGGTCAGCAATTCGCCGGCCCAGGCGCCCGGGACCACGGCCGCCGCCAGGATCAGGGCCCAGAACGGACCATCGCGGCCGGCGCCCGGGCGCAAGACGACCAGGGCCGCCGGAATCAGCGCCGCCAGGGCGGACAGGTTGAGAGCGAGAGAATCCTCCATGGCCGCGACTATAGCATCCTTTGCCGCCGGGGGAAGGGGTCCCACCCGCCGCTCTTCGCGGAGCCGCGAGCCACCCCCTTGGCAAGGCCCCGCCCTCCCCCTTACCTTCGGGCCTCCAATCCAGTGGAGCAGGCGACATGGCGAAAGTGGTGGTGTTGGTGGTGGCGGCCGGGCGGGGGCGCCGATTCGGCGGCGACGTGCCCAAGCAATATCTCGACCTGGCGGGACGGCCGGTGCTGCGCCACTCCCTGGCGGCCTTCGCCGCTAATCCCGAGATCGACGCGGTGCGCGCCGTCATCCATCCCGACGACCGCCAGCTTTACGATGCCGCCGCCGCCGGACTCGGCCTGGGCGAGCCGGTGCCCGGCGGGGCGCAACGGCAGGATTCGGTGCGCCTGGGCCTGGAAAGCCTGGCAGAGCTGGATCCCGACATCGTGCTGATCCACGATGGCGCCCGGCCCTTCGCCGATGCCGGCACCATCGGCCGGGTGATCGCCGCGATGAAGGATCATCCGGGGGCCATTCCGGCGGTTCCGGTCGCCGACACCCTCAAGCGCGGGCAGGACGGCATGATCGCCGGTACGGTCGACCGCGCCGGGCTGTGGCGGGCCCAGACGCCCCAGGGCTTCCGCTTCGCCGACATCCTGGCCGCCCACCGCGCCGCCGCCGGGCGCGAATTGACCGACGACGCCGCGGTGCTGGAGGCGGCGGGCCGGCCGGTCGCCCTGGTGATGGGCTCGGAAGACAACGTCAAGATCACCACCACCGCCGACCTGGAGCGGGCCCGCCGCGCCTTTGCCGGGCCGGGCGAGACCCGCACCGGCAGCGGCTACGACGTCCATCGCTTCGCTCCGGGCGATCGGGTCTGGCTGTGCGGCGTGCCGGTGCCCCACGACTCCGCCCTCGAAGGTCATTCCGATGCCGATGTCGCGCAGCACGCCCTGACCGACGCCATCCTGGGCGCCATCGCGGCCGGCGACATCGGCCGCCACTTCCCGCCGACCGATCCGCGCTGGAAAGGCGCCGCCTCGCACCTGTTCCTCTCCCATGCCGCCGGGCTGGTGGCCGGGCTGGGGGGGCGCATCGTCAACGTCGACGTCACCATCGTCTGCGAGCGGCCCAAGGTCGGCCCGCACCGCGCCGCGATGCAGGCCCGGCTGGCGGAAATCCTGGGCGTCGCCCAGGACCGGGTCAGCGTCAAGGCCACCACCACCGAGGGCCTGGGCTTCGCCGGCCGGCGCGAGGGCATCGCCGCCCAGGCGGTGGCCACCGTCTGGCTGCCGCGGTAGGCCTACGCTCAAGGCGCGGGGGCGGCCCCTTGCGTCTCGTCCGCGATCCAGGCGAGGAAGTCCGGGTTTCCCGCCATGATCGGCAGGACGATGACGCAGGGGCAGGCGTAGCTGTGCAGCTCGCGCAGCCGAGCCATGGCGGCTTCGACCAGTTCGGCGCGGGTTTTGAGCAGCAGCACCGTTTCGTCCGCCTGCTCCACCCGGCCCTCCCACCAATAGACCGAACTCATCCCCGGCAGCACGTTGGCGCAGGCGGCCAGCCGGGCCTCGACCAGGGCGCGGCCCAGGGCCAGGGCCTCGTCGCGGCTGGCGGCGGTGGCATAAATCAAATTGTAGTTGGTCATGGGCGATTTCCTCCGATTTCGATGATCGGGCGGCATGATCCCGCCGCGCGCAACTGCAAGCGCAGCTAGGCCGCGCCGGCCAGGACTTGGTCGATGGCGTCGGCCGCCTGCGCCACGCCAACCGGCTCGACGGGTGGCGGCGGGCGGCGGGCGAACAGCTCATCGAGTACGGCAGGCAGGGCCGGCGACAGCAGCCGTTCGGGGGGAACCTCCCGCCAGCGGGCGTGAGCGGCTATCCAAGCGTTCAGCGCCTCGGATTCCGGCCAGCCGGGGCGTGGGACGGAAAGAACCGCGACCCCCGACAACGCCGCCTCGGTGTAGGTGCCATAGCCCGGCTTGGTGACCACCAGATCGACCGACGGGATCAGATCGGCAAAGGAAATGCCGGCCTCCTGCGGCGTGACCATGTCCGGGCGCGTCGGCGGCGGCTCGGCCAGCGCACACACCCACACCCAGCCGGGCACCGTCGGCCAGCGGGTCAGGTCCAGATGATAATCGATGCCGCCGAAAGCCAGCAGGCCGATATTGGTCTCGTCCACCACCCGCAACTTCGTTCGCAGATCGCATCCCCGCCGCCGCCCGCGCGCCGCCACCGGCCCGATATCGCGGCAGTTAGGCAGGGTCATGTCCATGGCCGGCGCGCAGCGCAGGAACAGACGGGCCGCGCCATAGGCCGCGCCCAGGTGGGCCAGGACCTCCGGGGCTTCGGGTTGGTCGCTGCAATAATGACGATAGAGGTCATACCAGTTGAGGCAGGAGAAGGCTACGGCCGGAATGCCGGCCACGGCCGCCGCCGCCAGGGACAAAGGCGGCACGTTGGCCAGCATCAGGTCCGGGCGCGCCCGCGCCAGCCGTTCCGCCTCGCCGGCGACCAGCCGGGGCCAGCGCGCCACCAGCCCGGCATAGGCGGCGGCACTGGCGGGGACATCGACACCGACCGCCGAGGTCATCACCATGCCGAAATCCGGGATGCCTTCCACCAGGTCGAAATCGGAGCCGTAACGGCCGGCCAGGAAGGCCTGGGGCAATGCCGTCTGAATGGTCAGCCGCAAGCCGGGATGACGGCGCCGCAACTCGGCGACCAGCGGCGCGGTCATCGCCGCATGACCGTAGCCGTGCGGGGTCAGGGCCAGCCACAGATGGGGACTCATACCGCCCTTAGGGTAAAATGGAAGCTGGCGCCGCTGCCCGGCCGCGACGAGGCCCAGATCCGCCCGCCCAGACCTTCGACGATGCGCTTGCAGATGGCCAGGCCGACACCGGTGCCGGGATAGGCTTCGGCGGAATGCAGGCGGCGGAAGATTTCGAACACGTCCTGTTCGCCCGGATCGAAGCCGATGCCGTTGTCGGCCACGCTGAACCGCCAGTACGGCCCGTCGCGCTCGGCGCTTACGGTCACCGTCGGCGCCATCTCCGGATGGCGGAACTTGACGGCGTTGGCTACCAGATTTTGGAACAACTGGGTCAGTTGCACCGCGTCGCCCATCACCAGGGGCAATTCTCCCACCGTCACCCGGGCGCCATGGGCGGCGACGGTATCGTGCAGGTTTTCCAGCGCCGCGGCGCAGGCGGCTTGGGCGGAAACCGGCGCAATCCGGCGTTCGGCGGCGCCGATGCGGGAATAGACCAGCAGATCGTTGATCAGCCGGTGCATCCGTTGGCCGGCCCCGACCAGGAAGCGGATGTACTCTTCGCCCTCCTCGCCCAATTTCCCCCCGAACCGCCGCTCCAGCAACTGGGCGAACGACACCACCGTCCGTAGCGGCTCTTGCAGGTCGTGGGAGGCGACGTAGGCGAAGCGTTCCAGTTCGGCGTTCGACCGCTCCAGATCGATCCGCTGGCGCTCCAACGCCTCGGCCGCCGCCTTGCGTTCGGTCAGGTCGCGGAACACCACCACCGCCCCGATCACCTTGCCGTCCTCAAGGATGGGGGTGGCGGTGTATTCCACCGGAAAGGGCCTTCCGTCGCGCCGCCAGAACAGGTCGTCGGCGACCCGCCGCGGCACGCCGTCGGCGATCGTCAGACGGATGGGACAGTCCTCGGCGGGATGGGGCGCACCGCCGGCCCGGGTGTGATGGATGGCGGCGTGCATCTGCCGGCCGACCAGATCAGGGGCGTCCCACCCCAGCAAGGTGGCGGCCATGGGATTGGCGAAGGTGCAGATTCCCTGGCGGTCCTGGCCGTAGATCCCCTCGCCCACCGAACCAAGCAGCAACTCGCTGGAGCGGCGCGCTTCGATGGCCTGGGCGCGCGCCTTCTCCAGGTTGCATGCCGCGGCGACGCGCTGCTGCCAGGCGCGAAGGAACAGCGCCGTCGCGCCGCTGGTGGCCACCAGGAACAGCACCGCCAGCCCCGCCATGGTGACCACTTCGCGGCGCCAGCCGGCCAGGGCGTCGCTCTCGGCCATTCCCACCACCAGATAAAGGGGATAACCCACCACTTTGTGGAAGTGTACGAAGCGCACCACCCCGTCGGTGGGCGACCGCTGAAGCAGATCCTCGTCGCCGATTACCGGGCCGGCCACCGCCCGCAAGCGGGCCGCCCGCGCAACGCCGCCCCCGGCCAAGCCGCCGCTGGGGGTGGGATAGCGGGCCAGGTAATGGCCGCGGTCGCTGAACAGCGACACTACCCGGCCCGGCCCAAGATCCACCGAGGAAAAGATTCCGGTCAAAGGCGCCACAGGAACGGTAGCGATCACCGCACCATCGAATTGCCCGTCCAGGCCGCGCAGCCGGCGTGCGATCCTGAACACCCATTGGCCGTCTGATCCGCCCCGAACCGGATCGGAGACCACGACGCTGGCCGTCCGATCGTCACGCAGCCGGCGGAAATACCCCAGACCGGCCAGGGGCATGTCGCTCTGCCACGCCTCGCCCGCATCTTGGCGCAGCCTTCCCTGGGCATCGACCACCCGCAGGGCAGCGGCGTTCGGCAGGCGGGCAGCATAATGGGCCAGAACGCCTCGCAACAGCTGTGGATCGATGCCGCCCGCCGCCCGCTCGCGCTCGACTTCGTCTCCCACCGCCTGCAAACCCAGGTCGATGGTGCGGATAAACCCTTCAACTTCGGCGTCCAGCACCCGCGAAACGGTCGCCACGGTCCGCACTGCGTCATCGCGGTAATGAGCATGACTGGCCGCCAGCACGGTGACGGTCAATCCGACCACGAACAGATTGACGGTCACTGCGGCGGCGACCACCCCGCGGACTAGACGCGACCCGCCGGCCCGCCCGAACAGGACGTCCGCCGGACGACCCGGTATGTGCATTGCTCCCTCTCCCACGAGCCATGTCCAAGGGGCGCGCGAATCGGTCCGGTGTCAAGGGTGGCGTTCACGCCGGAATGAGGGCTGCCGCGCTTCGCAAGGCCATCCGCCGGACGGCGAACCACATGGTGCCGCCTCGCCGTGCCCCCGTGCGGCGGAGTGCATAGGGAAAGGCCCCGGAACCTGTTCGGTTCCAGGGCCTTAGAGTGGTCGGAGCGGCGGGATTCGAACCCACGACCCCCAGTCCCCCAGACTGATGCGCTACCGGGCTGCGCTACGCTCCGACCATGCGGTCCGCCCGTCTGGGCGTCCCGTAAACTTGTTGTTCCGGGCTGTTGGGATCAAGCCCGCCCGGAGGGGCGTTCCGGCTGGCTGCCGGAGGAGGCGGACTATACATATCCGGCCTGGGGTCCGCAACCCCCTAAAGCGCCTTTACGACCGGGGCTGCAACAACCCGCGGATTTCCTCCAGTTCCCCCAGCAAATCCTCGAGCTTTCGCCGCATCCCGGGGGGCAAGGCGGAGGATTGGCCGCCGCTCCGCTCCTCGTCCTCCACGCTGCCGTCCTCGGCCGGAAAGTCTTGTCCCGGCCGGTCGTCGGCCTGCGGCGCGGCGTCCGCCCCGACGCCGGGGCATTCCACCTCTTCGCCCTCGGATTCGGCGCTGCCGGCCGGCAACGGCAATTCCGGCGCGTCCTGGCGCGGCGGCGCAGCCTCCTCGCGGTTGGCCGGGGCGTCGCGCAGCAACTTCTGCACACCCTTGATGGTGTAGCCTTCGCTATAGAGCAGATCGCGGATGCGGCGCAGCAGCGCCACGTCCTCGGGGCGGTAGTAGCGGCGCCCGCCGCCGCGCTTCAGTGGTTTGACCTGGGGAAAGCGGCTTTCCCAGAACCGCAGCACATGTTGCGGTACGTCAAGGTCCTCGGCCACCTCGCTGATGGTGCGGAAAGCCGCCTCGGACTTGCCGTGGCGGCGGGCGAACGCGGCCTCGCCGTCGTCACCGGTCATTCCGTGCCGCTCTTGACCGTGTCCCCATCGTTGATGCGTTTCTTCAGCAGCTGCGACGGCCGGAACACCAGCACACGGCGCGGCAGGATCGGCACTTCCTCGCCGGTCTTGGGATTGCGGCCGACCCGCTGGCCCTTGGAGCGCACCGCGAAGCTGCCGAACGAGGAAATCTTCACCGCCTCGCCCCGCGCCAGGGCATTGGAAATTTCGCCCAGCACCGCCTCCAGCAGGTCGGCGGATTCGTTGCGCGACAGCCCCACCTCCTGGTAGACCGCCTCGCTCAATTGCGCGCGCGTAATCGTCCTGTCGGTCATAGCCGGCCCGAATCCTTAAATCCCGGTGATCCGGTGACGGTAGACGGTTCGGGGAAAGCCGTCAATATCAAAGGGATGCAGGACTGTGTTGGCGCGTCCGCGCAACTACATCCGCACCAGGCCGGCGCCCCAGGTGAAGCCGCCGCCCATGGCTTCCAGCAGCACCAGATCGCCGCATTTGATGCGACCGTCCGACACCGCCTCGGTCAGGGCCAGCGGCACCGAGGCGGCCGAGGTGTTGGCATGCCGGTCGACGGTGACCACCATGCGGTCCATGGGCAATCCCAGCTTCCGGGCCGTGCTGTCGAGGATGCGGCGATTGGCCTGATGCGGCACCACCCAGTCAAGGTCGGCCGGCGTCAGGCCGTTGGCGCCCAGCGCCTCGCCCACCACCTGGGCCAGATTGGCCACCGCATGGCGGAACACCTCCTTGCCCGACATGCGGACATGGCCGACCGTGCCGGTGCTGGACGGCCCGCCGTCCACATACAGCAGGTCGTGGTGGCTTCCGTCGGAATGGAGGTGGGTGGACAGGATTCCCCGCTCGTCCGGCGCGCCGGTCCGCGGCTCGGCGCGCAGCACCACCGCGCCGGCACCGTCGCCGAACAGCACGCAGGTGGTGCGGTCGTTCCAGTCCAGGATACGCGAAAACGTTTCGGCCCCGATCACCACCGCGGTGCGGGCCTGGCCGGTGCGCAGGAAGTTGTCGGCCACCGACAGGGCGAAAATGAAGCCGGAGCAGACCGCCTGCACGTCGAAGGCGGCGCCGCCGGTCATGCCGATGCGGCTCTGCACCCGGGTGGCGGTGGCCGGGAAGGTATTGTCGGGCGTCGCGGTGGCCAGAACCACCAGATCGACCTCGCTGCCCTTGATCCCGGCCGAATTCAACGCCGCCTGGGCGGCGGCGGTGGCCAGGTCGGCGGTGGTTTCGCCCTCGGCGGCGATATGGCGCTGGCGGATGCCGCTACGCTCGACGATCCATTCGTCCGAGGTATCGACCATCTTCGCCAGGTCATGGTTGGTGACGATGCGGGCCGGCAGGTACGACCCGCAGCCAACGATCAACGAACGCATCATTCCTGCTCACCCGGTCCCGGCAGCGCGTTGGGCGGGAGCCGGCTCGGCCGCCTTGAAGCGCTCGAACTCCCGGCGAATGCGGTCGTTGTAGCCGTGGGCCACCAGGTCGACCGCGACCCCGATGGCATTGGCGAAGCCGAAGGCGTCGGTGCCGCCATGGCTCTTGACGGCGATACCGTTCAACCCCAGGAACATCGCCCCGTTATAGCGGCGCGGGTCGGTCCGTACCTTCACCTTGTGCAGGGCGTGGCGGGCGAACAGGAAGCCGAACTTGGCCAGCAGCGAGGCGCGGAAGCTTTCCTTGAGGAAGGTCGAATACAGCCGGACGGTGCCTTCGGCGGTCTTCAGCGCGATATTCCCGGTGAAGCCGTCGGTCACCACCACGTCCACCGTGCCGGCGCAGATGTCGTTCCCCTCGACGAAGCCGTGGAAACGGATCGGCAGGTGGCTTTCACGCAGGGTGTTGGCCGCACTGCGCACCGCGTCGTTGCCCTTCAGTTCCTCGGAGCCGACATTCAGCAGGCCGATGCTGGGCTGTTCCAGGCCCAGCACTGCACGGGCGAACACTTCGCCCATCACCGCGAACTGGACCAGGTTGTTGGCGTCGCAATCGACGTTGGCCCCCAGGTCCAGCATCACCGTCTCGCCCCGTTCGGTGGGGAACATGCCGGCGATGGCCGGCCGGTCGATGCCGGGCAGCATGCGCAGCACGAATTTCGAGACGGCCATCAGCGCGCCGGTATTGCCGGCCGAGACCACGCCGGCCGCCTCGCCCTTGGCCACCGCGTCGGCCGCCAGCCACATGCTGGACCGGCGGCCGGTGCGCAGAACCTGGCTGGGCTTGGCGTCGCCCGAGACCGCCTCGTCGGTGTGACGCAACGTGCAGACCCCGCGGATCTCGGGATAGCGATCCAACAGGGGCTCGACGCGCGCCGCATCGCCGAACAGCAGGTAGCGGACGTGAGGCAGCCGCACGTGCGCAAGGCGCACACCTTCGACCACGATGTCCGGGGCGTTATCCCCGCCCATCGCGTCAATGGATATGGTAACGGGTGCGCTCACCGGCCGCTCACTCCTGCGGGTCAGGCGTTGACGGCAGCCTGCGCCGTCACTTCACGGCCATCGTAATGGCCGCAGGCGCCGCAGACATGGTGCGGGCGCTTCATTTCACCGCAATTCGGGCATTCCGACACCGAGGTCGGCTTCAGCGCGTGGTGGGCGCGGCGCATGTCGCGGCGGGACTTGGAGGTTTTCTTCTTCGGAACGGCCATGGTTTTTCTCTCTGCTCGGAATCCCGTCGGGGGAAAGGGAGCTTTATTAGCCAAAATCCCCGGCGGTCGCAAGGGGATGCAGCCCCCTCAAACGTCATTTTTACGCATGCGGCCCAATATGGCGAAGGGATTTGCGCTTTCGGCCCGTTCTCCTTCCTCCGGCGCGGCCGGCGGCGAGAATTCGGCACCGGGCTTACGGGGAAAAGGATCCAGCGCCAGGGCCAGATGCTCGGCCACCGCTTCGCCCAGGTCGATGGCCCCGTCGACGAAGGGATCGGGTGGATCCTCGGCATCGGGGGACAGGTCCAGCTCCAGCACATCCTCGTCCTCGTCCACCTCGCCCGGCGGGCCGAAGGTCATGGCGAACCGCTCGTCCACCTCGGCATCCATCGGCTCCAGAGTGACGACGCAGGACTGCACCACCCGCGCCGACAGGCGGCCGGTCAGGCGGATCAGCGGCCCGCCGCCGACCGGTTGTAGCCGCAGCCGCGCGGTCAGAGCGTCGAGCCGCACCAGCCCCAGCCGCTCCGCCAGCGCTTCGCGTTCATGGGGATCGGCGCCGATCTCGTACTCGGCGCCGCGGGCGGGAATGTCCCCCACCGGAATGCGGTGGGAGAATTCCGGGTTGATATCGCCGGTCATGCGCCCTCCCCTTCCGCCGCCCAGTCCACCCGCCCGGCCAGCAGCGCCTCGTCGCCCTGGGCAGCCAGGGCGGAGGCCTGGCGGCGCAGATAGGCGGCAAAGGCGGACGCCGCCGCCGCATCGGGCGGATTGCCGCGATAGAGGTTGCGGGCCACCGCCTCGGGCAGGGCGGGATCGGCCAGGGCGAAGGCCCCGTCATAGGCGGCGACCCGGCCGTAGAAGGCCTGGGCCATCTGCTTGACCTTCTTGCCCACCGACATGTCGCTGACGCCGATTTCACGCAAGTTCTGGTCCATGTCCGCAAACATCAGATCGAACACCGCCTGCGACAAGACCTTGGCATCGCCGGCCCGCGGCCCTTCGACGCTGCCCAGCCGGCGCATCAGCAGGAAGGCATGGGCCACCAGCAGGTCGAATCGGCCATCCACCGTATCGGCCACTCCGAACCCGGTATACAGGGCGGGCAGGCGCGCCTGCTGAACGGCGCAGACATAGAGATCATGGGCCACGGTATCGCGGCGGCGGCGGCGAGAAAGAAAGTCGGCTATGGCCATATTCGGTTCCGGATGGGCGGGGCCGGCGCGGGGGCGACGGCGAACGCGGTCTGGGGCGGCAGCATCGTTGACAATACGGCAGCCCGGCGTGCATCTTCGCCTGCAACTTTGGCCACGGAGCGCCGTCCCGTCAATGGTCCGGCTTCATTCCGCATGAAATACGTTTCCGGGTTCCCTTTCGCCGCCCTGCTTCTCGCCCTGGCGTCCAGCGGCTGCTCCCATGTTATCGACATCCGCGGCGATCTGCCCACGGCCAAGGCGCTGGCCCAGGTGAAGCCCGGCATGACCGAGGAGGAGGTGCAGGCCCTGTTGGGCACCCCGTCGTCGACCATGACCTACGGCGAGGATGTCTGGCACTACATCTCGATGCAGACCGAGACCGTCTCGTTCCTCACGCCCGAGGAAACCAGCCGTAAGGTGGTGTCCGTCTACTTCTCGAAAGACGGCAAGGTCACCAAGGTGACCACCCTGGGCCTTGCCGACGGCCAGCCGTTCCAATCGGTGGACCGCGAGACGCCCACCGCCGGCAAGGATGCGTCGATGTTGCAGCAACTGTTCGGCAACGTCGGCCGCTTCTCGAAGACCGGCAAGGTCGACTAGGCGACGGCTAACCGCAAAAACGGGCGATCGTGAAAAAAGCCCCGGCCGTTGGCGGCCGGGGCTTCATTTTGCCGTTCCGGCCAAAGGCCTAGCCGGCCACCATCGCCAGCAGCAGGATGGCGACGATGTTGATGATCTTGATCATCGGATTGACCGCGGGACCGGCGGTATCCTTGTAGGGATCGCCGACGGTGTCGCCGGTGACCGCCGCCTTGTGGGCGTCGGACCCCTTGCCGCCGTGGTTGCCCTCTTCGATGTACTTCTTGGCGTTATCCCACGCGCCGCCGCCCGAGGTCATCGAGATGGCGACGAACAGGCCGGTGACGATGGTCCCCAGCAGCATGGCGCCCAGCGCGGTGAAGGCCGCCTTCTGGCCCGAGGCAAAGCTGACCACGAAGAACAGCGCCACCGGCGACAGCACCGGCAGCATGGACGGAATGATCATCTCCTTGATGGCCGCCCGGGTCAGCATGTCGACGGCGCGGCCGTAATCGGGCTTGGCTTTGCCTTCCATGATGCCGGCGATTTCCTTGAACTGCCGGCGCACCTCGACCACCACCGAGCCGGCCGCCCGGCCCACCGCCTGCATGCCCATCGCCCCGAACAGGTAGGGCAGCAGGCCGCCGATGAACAGGCCGATGACCACGAAGGGGTCTTCCAGCCGGAACTGGACGTTCAGGCTGGCGAAGTAATGCTTGAGGTCCTCGGTATAGGCGGCGAACAGCACCAGCGCCGCCAGGCCGGCGGAGCCGATGGCATACCCCTTGGTCACCGCCTTGGTGGTATTGCCCACCGCATCCAGGGCGTCGGTGGTCTTCCGCACGTCCTTGGGCAGATCGGCCATCTCGGCGATACCGCCGGCATTGTCGGTGACCGGCCCATAGGCGTCGAGGGCCACGATCATGCCGGCCAGGGCCAGCATGGTGGTGGCGGCCACAGAAATGCCGAACAGCCCGCCGACCTGGTAGGCGACGATGATGGCGACCGAGATCACCAGCACCGGCAGGGCGGTGGCCTCCATGGATACGGCCAGGCCCTGGATGACATTGGTGCCGTGGCCGGTGGTCGAGGCCAGCGCGATGCTTTTGACCGGGCGGAACTCGGTCGAGGTGTAGTATTCGGTGATCCACACCATCAGGCCGGTGACCGCCAGGCCGATCAGGGCGCAGACATACAGGCCCATCCCCGAGATGGTCATGCCGGTGGTGGTGGTGAACTGGGCGCCGAAGCCGCCCATGCCCTTGACGATGATGGCGGCCACCAGGCCGGCCGACAGCACGCCGGTGACGACCAGGCCCTTGTAGAGCGCCCTCATGATCTTGCCCGACCCGTCGAGCTTGACGAAGAAGGTGCCCACCACCGAGGCCAGGATGCACACGCCGCCGATCAGCAACGGCAGGCGCATCATCGCGTCCTGGGCCGGGCCGGTGAAGAAGATCGAGCCCAGCAGCATGGTGCCCACCAGGGTGACCGCATAGGTCTCGAACAGGTCGGCCGCCATGCCGGCGCAGTCGCCGACATTGTCGCCCACGTTATCGGCGATCACCGCCGGGTTGCGCGGATCGTCCTCGGGGATACCGGCTTCCACCTTGCCCACCAGGTCGGCGCCGACATCGGCCCCCTTGGTGAAGATGCCGCCGCCCAGGCGGGCGAAGATGGAAATCAGCGAGGCGCCGAAGGACAGGGCGACCAGCGCTTCGATCAGCTTGCGCGGGTCGAGGTTCATGTGCTGCAGCACGGTGTAGTAGGAAGCCACCGCCAGGATGCCCAGACCGACCACCAGCATGCCGGTGATCGCCCCCGATTTGAAGGCGACGTCCAGGGCGGACTGCATGCCGCTGGTCCGCGCCGCATCCGCGGTTCGCACATTGGCGCGCACCGACACGTTCATGCCGATGTAGCCGGCGGCGCCCGAGCAAATGGCGCCGATCAGGAACCCGATGGCCGGGAAGACCCCCAGGCGGGCAAAGAGGATGACGAAGATGACCGCACCGACCATGGCGATGGTCGTGTATTGACGGTTCAGATAGGCACGCGCGCCTTCCTGCACCGCCGCAGCGATTTCCTGCATTCTTGGCGTGCCGGCTGGCGTCGCCATGACGGACTTGATGGCATATACTCCATAGAGCAGCGCCACCAAACCGCACGCGATGACGAAGTAGTTAGCCATTGTGTTTCAATCCCCTGAGCAGCTTTATTTATTTTCGGCCGCCCCTCGCATCCGTCCGGCAGGATGCTGGTTGGCAAACGGGGACGACGGAAGCCTTTCAAAACTGCCAGAAGACCAGAGCCGATGCAATAAAATGCTGCCGGAGATATGCCTTAGGAGGGGTTATGAGGAACGGCTGACAAGTTCCTCCGCCCCATCGCTCCCCCGGCCGCCGGATCAGCACGTTGCCGACATGGAATTATTTCAACTCGGAATTTTCGACAATGATGTCCTTCACCGCCGTACGGCTCCCCATGACGCGGGCCGAAACAGCCATCAGGCGCAGGCGGATGGCGGACAGGTCGAGATCGCTGCCGTCCCGCAGGGCCTGCGGCAAGTAATCCATCATATCTTCCAAGTAACCGGCCTGTAGCCGCGGAAGCTCTTGGGCGACCGCGTCCTTCTTGCCCGGATCGACCCGCAGGCGCAAAATCATTTCGGCTTGGTGCCGAACCTCATGGTCCTGGATCACCGGGACCAGCAGCAGACCGAAATCGACATAGGCGGGCGGCGCCGGCGGAGGCGGCCCCACCGGGCCCGCCGGTGCGGTGTTGAGGTGCAGGCCCAGCTTGGCCAGGGGATCAACGCCCCAATAATAGAGCCCGCCGATCACGCCGCCGACCAGCATCAGAAAGGCGACGACGATGAAGATGATGCGGATCACGGCGGTCTCCCCTTACCCGGGCGCGGCGAAATGCCGCCACCCCGTCCGCGCCAGTCTCAGCGTGCCCCCGTCGGGGCCCACCACCTCGACACCCGTCCCGCGCACCATGCGGCCGATGGCGGTCAGCGCCACGCCGGCGGCCGTCAGCCCGGCCAGGGCCGCCGCCGCGTCCGGCGGCGCGGTGAACAATAATTCATAATCATCGCCCCCCGTCAGCAGGCTGGCAAGCTGCGATCGTCCGGCGGCCAGCGCGGCGCGGGCGGCGGGCGACAGGGGCACCCGCGCGGCTTCGACGACGGCACCGATCCCGGAGGCACGGCAGATATGCCCCAGATCCTGGACCAGCCCGTCGGACACGTCCATGGCGGCATGGGCCAAGCCGGCCAGTTGCGGGCCCACGGTGACCCGCGGCTCGGGCAGACGGTAGCGGCTGGCCAGCCAGGCGATGTCGGACGGGTCCATCCCGGCCAGCCCGCCGCGGGCCGCCTCCAGACCCAGCGTCCCGTCGCCGATGGTGCCGCTGACCCAGATGGTGTCGCCCACCCGGGCTGCCCCGCGCAGCAGCGCCCCGCCGGCCGGCACCCGGCCCAGTGCGGTCAGCGACAGGGTAAGCGGGCCCGGTGTCGCCACGGTGTCGCCGCCGATCAGCGGTAGGCCGTACCGTTCCAGGTCCTCGCCCAGACCGGCGGCAAAGCGGCGCAGCCAGTCCAGCGTCGTGCCAAGGGGAAAGGCGGCGGTGAGCAGCGCCGCCACCGGGCGCGCGCCTTTGGCGGCCAAATCGGAGAGATTGACGCGCAGCAGCTTGCGCGCCACCAAGTCGGGGGGATCGTCGGGCAGGAAATGCACGCCGGCCACCATGGCGTCGGCGGTCAGCACCAGATCGGTGCCCGGCGCCTCGGGCAGCAGGGCGGCATCGTCCTTCAGGCCCAGGGCGCCGGGAAAGCCGCGGGCAAGCGGCGCGAACAGCTCGGCAATGACCTGGAACTCGTCGGGCGCCTCCTCCACGCCGCCCTCCCCGGTCAGCTCCCAGCGTCGTGGGACGAGTTCTCGCCGCCGCGGCCGAATTCGTCCGGCCGCAGCGCGCGGGCCACCCGGTCCAGCACCGCGTTGACCAGCCCCGGTTCGGACCCGGCATAAAAGGCGTGGGCCACATCGACGTATTCGCTGATGGCGACGCGGGCCGGCGTCTGGGGGCGGGCCTTGATCTCGAAGGCGCCGGCCCGCAACACGGCCCGCAGCACCGCCTCCAGCCGATCCACCGTCCAGTCGCGGGCCAGGGCCCGGCCGATCATCTCGTCCAGCACTTCCGCCTCGGCGGTGGCGCCCTGGACCAGCAGGGCGACCAGCTCGCCGTCGGGCTCGGGCCGGCCGGGGCGCTGTTCCTCCTGCTGGCGCAGGCGGAATTCGTCCAGCGCCGTCTGGGCGCTCACTCCGGTGATGTCCATCGAATACAAGGTCTGGACCGCCGCCAGCCGCGCCGCGCTGCGGCGGACGGCATGGGGCGATTTGCGCGCTTGGGGCTTGGCCATGCTTATTGCTTCAATTCCCGCTTCAGGTCCATCATCCGCAGGCAGGCGCGCGCCGCCAGGCCGCCGATATTCTTGCGGGCCGGGTCCGAGCGGTTCAGGGCCTGGTCCTCGTTGTGCACGGTCAACACGCCGTTGCCCAGCGCCAGCCCGTTGGCCACCGCCAATTGGCTGAGCCCGTGCATGCACTCGGTGCAGATGTAGTCATAATGATCGCTTTCGCCGCGGATGGCGCAGCCCAGCGTCAGATAGCCGTCGTAGCGGGCGCGGATGGTGCCCTGCTTCTGGGCGCGCAGCACCAGTTCAAGCGCCGCGGGAATTTCGTAGATGCCGGGCACGACGATACGGTCATGCTCCACCCCCGCCGCCTCCAGCGCGGCGGTGGCGCCGGCCAGCAAACCGTCGGCGATATGGTCGTAGAAGCGGGCCTCGATGATCAGCACCCGGGGCATGTCGTTTTCCCTTTCGTTCCGTCAGGCGACCGGAATGGGCCGCTGCTCCACCACCTTGAGACCGAACCCTTCCAGGGCGACAATGGTCTTGTGAGTGTTGGACAGCAGGATCATTTCGTGGATGCCCAGATCCAGCAGGATCTGGGCGCCGACGCCGTAATCGCGGAGATTGCCGGCCGCCGGCCGGCCTTCCAGCTGGGCGCGCACCCGGTCGGACAGGCTGGTGGGCTGCGGTTCGCGGATCAGCACCACGGCGCCGCTGCCATGGGCGGCGATGGTCTCCATGGCGGCGTGCAACTGCCCGGCCTTGCCCGATCCCTGGTCGCCCAGCACGTCGTCCAGAATGTTGACGGCATGCACCCGCACCATCACCGGCGCGGCGCCGCCCACCTTGCCCTTCACCAGCACGACATGCTCGGCATAGGCCACGGTGTTGACATAGACCAGCATTCGCCAGTCGCCGCC
>JAKAFA010000320.1 GCA_021818185.1 Pseudomonadota bacterium | reverse complement strand
CTATGGCATCCGCGCCGACGCCGTCCACGTGCACCGGCTGCATGTAGGGGCTGCGGCCGACCAGCTGGCCGGGGTGGCGGCCGGGCCGGTCGAGCAGCACCGGCAGGACGCGGCCGACCGAGGCCCGGTTGAAGGCGGCGGTCTGGTCGGTGAGCAGGGCCTGAAGCCGGGCCAGGCGCTCCTCCTTGACCGGTTCGGGCACCTGATCGGTGATGGCGGCGGCCGGGGTGCCGGGGCGGGCGCTGTACTTGAAGGAATAGGTCTGCACGAAGCCGACCTCGCGCACCAGATCGAGGGTGTCGGCGAAATCGCCGTCGCTCTCGCCGGGAAAGCCGACGATGAAATCGGACGACAGCGCCAGATCGGGCCGCGCCGCCTTCAGCCGGCCGACCAGATCGAGGTAGAAGGCGCGGTCGTGACGGCGGTTCATCGCCGCCAGCACCCGGTCGGAGCCCGATTGCACCGGCAGGTGCAGGAAGGGCATCAGCTGCGGCACGTCGCGGTGGGCGGCGATCAGGCCGTCGTCCATGTCGCGCGGATGCGAGGTGGTGTAGCGGATGCGCGCCAGCCCGTCGATTTCGGCCAGTTCGCGAATCAGGCGGGCCAAGTCCCAGTTGCCGCCGGCCGGACCTTCGCCGTGATAAGCGTTGACGTTCTGGCCCAGCAGCATCACCTCGACGGCGCCATCGGCCACCAGCCGGCGGGCCTCGGCCAGGATGGCGGCGGCCGGGCGGGAATATTCCGCGCCGCGGGTATAGGGCACCACGCAGAAGCTACAGAACTTGTCGCAGCCCTCCTGCACCGACAGGAACACCGCCTTGCCGTCGGCCCGCGCCTCGGGCAGGAAGTCGAACTTGGGCTGGGCGGGGAATTCGGTGTCCAGCACGCCGCCGCCGGCGCGGCTGGCGCGGGCGACCATCTCGGGCAGGCGGTGATAGGTCTGCGGCCCCAGCACGATGTCGACATAGGGGGCGCGGCGCAGAATCTCCTCGCCCTCGGCCTGGGCGACGCAGCCGGCCACCGCCAGGATCAGGCGCCCGCCCTCGGCCTCGCGGCGGCGCTTCAGCGCCTTGAGGCGGCCGAGTTCCGAGAACACCTTCTCGGCGGCCTTCTCGCGGATGTGGCAGGTGTTGAGGATCACCATGTCGGCGTCCTCGGGACCATCGGTGCCGGCGTAGCCCAGAGGCGCCAGGACATCCGCCATGCGGGCGGAGTCGTAGACGTTCATCTGACAGCCGTAGGTCTTGACGTAGAGCTTTCTGGCCAATGTCGTCGGGCGGCTTGCCGCCTGCGGGATGGGGATGCGTGACCGGCGAACCCTGATCTGGGCACCGGTCCGGGGGCTCCCCCACAAGCTAGCATCGGCGGCCCAGGAGTCAAGCCGGCAATGCGCAAATTCCTTGCGGTTCCGGGCTGCCGCCAGTATTTTCGCCCCCCGCACCCATTTTCCGATCCACCATTCTCCTGACCCAAGGGGGAAGTTCCATGCCTTTCATCGCTGACCGTCTTTCGGCCATCAAGCCCTCGCCGACCATCGCGGTCACCCAGAAGGCCGCCGAGCTGAAGGCTCAGGGCCGTGACGTCATCGGCCTGGGGGCCGGCGAACCGGATTTCGACACCCCCGAGAACATCAAGGCGGCCGCCAAGGCGGCGATCGAACGGGGCGAGACCAAGTACACCGCGCCGGCCGGCACCCTGGCGCTGCGCCAGGCGATCTGCGCCAAGTTCAAGCGCGAGAACGGGCTGGACTACACCCCCGACCAGGTCACGGTCGGTGTCGGCGGCAAGGGCGTGATCTTCAACGCCTTCATGGCCACCATCAATCCCGGCGACGAGGTGATCGTCCCCGCGCCCTATTGGGTGAGCTACCCCGACATCGCCCTGATGTTCGGCGGCAAGCCGGTCTTCGTGCCCTGCCCCGAGGAAACGGGCTTCAAGTTGCGCGCCGCCGACCTGGAAGCGGCCATCACCCCCAAGACCAAATGGCTGGTGCTGAACTCGCCGTCCAATCCGACCGGCGCCGCCTATTCCTGGGACGAGATGAAGGCGCTGACCGACGTGCTGTTGCGCCATCCCCAGGTGTGGGTCATGTCCGACGACATGTACGAGCATCTGGTCTATGACGGCTTCAAGTTCTGCACCCCGGCCCAGGTCGAGCCCAAGCTCTACGACCGCACGCTGACCATGAACGGCGTGTCGAAGGCATACGCGATGACCGGCTGGCGCGTCGGCTACGCCGCCGGCCCGCTGCCGCTGATCAAGGCCATCAACATGATCCAGTCGCAGTCGGTGACCCACACCAGCTCGATCAGCCAGGCGGCGGCGGTCGAGGCCCTCAACGGCACCCAGGCGTTCATCCCGACCAACGCCGCGGTGTTCAAGGAGCGCCGCGACATGGTGGTGCGTCTGCTGAACGAGTGCCCCGGTATCACCTGCAAGACGCCGGAAGGCGCCTTCTACGTCTATCCGTCCTGCGCCGGCACCATCGGCAAGAAGACCCCTGACGGCAAGGTGATCGCCTCCGACACCGATTTCGTGTCGGCTCTGCTGGAGGCTGAGGGCGTGGCTGTGGTCCAGGGCGCCGCCTTCGGTCTCGAGCCTTATTTCCGCATTTCCTACGCCACCTCGACCCAGGCGTTGCAGAAGGCCTGCGAGCGCATCAAGCGCTTCTGCGAGTCCCTGCGCTAGGACCAGACGGTCGGCTGCACTTTGCGGACGGGGCGCCCTCTGGGGCGCCCCGTTTGCGTATGGGCTATCCGTCCTCGCCCGTCGGCGCCAGTTCCAGCGCCGCCATCCGCTCGTAGAGAGACGCGCGGGAAATACCGAGAAGCTTGGCGGCGGCCGACCGGTTGCCGCCGGTATGGCCGAGGGCGGTGGCGATGGCCGCCCGTTCCGCCTGGGCGACCGCCGTCGCCAGGCTGGACGGCGCCGTTGCCGCCGCGACGGACGGCGCCGCCGCCGGCGGCAGGATGGCCGCGAAATGCTCGGCGGTCAGAACGGGGGCCTCGGTCAGGGTACAGACCCGCTCCAGGACGTTGTGCAATTCGCGCACGTTGCCCGGCCAGTCATGGGCGCTGAGCAGGGCGATGGCTCCGGCATCCAGTTCGCGCGGTCCGACACCCCTGATCCGCAAGCGGTCCAGGATGGCCTCGGCCAGGATCCCGACGTCTTCGGCGCGGCGGGATAGGGGCGGCAGGGTGATGGGCACCACATTGATGCGGTAATACAGATCGGCGCGGAAGTGGCCGGACCGCACCAGCGACGCCAGGTCGCGGCTGGTGGCGGCGATGATGCGGACGTCGACGCGCACCACCCGGTTGCTGCCCAGCGGCTCGATTTCCTTTTCCTGCAAGGCGCGCAGCAGTTTGGTCTGCATGGACAGCGGCATGTCGCCGATCTCGTCCAGGAACAGGGTACCGCCGTCGGCCAACTGGAATTTGCCCTGGCGCCCCTTGCGGTCGGCTC
>JAKAFA010000319.1 GCA_021818185.1 Pseudomonadota bacterium | reverse complement strand
CCGTGGTGGCGGCGGCCAGGGCGACGCGCACCGCGAACAGCCCGCCGCCCAGATCCTCGATGGTCTCGACCCGGCCGACGATCCCGTCGAGCACCGCGCGGTCGTCGATGGCTTCGAGCGGCATCTCCACCGATTGCTCCACCGCGATGGCCCGGGCGCGCGCCTCGATCCCGGCGGCGTCGCCACGCACATGGTAGAGGACGCTGAGGGTTGGATGCATGGTTCGGCTCCGCATCTGGGCACGGCGCGGACTATAGGGGGCGGCCGGGCAAGCCAAGCCCCGGCTCCAACCGCTGGAGCCGGGGAACAGGCTGCGCCTGACCCTTTTAACGCCCGCGGGCGTGGGGGCGGCCGCCGGGATGGGAGGCCGCGGCGCCGTGGGGGCGGGCCTTCGCCGCCGCGGTCGCACTCTGGGGCTTGCCGCCGCCGCCCTGGGGGCGGGCGGCGGATTGGGGCTTGGGGGCCTGGGGCCGGGCGCCCTGCGGGCGTTGGGGCTTGCCGGCCGGGGCCCGGCCGCCGCGCGGCTGGGCGTACAGGCGGGCGACCGATTCGGCGTGCCAATCGTGCCCCTCGTCGATGGTCACCGGCGTGCGGGTGGTGCGTTCGATGGCCCGCAGATAGGGGACCTCGTCGGCGTCGCACAGCGACAGGGCAATGCCGTCGTTGCCGGCCCGCGCCGTGCGGCCGATGCGGTGAACGTAGCTTTCCGGCTCGTTGGGCAGCTCGAAATTGATGACGTGGGTCACGCCGTCGATATCGATGCCGCGGGCGGCGATGTCGGTGGCGACCAGGGCGCGCAGCCGGCCGTCCTTGAAATCGGCCAGGGCGCGCTGGCGGGCGTTTTGCGACTTGTTGCCGTGGATGGCGTCGGCGGTCACGCCGCCCTTCTGCAACTGCTCCGCCACCCGGTTGGCGCCGTGCTTGGTGCGGGTGAAGACGATGGCGCGGCCGACGGCGCGGTCCTTCAGCAGATCCAGCAGCAATTCGCGCTTGTCGCCGCGGTCGACGAACAGCACCCGCTGCTCGATCCGCTCGGCGGTGGTGGCCGGCGGCGCCACTTCGACGCGGGCGTGGTCGGGGGCCATGATGCCGGCGGCCAGGTCGGCGACGGCGGTGGGCATGGTGGCCGAGAACAGCAGGTTCTGCCGCTTGGCCGGCAGGTGGGCCAGAATTTTGCGCACGTCGCGGATGAAACCCATGTCCAGCATGCGGTCGGCCTCGTCCAGGACGAAGATCTCGACCGAATCCAGGCGGGCGAACCGCTGCTCGATCAGGTCGAGCAGGCGGCCGGGGGTGGCGACCAGGACGTCGAGGCCGCGGGTCAGGGCCTGCACCTGCGGATTCTGGCCGACGCCGCCGAAGATCACGTGGCGCTTCATCGGCAGGTGACGGCCATAGGTGGCGAAGCCCTCGCCGATTTGCAGGGCCAGTTCGCGGGTGGGGGTCAGGATCAGGGCGCGGGCCGATTTCGGCGCGGCGGCGCGCCGTTCGGCGGCCAGCCGCTGCAGGATCGGCAGGGCGAAGGCGGCGGTCTTGCCGGTGCCGGTCTGGGCGACGCCCAGCACGTCGCGGCCGGCCAGCAGATGGGGAATGGCCGCCGCCTGGATCGGCGTGGGCGAGGAATAGCCCTCGGCGGAGACGGCGCGGGTCAGCGGCTCGATCAGGCCGAGGTCATTGAAGGTGAGGGTCAATATGCAGGCTCTTTTCCAACGGTCCGCTCCGGCGCAAGACGGCGCCGGACGGACGGGTTCATGGGCGCCCCTGGGGCACGCGACCAGCGGGTATGGAAGGGGGATGCTCTCGGGGACACGGCGCCCAAAAGGAGCGCCCGCGCGCAATCGCAGAGAGACCGGGGCCAGCCGGCCCGTGGTGCATCTTATAGCAAGAGGGACAGGCGCGGTCAATCCAGGCCTCCCCCGCCCGGCCTCCCCCGCCCGGCCTCCCCCGTCATCCGGGGAACCTGGCGCCCCGTCCGGGCGTTTCCTGTTTCATGTCCCATCCCACGCCGGCTTCTCCGCGCACGGGCTTCGTCGAACGGGCGCTGATCGTCGTCGCGATCGCCGTTGCCCTGTTCCTGGCCTGGAAGGTGTCCGTGGTCTTCGTGCTGGTGTTCGGCGGCATCCTGCTGGCGGTGGTGTTGCACGCCCTGGCGGCGCCGCTCGGCCGCCTCTTGCGCCTGTCCGAGCGCTGGGCGCTGGCCGTGGCGGTGGCGCTGGTGGCGGGGGCGGTCAGCGGGGTGGGGTGGCTGGTCGGCCAGCGGATGAGCGAACAGCTGGGGTTGCTGGTCCAGCAATTGCCCGGGGCGGCAGCCCAGGCCGAGGCCTGGCTGAGCGGCTCGCCGACCGGCCGGTTCCTCGTCGCCGTCCTGACCGCGGCCGGGCAGACGGGAAACACCCTGTCTGGCCTTGCCGGTTTCGCCACCTCGACCTTCGGGGCGCTGGCCGACGCGGTGATCATCCTGTTCCTCGGGCTTTACCTGGCCGCCGATCCCCATCTCTACCGCGACGGCCTCCTGCGCCTGCTTCCCCGGGGCGGCCGCCGGCGGGCGGGAGCGGCGCTGGACGCCGCCGGCCAGGCGTTGCAGCGCTGGCTGTTCGGCCAGTTGATCGCCATGGCAGCGGTCGGCGTGGTGGTGGGGACCGGGTTGGCCCTGCTGGGCATGCCGCTGGCCCTGGCGCTGGGGCTGCTGGCGGCGCTGCTGGAATTCGTGCCCTTCATCGGGCCCATCGTCTTTTCCATTCCGGGCATCCTGCTGGCTTTCGCCCAGGGGCCGGTCTACGCCCTGTGGATCGCGCTGTTCTATCTGGTGGTGCAGCAATTGGAGGGCAATCTGCTGATGCCCATCCTCCAGCGCTGGGTGGTGGCGATGCCGCCGGCCCTGGGAGTGATCGCGGTGGTGGTGTTCGGGCTGCTGTTCGGGCCGGTCGGCGTGCTGTTCGCCACCCCGCTGATGGTGGTGGTGATGGTGCTGGTGCAGAAGCTGTATGTCGAGGCCGCCATCGAGAACAAGGGACCGGACTCAGCTTCCCCGTAGCTCGCCCCGCCCGGCCAGGGCGGCGATGCGGTCGGCGATGCGGCAGGCCATGGCCTGGATGGTCAGCGACGGATTGACCCCGCCCGAGCTGGGGAACAGCGAGCCGTCGCCGACCCAGAGATTGGGAATTTCCCATGACCGCCCATCGGGATCGACCACGCTGGCGGCGGGGTCGGTGCCCATGCGGGCGCCGCCCATCAGATGGGCGGTATCCTCCATGGTCCACAGGTCGCGCCCGCCCGCCGCCCGCAGCATTTCGCCCATGAAGGCTTTGCAGTGGTGCTTCAGCCGTTTGTCCAGTTCGGAATAGGCGAAGGTGACCTTGGCGACCGGCAGGCCCAGCCCGTCCTTTTCCTCGGCCAGCTCGACCCGGTTCCCGTCGCGCGATTCCACCTCGCCCACGGCCTGGAATCCGGTCTGCCAGTTGTAGCGGCCCATTTCCTGGCGGTAG
>JAKAFA010000075.1 GCA_021818185.1 Pseudomonadota bacterium | reverse complement strand
GCGCCACCGCCAGCTTGACCCAGTCACGGATCGGCGCGTCCTTGACCTGGCACATGCGGAAGATGTCGCCCGCCTCGACCTTCTGCTCCAGCAGCACCGTGCCGGCGGCATCGACCACCCGCACGGTCCCGGCGGCGGCGATCTCGAAGGTCTTGTCGTGCGAGCCGTATTCCTCGGCCTTCTGCGCCATCAGCCCGACATTGGGCACGCTGCCCATGGTGCGCGGGTCGAAGGCGCCGTGCGCCTTGCAATCCTCGATCACCGCCTGGTAGACGCCGGCATAGCAGCGGTCGGGAATCACCGCCTTGGTGTCGTGCAGCTTGCCGTCGGCCCCCCACATGCGCCCCGACTCGCGGATCATCGCCGGCATCGAGGCGTCAACGATAATGTCGCTCGGCACATGCAGGTTGGTGATGCCCTTGTCGGAATTGACCATGGCGAGGGGGGGGCGCGCGGCGATGGCCGCCTTGACGTCGGCCTCGACCTCGGCGCGCTTGGCCTCGGGCAGGGCGGCGAGCTTGGCATAGAAATCGGCCAAGCCGTTGTTGGGGTTGACCCCCAACTCGCGCAGCGTCGCCCCGTGCTTGGCGAACACCGGCTCCAGGAAGACGGAGACGGCATGGCCGAACATGATGGGGTCCGAGACCTTCATCATCGTCGCCTTGAGGTGCAGCGACAGCAGCACGCCCTGACGGCGGGCGTCTTCCATCTGCTCGGCCAGGAAGGCGCGCAGGGCGCGGCGGCTCATCACCGCGGCGTCGATCACCTCGCCGGCCTGCAAAGCGGTCTTTTCCTTGAGGAGCGTCACCGTCCCGTCGGCCCCGGCCAGTTCGATGCGCACCGAGCCGGCCGCGGCCACCGTCACCGACTTCTCACTGCCGTAGAAATCGCCGCCCGCCATGTGGGCCACGTGGGACTTGGACTCCGCGGTCCAGGCGCCCATCTTGTGCGGGTTGTTGCGGGCGTACTGCTTGACCGAGGCGGCGGCGCGGCGGTCGGAATTGCCTTCGCGCAGCACCGGGTTGACGGCGCTGCCCAGCACCTTGCCGTAGCGGGCCTTGATCTCGGCCTCGGCCTCGGTCTTGGGGGCCTCGGGATAGTCGGGCACCGCGTAGCCGTGGGCCTGCAATTCCTTGATCGCCGCCTTGAGCTGCGGCACCGAGGCGCTGACATTGGGCAGCTTGATGATGTTGGCCTCCGGCTTGGTCGCCAGGACGCCCAGCTCCGCCAGCTGGTCGGAGATGCGCTGCTCGGGCCGCAGGTTCTCGGGGAAAGTGGCGATGATGCGCCCGGCCAGGGAAATGTCGCGGGTCTCCACCGCAACGCCGGCCGCCGCCGCGAAGGCCTGGACGATGGGCAGCAGCGAATAGGTCGCCAGGGCCGGCGCCTCGTCAACCTTCGTCCAGATGATCTTCGGCAAGTCCGTACTCATGTAGCACCCCTGTGGGAAGTCGGTGTTTCCGTCAGGGCACCAAACTACACCGGAACGCGGCTTCGTGCGCGCCCGTTTCACACGATGGGGTTCACTTTGCCGAAAGACGGGGGGCTTTTGGCCACCCCGCCCCGTCCGATCGGATCAGAGATCGGCCATTTGCCAGTGGTCCTCGGCCTGATGGGGAATGGGCACGAAGCCGTCGGCCGTGCAGCGCACCTCGGGCCATTCCTGAACGAACAGCCACAGATCGGCCCCGTCCTGGACCGAGCGCGCCACCGTATAGGTCGCCCCTGGAACGATGGGCGTGGTGGCCATGTAATGGCGCGACATCTGCGACGGCTGGTGGCCGGTATAGCGCACGAACATGCCGTTGTGGAATTTCGGCGGCTTCCGCGCCGCCCCCCCGAGGATGGCACTTGACGCATTGCGCGGCTTCATGTGTTGATCCTTCCGCTCGCTGTCTCTCCCTGGCGGCGAGCGCCGATTGACGGTCTTTCCCGGCGCCGATCGCATAGGATCGGCAAGCGCGGGACGGAAAGGAACACCCGCCCGAGCGGTCGGCAGCACTCTTCCGGGCGGGGCGACAGACCTTCTTTCGAGGGGGGCCGCGCCGGCCGGGCGCCGCACGGCCCGCCCGCAGGAGAACCCGATGTCCACCACCCCACCCCCCGCCGGGCGCCGGCGCCGTTACCTGCTGTGGCTGTTGCCCTGGCACATCGTGCTGCTGGTCGCCTTCGTGGTGGCCTATCTGAGCGGCACCGACGCCAGCCTGGCCGCGGTCCATCTGTACGCCGGCTGCGTCGTGCTGGGGGCGCTGACCCTGCGGCTGGTCGCCGGCCTGGCCGGCGGCCCTCTGGCCCTGCCCTTCCTGCGGCGCGGACGGCATCCGGCGGTGGCCGCGGTGGCGTGGCTGGTGATCCTGGGCGTGCCGGCCGCCGCCGTCACCGGCTGGCCGGCCGCTACCTCGGCGGCGGCGGCCAAGCTCCATTCCGAACTGGGCGACGTGGCGGCGGGCCTGGTCACCGTCCATGCCGCGGCGGCGCTGGCGGTGGTCGCCGGCTGACCGTCAGCCTTCGACCAGGGCGAGAAAATTGGCCACCGGCCGCGCTGGCGGGCCGCTGCGGCAGGCCAGGAACAGGTCGATATGGGCCATGGGATCGGCCAGCGGCAGGAAGGCCGCCCCTTCGACGCCGACCCGCCGCATGGCTTCGGGCACCATGCAGACCCCCAGGCCGATGGCCGCCAGGCTGACCATGGTCGACATCTGGTGGGCCTCGATCTCGACGCGGGGAATGAAGCCCGCCGCCCGCGCCAGCCCCATCACCCGGTCGTAGAGGCCGGTCCCGACATGCCGCGGGTGCAGGATGAACGGCTCGCCGGCCAGTTCCGCCACCGCCACCCGCTCGCGCCCGGCCAGGGGGTGGCGGTCGTTGCAGACCACCAGCAGCGCCTCGCGCTGCAACAGGCGCAGGCTCACCCCCGGCACGGCGATGGCCTCGGCCGGCCGGGCGAATCCGATGTCGATCCGGCTTTCCACCAGGGCCTGCATCTGCTCGGCGGTGGACATCTCGCGCAGCGACAGGCGGATGTCCGGCCAGGCGCGCCGGAACCGCTCCACCAGCGTGGGCAGGGCGCGGTTGAACGGCGACGAGCCGGTGAAGCCGATCTCCAGGCGGCCAACCTCGCCGCGGGCGGCCCGCCGCGCCATGTCCTCGGCGCGGGCCGCCTGGGCCAGCGCCGCCCGCGCCTCGTCCAGCATCAGCCGCCCGGCTTCGGTCAGTTCCACCTTGCGCCGGGTCCGCTCGAACAGGCGCACCCCCAGCATCGCCTCCATCGCCTGGATCTGCTGGCTGAGCGGCGGCTGGGCCATATGCAGGCGATTGGCGGCCCGGCCGAAATGCAATTCCTCGGCGACCGCGACGAAATAGCGGAAATGACGCAATTCCAGCATGGCACTGATACTCTGTGGATATCATTCTGCGGCAACAAATATATTGGATAAATGAGGGACGGGGGAGCCACATTAAGGATGAAGGAGTGCGCCCCCGATGTTCGACCGCCGCCGTTTCGCCGTTTTCGCCGCCGGCTTTTGCAGCTTTCTCGACATGTACCCCACCCAATCCCTGCTGCCGGAACTGGCCGCCCAGTTCAACGCCAGCAAGGCCGCGGTGGGATGGACGGTGTCGGCCACCACCCTGGGCGTCGCCCTGACCGCCCCCTTGGCCGGCTGGCTGGCCCAGCGGCTGGGGCGCAAGCGGGTGATCGTGACCGGCGCCCTGCTGATGGCGGTGCCGACCCTGTTGGCCGCCCATTCGGCCAGCATCGCCGAACTGGTGATCTGGCGTTTCCTGCAAGGCGTGGCCCTACCGGCGGTGTTCGCGGTAACCAACGCCCATATCAACGAGGAATGGCCGCCAGCCGAGGCCCCCGACCTGATCGGCATCCAGATGGCCGGCATGGTGGCCGGCGGCTTCGCCGGGCGCACCCTGGCCGCCCTGGTGGCCGCGGCCCTGGGATGGCGCTGGGGATTTCCGCTGCTGACCGCCCTCAACCTGGCCGGGGCGGCCGCCCTGGCCCTATGGCTGCCCGCCGACAGCCGCGCGCCGGTCCGCCGGGATACGCGCGGCGGCAACCGGGCCCGCGCCCTGCTGAACGCCCGTCTGCTGGCCACCTGCGCGGTGGGGGCGGTCCTGCTGTTCTCGATGACCGCCAGCTTCACCTATGTCGGCTTCGTGCTGGCCGCGCCGCCTTTCGGGCTGGGCACCGGCGCCCTGGGGCTGGTGTTCGTGGTCTTCCTGCTGGGCCTGCCCACCGCCGCGGCCACCGGCCCGCTGCTGCGCCGCTTCGGCCGCCGGCGGCTGATGGCCGCCGCCACCCTGGTCAATCTGGGCGGATTGGCCCTGACCCTGAGCGGCAGCCTGCCGGTGGTCCTGGCCGGCCTGGCCATGCTGGCGGGCGGCACCTTCGTGGCGCAGCCGCTGGCCATCGGCTTCGCCGGCCTGGTGGTGCCCCAGGCCCGGGCCGTGGCGGTGGGGCTCTATGTCTGCAGCTACTACCTGGGCGGCAGCCTTGGCGGCGTGGCGCCGGCCGCCGTCTGGCCGGCTTTCGGCTGGCCGGGGGTGGTCGCCCTGGTGGTGACGATCCAGATGGTCGCCCTGGGCGTGGCCTTCCGCGCCTGGCGGCCGCAGGCCGAGGGCTACTTCTCGACGTCCTGTTCGGCGCCGGCCCGCGCCTTGATGGCTTCGACGCGGGCGGCGTTGGCCTCCAGCCAGGCGTCGAACTCGGCCACCAGTTCGGGATGCGCCGCGCTGGAAACCGAATAGCTCCCGTTGGCGTGGGGCAGGCTGGCGGCAAACACCAACCCGTGCGGCCGGCCCAGTTCGGCCATCACCCGGTCGGCGGCGACCACGCTGACATAGGCGCCATCGGCTAGCCCGCGCAAGGCAAGCCCCACCGCCTGGTCGATATGGGCAGTTTCTTTGACCGTTACCGCTCCCGCGGCGATGCGCTGCTGCCAGCCTACCGGCGTGAATCCCGACACCGTCGCCAGAACCTTGATGGCGTCCGGAGCGGGGACGGGCTTGCCGGCCGGAACCATGGTGCCGTCGGTGTAGTGGATCACCGGCCGCGAATAGAAGATCCGGTGCCCGCCCTTGCGGTCGATGGCCCAGCCGGGATTGTCGGGGAATTTCAGGTCGATCTCGTCGTGGATCAACTGGGCGATCAGCCGCTTGACCGGTAGCGGCCGGTATTCCAGGCGGTAGCCGCGGTCGGCGGCGAAGGCATCAAGGATCTCGCGCCCCGCCCCGGCGAACGTGCCGTCATGCCAGCCATAGGCCGGGCGGTAATCCTGGTCCTCGACCCCGACCACCAGGGTGCGCCTTGCGGCCTGCGCCGGCCCCGCCGCCCCCAGCACCACCGCCAGCAACGCCGCGGCCAGCCAAGCCTTCATCCCGCATTCTCCCTTCCGATCCCCGGTTGTTATGGCAGCGGCGCCGGGGGGCTGTCTATGCTCCGTCGCTTCCGGCGGACGGCGCCGCCTGCGCCACCTCGTCGGCGGATGCCTGCAACTGGCGGCGCAACCACAGATGCCGGGGGTCGTGCTGGTGGCGGACATGCCAGACCATGTACATGGGCAGCTCGGCCGCCGGCAGGGGCAGCGGCACCTGGGCAAACTCCTGCATGATGCCCCGCCCGAGCAGCGACGGCAGCGAGGCCAGCAGCGCGGTCCCGCGCAGGAAAGCGGGGATGCCGGCGAAACCGGGAACCGAGATGCGGAAACGCCGCTTGATGCCGCGGGCCGCCATGGTCGCGTCGAAGGCGGTGACGTCGTTGTCGTCGTAGACCACGGTGACGTGCTCGGCCGCCAGGTACTCGGCCAGCGTGGCCGGCGGCGGACGGACAGCGGCATCGAAGAAGCAGACGTAGCGGTCGCGGAACAGGGCCTTCTGCACGATATCCGCCCCCTGGGGCGGACGGGGCGTCACCAGGATGGTGCAGCGATCCTCGCGCAGCATGGCGGCGGCGGGACGCCCGGACGAGATGACCCGCAGCACCGTATCGGTGCCCGCCTCCGCCAGCCGGCGCATCAACACCGGCAGCAGCACGTCGCGCTGGAGGTCGTTGGCCGCGACGATCAGCGACAGCGGCGCGCCGGCAGGATCGAAGATGCCGCCGCCGACGAAGGCTTTCATCCGCTCGACCACATCCTCGGCCTGCGCCGCCATGGCCAGGGCGTGCGCGGTCGGCACCACGTTGCGCCCGCACCGCACGAACAGAGGATCGCCCACCAGGGCACGCAGCCGTTCGATGGTGTGGCTGACCGCCGATTGAGTCAGGCCCAGGCGTTTGGCGGCGGCCGTCACGCTGCCCTCCTCGATGACCGCCAGGAAGGCCTGGAGGTTACGGCCGCTCAGCCCCAGGGGATCGAAATCGCTCATGCGTTCCATGACCAGGGATGATGTATATTTTTATATCGATTTTCCCCACCTTTATCGACAGAAAAACGCCCACGGAGGAAATCATGTCCGGGAACGAGCCGATCCGCGATGTCGCCCATCTGGGCGCGGTGGAATTGTTCACCCCCAAGCCCGACGAAAGCTTGTGGTATTTCCGCGACCTGCTGGGGATGGAGGTTGTTCATCAGTCCGGCGGATCGGTCTATCTGCGGGGTTACGGCGATTATGCCAAGGCGCCGCTGAAGCTGACGGAAGCGGCCAAGCCGGGGGTCGGCGCCATTTCCTGGCGCACGATCAGCGAGCAGGCCCTTGAGCGCCGCGTCGCGGCGGTGGAAGCCGCCGGACTGGGCGGCAGTTGGGGCAACGGCGATTACGGCCGCGGACGGACCTACCGCTTCACCGATCCCGAAGGCCACGCCATGGAGCTGTATTACGAGGAGGAGCGCTATGTCGCCCCCCCCGCCCTGCGCTCGGCCCTCAAGAACCAGCCGATGAAATTTTCCGGCCGCGGCGTCGGGGTACGCCGCATCGACCATCTGGCCCTGCTGGCCCGCGACGTGCCGAAGAACCGGGAATTCGGCCAGAACGTCCTGGGCATGCAACTGCGCGAACAGATCCGCTTCAACAACGGCGAGACCGAGATCGGCTCGTGGCTCAGCACCACCGCCGTCCATCACGAGGTGGCCTGGGTGCTGGACGTCAAGGGCGGCACCGGCCGGTTGCACCACTTTTCGCTGTGGGTCGATAACCGCGAAGACGTGCTGCGCGCCGCCGACATCCTGCGGGAGAACGGCATCTTCATCGAGGCCGGTCCCTCCAAGCACAACAATTCCCAGGCCTTCTACCTCTATTCCTACGAGCCGGGCGGCAACCGCATCGAGGTGTATTCGGGCAGCTTCCTGATCTTCGCCCCCGACTTCGAACCGGTGGTCTGGAACGAGCAGGACCGCGGTACCGGCGTCTATTGGGGCGCCCCGCTGCCGTCCAGCTTCCTGCAATACGCCACGCCGGACCTGCCCGACCCACCGGCCGAGCCCGACGTGCCGGTGTTCGATCCGCGATAGGCGGGAACCGCCTGCCTGCCGCCGCCATGCCGGCCGGCGCGATGTGCCGGCCGGTCTCCTCCCCCCAATCGCCGAGGCCTTTCCGATGACCGACAGCCCCGACTACGAACAAATCTACAAAGACCTGATCGGCTTCGTGCCGCCGCGCATCACCCATCGCCTGCGGGTGGAACGCGAATGTGACCCGGATCTGCTGGACATGGTCGAAAAGATCCGCGCCCACGCCATGTATCCCGATTCGATGGACGTCAAGACCGCACAGTTGATCCTGTTCGGCATCCTGTTGTCCCACGTCTCGCCGGCGTCGGAATTCCACGCCCGCGGCGCGGTGCGCGCCGGCGCCACCAAGAAGGAACTGCACGACGTCGCCGCCCTGGCCTTCCTGTTCCGCGGCCTGCCGGCATTCAATCTGGCCGGCGAAGTCATCAACAAGGTCTTCGACGAACAGGAGGCCGCTCCACCCGCGCAAGGCGGCTGAACCCGCCGGGCTTTCCCGGCCATCCACATGCAAGGCTCGCAAAAGAAGCCGCACACGCGGGGACTCTCCGCCAGGGAGGTATTTTTATGAACAGGACTGGAACCGTCGACGTCAATGCCCTGATCGATCAAAGTCCGATCAGCCGTTTTCAGGTGCTCATTCTCCTTCTGTGCTTCGCCATCGTCGCCCTTGACGGCTTCGATACCGGCGCCATCGGATACATCGCTCCCTCGCTGGTCGCCGCCTGGGGCGTGTCCAAGCCGGCGCTGACCCCGGTGCTCAGCGCCGCGCTGTTCGGCCTGGCCGCCGGGGCGCTGATCGCCGGCCCGCTGGCCGACCGCTTCGGCCGCAAGGCGGTGCTGATCGCCTCGGTTGCGCTGTATGGCGGCTTCAGCCTCAGCACCGCCTTTGCCCACGGGGTGGAGGATCTGACCGCCCTGCGTTTCCTCACCGGCCTCGGCCTGGGCGCGGCGATGCCCAACGCCGTCACCCTGATGTCGGAATACTGCCCGGCCCGCCGCCGGGCGATCATCGTCAACACCATGTTCTGCGGCTTCCCCCTGGGCATTTCGGCGGGCGGCCTGCTGGCCGCCTGGCTGATCCCCCATTTCGGCTGGCGCAGCGTGCTGGTGGTCGGCGGCGCCGCGCCCCTGCTGCTCGCCGCGGCCCTGATTCCCCTCCTGCCGGAATCCATCCTGTACATGGTGGTCCGCCGGGGATCGGCCGACAGGATCCGCCGCATCCTGTCGCGGATCGCCGCCACCGGCCTGGAGGGAGCCGAGCGGTTCGTGGCGAGCGAAAAGCAGGCCGACGGCGCGCGGACCGCGGCCCACCTGATCACGTCCAAGTCCTATGTGGTCGGCTCGGCCATGCTGTGGCTGACCTATTTCATGGGCCTGGTGATCTTCTATCTGGTGATGATGTGGCTGCCGCTGCTGATGCGGGAATCCGGCTTCACCACCCAGGGCGCCTCGCTGTTCGCCGCCATGTTCCCGCTGGGGGGCGGCATCGGCACCATTTTCTCCGGCTGGCTGATGGACAAGGTGGTGCCCCACAAGGTGGTCGCCAGTGCCTACGCCCTGACCGGCGTGCTGCTGTTCGCGGTCGGCCAGACCATGGGCCTGCCGGCAATGCTGGGCCTAATGATCTTCCTGGCCGGAACCGCCATGAACGGCGCCCAGTCGTCGATGCCGGCCCTGGCCGCCGCCTATTACCCCACCTCGGCGCGGGCGACCGGCGTAGCCTGGATGCTGGGGATCGGCCGGTTCGGCGCCATCGCCGGGACATTGGTGGGCGGCCAGTTGATGAGCATGCAGCTCAGCTTCGGCACCATCTTCACCCTGCTGGTCATTCCTTCGTTCATCGCCGCTGCCGCCCTGGCGATCAAGTATCTGGTCGCGCGCCACGACCTGCCGCTGGCCGAGCCCGTCCAGGCTCTCGGCCATTGACCTGACCGGTCTTGCCGACGCCTCCCCCCTGCGGCCGGAAGGCCCAGGGGGGGACCTTCCGCCCGGCCGGATACCGATCCGTCAAGCCCCGACGGGCGGAAGGCGCCGCTCTGCACGGCCCGCCCACCCAGGAATTATTCCTTGGAAGTACCGGGGGTATTGGAGAGAAAATTCCTACCGGTAGCGGCTTAGACCGCCCTCGCCCCCCAGAAATGGGGAAGCCGCCACCGCCCGCCGGCCGGGGCCGGGTCCCCTTAGCACACTTTCCCTAATTCTTTCTCACTGGGAAGGCGGCGCAGCAAATACCTTTGCTTTCCTGACAACGGGCACAACCGCTACTACCTTAACGATGCCACCCAGGCAAGGAGGGTAGTCTCATGCAACGATCCGGCCGGGTTACGGGTGTCGAGCGCTTTTTCGACAAGGATGAGGTAATCGTCAGCAAGACGACACCGCAAGGAATCATCACCTACGCCAATAGGACATTCCTAAACATCAGCGGCTACGCGGCGGATGAGGTCATCGGCAAGCCGCATAACGTCATTCGCCATCCCGATATGCCGCGCTGCATCTTCCGGCTTCTCTGGGAACGCCTGCGCGCCGGGAAGGAAACGTTCGCCTATATCGTCAACCTTTGCAAGCCGGGTGACCATTACTGGGTCTTCGCCCATGTGACGCCCAGCCTGGATCCGGAACGTCGCCTGCTGGGCTACCACTCCAACCGGCGCGTCCCGGACCGCCCGGTGCTGGAGGGCACCATCATTCCGCTGTACCGCAGCCTGGCCGAGGCCGAACGGCGGGCCGCCGACCCCAAGGCCGGCCTGGAACAGGCCTATGCGGCGCTGATGTCCATGCTTGCGGACAAGGGGACGACCTATGATCACTTCATCTTCGCTATTTAGGATTCGCGCCGCCGCGACCGCCACCGCGATCCTGTTTCCGCTTCTCGCCCTGTCGGATCTGGCGGACGGCGCCCTGTCGGCCCGCTCCGCCGTGCTGGCCGCCCTCGGGCTGGCCTGCGCGGCGACGGGCATCGTGGCCGCCCTCTCCATGCGCGGCGCCCTGGGGCGGGCGGTCACCACCATGCGGGCGGTGGCCCATGGCGACTTCGAGGCACGGCTGGTCGGCATCGACGAGGGCGGACGCCTCGGCGATCTGGTGGACGGCATCAATGAACTGATCGACCGCGCCGACGCCTTCGTCCGCGAGGCGGCCGCCTCGATGGACTATGTCAGCCGGGGCGAATACTACCGCCGCATCGTCGAGCGCGGCATGCAGGGCAATTTCCTGGTCGGGGCCCGCGCCATCAATGCCGCCACCGCCGCCATCGAGGACAAGACCCGCGGCTTCGCCGAAGTCACCCGACGGTTCGAGTCCTCGGTGGGGGCGGTGGTCGAGATCACCGCCAACGCCGCCACCGAATTGCAGGCCACCGCCGAAGCCATGCGGCACACCGCCACCGCCACCAGCACCAGCGCCGGCACGGTGGCGGCCGCCGCCCAGGAGGCGTCGACCAATGTCGGCACGGTGGCGGCCGCGGCCGAGCAACTGGCCGGCGCCATCCAGGAAATCAGCCGCCAGGTCGACCGCTCCACCGCCATCGCCGACGATGCCGTGACCCAGGCCCGGCACACCGATTCCCTGGTGCAGAGCCTGGCCGAGAATTCCGAGCGGATCGGCGAGGTGGTCCGCCTGATCGACGACATCGCCAGCCAGACCAGCCTGTTGGCCCTGAATGCCACCATCGAGGCGGCGCGGGCCGGCGAGGCCGGCAAGGGCTTCGCCGTGGTGGCGGGGGAAGTCAAGAGTCTGGCCAACCAGACGGCCAAAGCCACCGGCGAGATCGGCGCCCAGATCGCCGCCGTCCAGGCCGCCACCACCGATGCCGCCGGAGCGATCCGCGCCATCGCCGGCACCATTGCCCAGGTCGGCGACTATGCCGCCGCCATCGCCGCCGCCGTCGAGCAGCAGGGCGCCGCCACCCGCGAGATCGCCCGCAATGTCGAGAACGCCTCGGCCGGCACGACGCAGGTCAGCGCCAACGTCCACCACCTCTCCGACGGCGCCGCCGAAACCGGCGAAGCCGCCGACGCCGTCCTGACTGCGGCGCGCGACCTGCTCCGCCACTCCCAATGGCTCAACATCGAGGTAGATACCTTCCTCGACGAGCTCAAAAAGGTGGTCTGAACCCGGCGCCGGAGGGGGCGGAATCTAGCGGGCGGTCGCCAACTGCCAGGCGGAATGGCCGCCGCTGGCGCCGACCGTCCGGCAAAAGGTCATGGTCCAGCCCCAGGTGCGGACCAGGGGATGATCGGTGTCGATGATGAATGCGCCGTCCTTGATGGCCGGAACGCCCTCGGTGCTGTCGAGTTGCACCTTGTTCTCGACGCATTCGCGCGTTTCCGAACTGTCGTGGCGGGTGGTGCGCACCGCCACGTGATAGGTGGCGGTGGATTCCTCGTCCGAAGCCTCCGACAGGCTGCCGGGCTGGGCATCGCCCAGGGATTTCATCCGGTCGCGCACCGCCTTCAGGGTCAGTTGCTTGAAGGTGCCGCTGGTCAGCCGGTTGCCGGGCGCCTGGGGCGAGGCATAGAAGGCGTCGACACCGGCAAAGACGTTTTTCACCACCGGCACCGGCATCTGTCGTTCGCGCGCGACATCGGCGGCATCGTCGGCGAGGGCGGCGCTGGCGCCGGCCGTCAGCAGCAGGGTGGCGAAGGCAATCAGTTGGAAGGAAGACATGGCCGCAAGACCTTTGACGAAGGGGCTGGATGGCAACCGGCAGACTTATGCCGAACGCGCCTGAACCTTGCCAATTGGCTGCGGCGAAATCAAGGCAGCGGATTATGGCCGATCACATAGGGGTGCAACAGGATCAGCACGCCATAGAGCAGCATACCGGCCGCCAGCGGCCGCCAGCCCATCTCGCGCAGCAGGGCGCGGCCATCGCCCGGCCGGCCGGTGGCGTGGGCGAGCCGCCGCCACTCCCCCTCGCCCAGCCGCCGGCGCCGTTTGGCGTCCAACAGGCGCGGACCTGCCAGGGCAAGGGTTAGCAGCGGCCCGAACAGCAGCAGAGCCGCCAGGTTGCCGTTGACCACCAGATGAACACCGGCCCACAGGGCGAGCGCCCATAGCACCGGATGGCGGGTCAGCCGCAGGATGCCGGGGCGCGCGGGGTCGAACCCATGCCCCCCCGGACCGATAGAGAAGGGATTGGGGGCGGCCAGCCCCGCCGCCGCCAACATGCAGGCCCACGGCATGAGCAGCACGGGCAGCCAGCGCATCCAGGCGGCTTGCGGCCACAGCGGCACGTAGGGGGCGGCCAGCGCGGCGGCCACCACCCAGGCCAGCAGCAGCAGCGAAAGAACGGAATACGCCAGGGTGAAGCCGACGCGGCCCAGGGCGGACTCGGCCGGCCGACGCACCGCCGGGACGGTGGCGAGGCTATGGCTGGCCAGGAAGACGGCGATCGCCGCCCCCAGTTGCCACAGCCCGCCGGTCAGCACGTCACGCCCAGTCTTCGCCGCCGGCCAGCGCCACCCGGTTCAGCCGCGCGGCGGCGACCACGGTGTTGCGCAGCAGGCAGGCGATGGTCATCGGCCCGACGCCGCCCGGCACCGGGGTGATGGCCCCGGCCACCGCCTTGGCCGAGGCGAAATCGACATCGCCGACCAGCCGGGTCTTGCCCGGCTCGGCGGCGGGAACGCGGTTGATGCCGACGTCGATTACCGTGGCGCCCGGCTTCAGCCATTCGCCCTTGATCATCTCGGGCCGGCCGACCGCGGCGATGACGATATCGGCCTGGCCGATTTCGGCCGGCAGGTCACGGGTGCGGGAATGGGCGATCGTCACCGTACAGCTCTCGCGCAGCAGCAGATGGGCCATGGGCTTGCCGACGATATTGGACCGCCCGACCACGATGGCCTTGAGCCCGGTCAAGCTGCCCAGTTGATCCTTCAGCAGCAGCAGGCAGCCGAACGGGGTGCAGGGCACCATCCCCACCCCGCCCGAGGCCAGCATGCCGACGTTCCAGGGATGGAAGCCGTCCACGTCCTTTTCCGGGCGGATGGCGGCGATCACCTTCTGCTCGTCGATATGGGTGGGCAGCGGCAGTTGCACCAGGATGCCATGCACCGCCGGGTCGTCGTTCAGGCCGGCGATCAGGGTCAGCAATTCGTGCTCGGTGGTGTCGGCCGCCAGGGTGTGCTCGAACGAATTCATGCCCACTTCGACGGCCCGCTTGCGCTTGTTGCGCACATAGACCTGGCTGGCCGGGTCCTCGCCCACCAGCACCACCGCCAGCCCAGGGGTGACGTGGTGATCCACGCGCAGTTCACGCACCCGCTCGGCCACCGTCTGGCGCAGCCGCTCGGAAAACAGGTTGCCGTCGATGATCTTCGCTTCGCTCATGTCGCCGTCCATTGTTCCAGGCGTTGCCGCAACTGGTCGGCATCGCCGGTGATGACCAGAACCTTGCGCCGGTCGGTGGCGCCCTGGACGATCTCGATCGCCGATTTGGGCATCCGCCATTCCTTCGCCAAAAGCTTGACGAGAGCGGCATTCGCTTTGCCGTCCTCGGGCACCGCGGTCACCGAAACCTTCAGGACCGCACCGCCGTCCGCCACGGCCGCCACGCCCTCGATGCGGTCGCGCGACGCCTTGGGCGTCAGCCGTACCGCCAGCTTGATGCCTCCGTCGATGACGACGAACGGCGCCGCCTTCATAGGCCGGCGATCGTATCCATCAGCCGGACATCCACCATCTTGAGGAAGATGATGATCAGCCACAGCACGATGGGCGACAGATCGACGGGCCCGAAATCGGGCATGTAGCGGCGGATCGGCTTCAGCACCGGTTCGGTCAGCCGCGCCAGCACGTCGCCGATGGTGCGGACCCCGTGGTTGTAGGTGTTGATCACGCCGAAGGCCAGCAGCCAGCTGAAGATGATCGTCGCGACGACGACGTACCAATAGAGCTCCAGCGCGTAATAGATGACCGTCAGCAACGGTTCCAGGACGATGTTCATCGGTGAGGCCGCCCCTTCGTCGCGGGTAAATCGCGGCCCAACCTACTGGCAGCCGCGCCCCGGCGCAAGAGGCCCCCGGCCGGCACGAAATGCCCGCGGAGAGGCGCTTGACAGGCGGGGGGCGTTTGACCATTATCTGCGCCTCCGGCGGGGCCGTAGCTCAGATGGGAGAGCGCTGCAATCGCACTGCAGAGGTCGGGGGTTCGATTCCCCCCGGCTCCACCAACGGAATCAAGGGGTTAGCGGACATCTCCGCTAACCCTTTTTCGTTCCAGTAGGCAAATAGTAGGCAACGGCATCAAGCGCGAGGGTGGGCTGACCGTCGCCAACCTCAACGCCACCCACGGGTCGGAAGTCGATCTCAGCGAGTGGCTGGCCATCCTGACCAGCCAGGGCGATCTGCCCACCGCCAGCAACATGAACCTCCAGAGCCTGAGCCAGCCGGGCGGTTTCCTCAGCGGAACCGCCATCACTGACGCCGCCAGCCGCGCGGTACAGCGTCTCAACGGCGTCAATGTACCGGCGGTCAACCAGAATGCCGCCAGCTACCTCACGGGGCAGATGCAGGGACAATAGCGGGCGGGGTAACAAAAAATGCTGTTTGACCTCGGTGCAGCAGCATCGGCTGCTTGATGTATGCCCAGACACCATCCGCCTGGCGACGAATGACCGTATCCGGTGCGGCGTACACGTAGGCCCACGACGGGAGCATTTCGCTGAGTTTTTGCACCATGTCATCGTCAGGGCATTGTCCCCTGGCAGAGCAGGGCGCCAAGCTCAGCACCTGGGCCGTCACGAGGTAGGCTTTACCCCCACCCACTACCTGCGGGGTTGTCATCTTCTGGGGCGGGGTTCCGCCATAGCCGACACCCAAATGGCAGATGGTGCCGGCGCCACAGGTGCCGCCCGTCACCTTGATATCAGTGAAGAGGTCACCGGCTTTCGTCTCGAAACTGTAGTTCTTCCCCAGCGTATTGCGCACCGCCGTATCCACGGCGGTATCCACTGCAGCGTGAAATGCCGCGTCGGCTGCGGTTGACGACGGGAATTGCTTCTGCGGGACGAACGCCACGATCATGCTGCGGCGGACATAGAAATACGGATCCGTCCTGGGGGTGCTGCCGCCTGTCCCCGATGCCCCTCCTCCCACCATTGCGCTCGTGCCGGCAACGGCGACGGTGCCGGCGCTCACGATTCCCGCAGCCCCCAGCGGGAGGGCTGCTAAACCAAGGAGACCGGGTCCACTGGAACCAGCATGCCATTTCGGCGGTGGCGGAAAACTGGTGTCCTCCAGGCGATCTCCGTCATGGATACCAGCGAAGCCAGCCGCCTTCATTATCTGTAGAGCCTCGGATTCCGGCTCCTTGGGCGCATAGGCCACATCGGGATCGAGCGGGATTCTGGCGGCGTCTTGCGCGCACCCCGACAGAAGCCCTGCCAGCGCCACGACAACAATCAACGAACGCATCTCCTCCTCCTTCCTGGGGCCGGTGTGCCCCCGTCTTATGGTTGACCCGCCGCCTTGGCCCGCCGCCGCAGCCGGCTATCCCCCGCCATCCACAGCGTCGCCAGGACCGCTCCGATGGGCGCCTGGACGCTGCCCGGCACGCCGGAAAGCGGCTCATGGCCGGTGACGGCCCACAGGACGAGGGACACCGCCACCAGGCAATAGGCGACGGCCATGGGAAAGCGACGGCGGGAAGCAGCCACAGTGATAAGTTTTATGGTCTCATTGGCGAGGCAATGTCGGGCGGACGAACTGATCCAGTGTGCCGGCATTGAGTAAATAAGGGTGCGGCGGCACCCCAGAAAATACGGAAACCCATGCGGGGAATTCGGCGCTCGCTGCTGTGAGAAGAGCCTTGTCTAGCGGAACCATATAGCACTTTTGCTTGCCGGAACTCACATGCGAACTGGAACACGCGGACGTGCTCATCATGCCGACAAACAGATAAGCGGGGCCGCCGCCAAGTATCCGTGGAGACGTGATCGCCTTACCTGCCCCGCCTGTTTCTGGCGCTTGGAAGTGGAACCCCGTCGAAAGGGGGCCTGGATCGACTCCTTCACGCTTTGTTAAAGACTGGCGAAAAACCGCTGCTAATTTCGTTTCAATAATGGCCTCTGCTGCCCTGGCAGCTTCGGCGTCTGACCGCCCGGAAAGACGCGGAGCAAACGCGATTATGTGGATGCCGCGCAGCGTACGGTATGGGTCTTGTTTTGTTACGCTGTAGCAACTTCCACTCCCCGCCGCACTCATTCCGCTGATCCCGCTGACGGCTGCGGTTCCGGCACCGACGACGCCCATTACCCCG
>JAKAFA010000074.1 GCA_021818185.1 Pseudomonadota bacterium | reverse complement strand
GTGCTCAACCTCATCTCCAACGCCGTCAAGTTCACCGACGAGAACGGGCAGGTGGTGGTCACCGCCCGGTCTACCGCCCGAGGGATGGAAATCAAGGTGGTGGATACCGGCATCGGCATGACCGAAGCCGAGATGGAACGGGTGATGGAGCCGTTCGTCCAGGCGGATTCCCGATTGTCGCGCAAATACGAGGGGACCGGTTTGGGCCTGCCGCTCAGCAAGGCGCTGGTCGAGGCCCATGGTGGGACCCTGGTGCTGACCAGCACGCCGGGCGTGGGCACCACCGTAACCGCCACCTTCCCGCTGGAGCGGCTGGTCGCGGGCGGCTTGCCCGCCCTGACGGCGGATAGCGCCGGCCGCAACTGACGCCGGACCGGCCCTGTGCCGGATGGGTTCCCTGCCGCCGGTCGGCTTCCAATGCGGCCGCCTTTGCTCTACCTTCGGCCCGTTTCCCTCTCTGCCAGAGACCGTCCCCCGATGAATCGTCTCGCGCCCGCCGCTGCCGTCCTGCTGCTGCTCGCCCACGCTGCCCATGCCGAGGATTCCGTCGGCGGGGCGCCCGTGCCGCTTGCGGTGCCGATGCCGTCGCCCGCCCCCGCCCCGGCCACCGGTGCGCCGTTGTCACTGGTGCCCAATCCCCCACCGGCGGTGGTGCCCGCCCCGATGACGCCGCCACCGGCTGCGGCCGCCGTCCCCGTTCCGGCCGAACCGTCCACGGTCGGCGTGGGTTCGGTTCCTTCGGCGGCCGAGGGGCCTTCCCCGACACCGGCCAGGCCATCGGAGCCGGCCGCCCCGTCGGAGCCGGCCGCCGAGCCGGCTCCGGTCCGGAGTGCCGCACCGCCGCCTGTTTCGCCGCCTGCTGCCCCGATGGCCGCCCCGGCGGTCGTTTCGCCGCCGATCGTCGCTCCGGCGCCGATCGCACCCGGCCTGCCGGTGTGGGCCGGCGCCCTGGCGCTGGTGCTCGGCGCGGCGATGGCCGGGATAACCGGCCTGCTGGTGGTGGTCGGGCTGCGCCGCAGCGAGCGGCGCGAACGTCGCCGGGCGGTCGCTGCCGGTCTGGCCCTGGAACTGGGGGCCCGGCTGCACGCCTTCGAGGCGGTGCCGATTCCGCCCAATGCCGAGGCGGGCGTGTCGTTCGTTTCCCACGTCCAGGCGCTGGCCGGACAGGACCTGGCCTTCCGCGCCGGGCAGGGCGCCCTGCACCTGCTGCCGGGCAAGGCGGCGTTGCAGGTCACCCAGCATTACGCGGCGGTGCGGCGCATCGCCACCTTCGTCAAGGGCCAGAGCCTGGCGGCGGCGGTGCGCATGTTGCAGGCCAACCGCATGGGTGGCCAGCCTTGCCCCGATGCCGCCGCCATGCGGGATGCCCACGTCGATCTGGTGACCGCCTTCAACAATATCGACAAACTGGTCGAGACCCTGGCCCGCTTGGGATAGCGGAGGGGGGGCGGCCCGGCCCCCCGGCGGGGTGCGCCGCCGTGGATCCGTCGCCCCGCATCGGCACCGTTCCAGGCGGTGGTCGGTCTTTACAACGCCTTGGGCGGGGGGTGGAATGGAGTCCCGACTTACCCGGGAGAGGAGAGCGGAAAACCATGAGCGACGATCATAGCGATTCAACGGCCAATGCGGAGTGGAGCCGCCGCGCATTCGTTTCCTCGGCGGTGCTGGGGGCCGGCTATGCCCTGGCGGTACGGCCGGCCGGCGCGGCCGGCATCCGCACCGATGCCGATGGCCTGTCGGCCGGCGCGGTGATGATTCCGGCGACCGGCGGCGAGATCCCCGGCTACGCCGCCCTGCCGAAGCAGGGCGGGCCGTTTCCCACGGTGCTGGTGGTGCAGGAAATTTTCGGGGTGCACGAATACATCCGTGACATTTGCCGCCGGCTGGCCAAGCTGGGCTATCTGGCGGTCGCTCCCGAACTGTATGTCCGCCAGGGCGATCCCTCGAAGCTGGCCGACATTCCCAGCATCCTCTCGGCCATCGTCTCCAAGGTTCCCGACGCCCAGGTGCTGGGCGACCTGGATGCGGCGGCGGCATGGGCGGCGGCCAATGGCGGCGACCCGGCCCGCCTGGGGGTCACCGGCTTCTGCTGGGGCGGGCGGATCGCTTGGCTGTACGCCGCCCATCGGGCCGGCCTCAAGGCGGCGGTGGCGTGGTACGGCCGGCTGGTCGGCGACCATACGGCCATGACGCCGCGCTACCCGATCGACGTGGTGGGCGAGTTGAAGGCGCCGGTCCTGGGGCTGTACGGCGGGGCCGACGAGAGCATTCCGCAGGAGACGGTCGAGCGGATGCGCGCCGCCCTCAAGACGGCGCCCGTGCCGTCGGAGATCGTGGTCTACCCCGGGGCGCCGCACGCCTTCCATGCCGACTACCGCCCCTCGTACCGCGAGGAGGCGGCCAGGGACGGCTGGGGGCGCATGCTGGAGTGGTTCCGCCGCTACGGCCTTACCTGAGGAAGAACGCCACCGACATGGCGGTTCCGATGGCGATCACCGCCAGGCGGACATGGTCGGGGTTCATCCGGCGCGACACCCGCGCGCCGGTATAGCCCCCGGCCATGGCCGCTCCCAGCATGGTCAGGGCAGGCACCCAATCCACCTTGCCGGCCAGGACGAAGCAGATCACCGCCACGCCGTTGAGCGTACCGTTGAGCAGCGATTTCAGGCCGTTCATGGAATGGATGTTGTCCAGCCCGAACAGGGCGAAGGCGGCCAGCATCAGGATGCCGATGGCGCCGCCGAAATAGCCGCCGTAGATGGCGATGGCGAACTGCACCAAGGCCAGCGACACCGGCCCGAAATGGATGTGGCGTTTGAGCCAGGGGGTGGCGCGTCGGCCGCCGGCGAACAGCACGGTGGCGGCCAGCAGCAGCCAGGGGATCAGGGCGTTGAAGGTGCGCTCGGGCGTGAAGATCAGCAACAGGGCGCCGAGGATCCCCCCGACCAGGCTGACGGCCATCAGGGCTCGGACGCCGATCCGCTCCAGCTTGGGGAAATCGTGGCGATAGCCCCAGGCCGACGCGAAGGCCGCCGGGAACAGCGCCACCGTGTTGGTGGCGTTCGCGGTCACCGACGGAATGCCGGCGAACACCAGGGCGGGGAAGGTGACGAACGATCCGCCACCTGCCACCGCATTCATGGAGCCCGCCAGAAAGGCGGCGGCCATCAACAGAGGGGTGGTGTTCACTTCTCGCTGGGGGGCATGCACCCGGTGACGAAAACCGGGCTGCGCTTCTCATCGAGGTAGTAGCGGTGGAACCAGCCGGCCGGGCTGCCATCGGTGCATTCGATGGCCATCAGCGGGCGGATCTTGCCGGTCTTGACGCATTCCCCGTGGGCGTCAAGCCGCCTGTCCACGACAAAGCCGCCCTTGAGGTTCACATCCGGTCCGCAGGCCGGCTCTTCCGGGGCGGCCCCCGGTTGGGCGGCGGCCTTGGGTTCGGCGGGAGCCGGTGCCGGCATCGCGGCGGCCGGCGCCGGATTGGCGGCAGGCTTGACGGCGGGGGCCGCCGATGGGGCCGCGACCGATGTGGCCGCCTTGGCCGGCGGGGGCGATTGCGGGGTGACGGTCTTGGCCGCCGGTGCCGGCTTGGCCGGCGCAGCCTGGGCCGGTGCTGCCTTGGCCGGTGCGGGCGCGGGCTGCGCCGCCGCGGCGGGCGGCGCGGTTTTGGCCGGTGCGGCCTGTTCGACCTGGGCGGTGGCGGGGGGCTGGTCCTGGTCGGTCTTGCTCAGTTCGTTACCTGCTACCAAACCAGCGGCAACCAATCCCCCAATGATGAATCCGGTGGCTATACCCATGGTAACGGTTTCTCCCAGAGCCGCAACGGAACCTTGACGCCTGTAATATTGCTAAAGGAGAAGCCTGCGGCAGTCAAGGCCCGAGGTCGCGTCAGCCGAACCGACCCGTGATGTAGTCCTGAGTGCGGCGCTCGCGTGGGCTGGAGAATAGCGTCTCAGCAGTATCGAATTCGACCATCTCCCCAAGATACATGAATCCGACGTAATCGCTGACGCGGGCCGCCTGTTGCATATTGTGCGTAACGATAACTATGCAGTAATCCTCGCGCAGTTCCCACATCAATTCATCGATTTGCGCCGTGGAAATGGGGTCGAGCGCCGAGCACGGCTCGTCCAGGAGGATGACTTCCGGCCGGATGGCGATGGCGCGGGCGATGCACAGACGCTGCTGCTGGCCGCCCGACAGCCCCAGGCCGCTGCGGTGCAGTTTGTCCTTGACCTCCTCCCACAACGCCGCCTTGCGCAGCGCCGACTCGACCTCCTCCTCGATTTCGGCGCGCGACAGCTTGCGGTACATGCGCAAGGGGAAGGCGATGTTCTCGAAGATCGACATGGGGAACGGCGTCGGCTTCTGGAACACCATGCCGACCCGGGCGCGCAGCAGCGACAGGTCGCCCTTTTCCTCCAGGATGTTGTGGCCGTCCAGCAGGATCTCGCCGGTGGCGCGGTGGCCGGCATACAGGTCGCAGATGCGGTTCAGGGCCCGCAGCAAGGTCGATTTGCCGCAGCCCGATGGGCCGATCAGCGCGGTGACGGTCCGATCCTGGAAGGGGATGCTCACGTCCTTCAGGGCTTGGCTTTCGCCGTAATAGAAGTTGAGGTTCCTGACCTCGACCTTGGCCGGTTTCGTCAGCGTCACGGTATGGGTCATCGGTCCCCCCTGGAGGCCATGTTGCGGGCGGCGATGTTGAGCAGCAGGACGCTGGCGCTGATCAGCAGCGCTCCCGCCCAGGCCAGTTCCTGCCAGTCCTTGTATGGGCTCATCGCGAACTGGAAGATGACCACCGGCAAGCTGGGCATCGGGTGAGCCATGTTCCAGGTGCTGAACTGGTTGTTGAGGGCGGTGAACAGCAGCGGTGCCGTCTCGCCGCTGACGCGGGCGACGGCCAGCAGCACGCCGGTCAACACGCCCTTGGCGGCGGCGCGCCAAGTGACGCGCACGATCATCCGCCACACCGGCATGCCCAGCGCCACCGCCGCTTCGCGCACTTGGTCGGGGACCAAGACCAGCATGTCCTCGGTGGTCCGCACCACCACCGGGATGGCGATCAGGGCCAGCGCCACCGCGCCGGCCCAGCCGGAAAAGTGGCCGCTGGGCAGGACCACCATCACGTAAACGTACAGGCCGATGATGATGGAGGGGGCTGACAGCAGCGTATCGTTGATGAAGCGAACCACCTCGGCCAGCCGGCTCTTGCGGGCGTATTCCGCCAGCCAGGTGCCGGTCAGCACGCCGATGGGGGTGGCGAGCAGGATGGCGATGCCGGTCATCAGCAGGCTGCCGACGATGGCGTTGGACAAGCCGCCCTCGCTGCCCGGAGGCGGCGTCGGTTCCACCAGGACGCGCCACGACAGGGCACCCAGGCCGCGGGCCAGCAGTTTCAGCAGGATCGAGGCCAGCACGGCCAGGGCGGCGAGGGCGGCGCCCACGCACAGCCCCATCATCAGCCGGCTGGCCAGCCGGCGACGGCGGACGATACGGGGATCGATGGTCATGTCGGCATCTTTCGGTCGGCGCGGGCCAGCATGTAGCGGGCGCCCAGCAGCACCAGGAAGGTGACCCCGGACAGGATCAGGCCGAGGGCGACCAGCGAGGACAGGTAGATGTCGCCCGAGGCTTCGGTGAATTCGTTGGCCAGCGTCGCCGAGATGGTGGTGCCGGGCTGCAGCAGCGAGGCCGAAATCCGGTGGGCGTTGCCGATGACGAAGGTCACCGCCATGGTTTCACCCAGGGCGCGGCCCAATCCCAGCATCATGCCGCCGATCAGGCCGCGGCGGGCGTGGGGGATCAGCACATGGCGCGCCACCTCCCACTTGGTGGCGCCCAGGCCGTAGGCCGCCTCGCGCAGGACCGCCGGCACGCTGGCCAGCACCTGGCGGCTGACCGAGGCGATGAAGGGCAGCACCATTACCGCCAGGATCAGCCCGGCGGTCAGCATGCCGATGCCGAAGGGCGGGCCCTGGAACAACTGGCCGACCACCGGCAACGGCCCCAGCCAGGTGATCAGGACGGGATAGACATGGTTGGCGAACAGCGGCGCCACCACGAACAGGCCCCACATGCCGTAGATGATGCTGGGCACGGCGGCCAGCAATTCGATCGCCACGCCCAGGGGGCCGCGCAGGCGATAGGGGCAGAGTTCGTTGAGGAAAATGGCGATGCCCACCGCCATGGGGGCGCCGACCGCCATGGCGATGGCCGAGGTGATCAGTGTGCCGGCGATGGGTGCCGAGGCCCCGAACACCTCGGTAACCGGGTTCCAGTGGCCGCTGACGATGAAGGCGGGGCCGAAGCGGCTGAGGGCGGGCCACGACCAGATTACCAGGACCGCCAGCATGGCGCCCAGGGCCGCCACCACCAGCAGGGCCGCGCCACGGGTCAGCCACCGGAACGGCGCATCCAGACCCAGGCCCGACGGAACGCGCTTTGCGGCAGTATCCAGCGGCCGTTCGATCACGTCCACGACGTCGTCTTCCACGTTCTGTCTTTCATGCGTGCCGCCGCGGGGCGGGCCCCGCGGCGGCGGCGTATACTACTTTGGTCAGCGGGCGGCAGTCCACACCGGCTTTCCGTCGGCCGACTTCATATCGGCGGCCCAGGTGTTCTCGATCAGCGTCACCACATTGGCCGGCATCGGCACGTAATCCAGCGATTCGGCCATCTTCTGGCCGTTCGCGTACGACCAGTCGAAGAACTTCAGCGCCGCCGTCGCCTGGGCCGGCTGGTCCTGGACCTTGTGCATCAGGACGAAGGTGGCGCCGGTGATCGGCCAGCTGGCCTTGCCCGGCTGGTTGACCAGGACGAGGTTGAAGTTCTGGGCATGGGCCCAGTCGGCATTGGCCGCGGCGGCCTGGAAGGTCGCGATGGCCGGTTTGACCAGGGCGCCGTCGCGGTTGACCATCTCGACCCAGGCCATCTTGTTCTGCAGGGCGTAGGCGTATTCGACGTAGCCGATCGAGCCCTGGGTCTGGCCGGCGAAGTTGGACACGCCCTCGTTGCCCTTGCCGCCCAGCCCCACCGGCCATTCGACCGCAGTGTTGGCGCCGACCGAGCTCTTCCAGGCGGGGCTGACTTCGGACAGGTAGCTGGTGAACAGGAAGGTGGTGCCCGACCCGTCGGAGCGGTGGACCACGGCGATGGTCTGGTCGGGCAGCTTGACGCCGGGATTCAGCTTGGCGATGGCGGCATCGTTCCACTTGGTGATCGTGCCGAGGTAGATGGCGGCCAGGGTGGCGCCGTCCAGCTTGAGTTCGCCGGCCTTGATGCCGGGGACGTTGACCACCGGGACGACGCCGCCCATGATCACCGGCCACTGGATCAGGCCGTTCTTCTCCAGGACGGCGGGCTTGAGCGGCATGTCCGAGGCGCCGAAATCGACGGTCTTGGCTTCAATCTGCTTGATGCCGCCGCCCGAGCCGATGGACTGGTAGTTCAGAGCGACGCCGGTCTTGTCCTTGTAGGCCGCGGCCCATTTGGCAAGAATGGGATAGGCAAAGGTAGAGCCGGCACCGGTGATCTCGGCGGCAGTGGCGACACCGCCGCTCACGCCGAAAGCCATCACGGCGGCCAGGACGGTCGTTGCACGCAGATTAAGCATTTGTGACTCCTCGTTTCGGCGGGGAACCGGGTTCTTGCGGTGCGGTCACATCTACACCGCGTGCCCATCCGGCTCAATTGACGAACCCTTGGGTGCGAGAATTATAACCGAAGTGTAATAATGCCGGCGATGCCCGCCGCAGGTGGACAAACCGCCGCTTTGTGGCAGGATCGGCGGCGCCCGCCGCAAAGGGAGACAAGGCCTTGGTGCACCCACTCAGCTATTCCGACGACATGCTGCGCGGCATTCTGCAATCGGTGCGCACCATCGCCGTGGTCGGCGCTTCGGCCAACTGGAACCGGCCCAGCTATTTCGTCATCAAGTACCTGCAGGACAAGGGCTATCGCTGCATTCCGGTCAATCCCGGCCTGGCCGGCCAGGACCTGCTGGGCGAGACGGTTTACGCCGACCTCGCCGCGATCCCCGTGCCGGTGGACATGGTGGACATCTTCCGCAATTCCGAGGCGGCCGGGCCGATCGCCGACGCCGCCGTCGCCATCGGCGCCAAGGTGGTGTGGATGCAGCTGGGGGTTCGCAACGACGCGGCGGCGGAGCGGGCCCGCGCCGCCGGCCTGCAAGTGGTCATGGATCGCTGCCCCAAGATCGAATTCGGCCGGCTGGGCGGCGAACTGGGCTGGTATGGGGTCAGTTCGGGGATCATCTCCAGCCGGCCGAAGCAGGCACCGCGCCTGCGGCGGAGCCGGGCCGACCGTCCGGCCGGCGACGAGGCGCCGCAGCAGTTCGGCTTCGCCACCAAGGCGGTGCATGCCGGCGCCCAGCCCGACCCGGTGACCGGCGCGCGGGCGACCCCCATCTACCAGACCAGTTCCTACGTCTTCGAGGACGTGGACCACGCCGCCGCCTTGTTCAACCTGCACAGCTTCGGCTACGTCTATACCCGCCTGGGCAATCCGACGGTCAGCGTGCTGGAGGAGCGCATCGCCGCCCTGGAGGGCGGACGGGCCGCGGTTTGCGCCGCCTCGGGCCATGCCGCCCAGTTCATCACCTTCTTCACGCTCCTGGAACCGGGCGACCATTTCGTCGCCTCGCGCAACCTGTACGGCGGGTCGCTGACCCAGTTCGGGCTGTCGTTCAAGAAGCTGGGCTGGCAGTGCAGCTTCGTCGATCCCACCGATCCGGCCGCCATCCGCGCCGCCATCACCGAGCGGACCAAGGCGGTGTTCATCGAGAATCTGGCCAATCCCGGCGGCATCGTCGTCGATATCGAGGCGGTGGCGCGGGTGGCCCACGAGGCCGGCATCCCGCTGATCGTCGACAACACCCTGGCTACCCCGTGCCTGTGCCGGCCCATCGAATGGGGGGCGGACATCGTCGTTCATTCCACCACCAAGTTCCTGGCCGGTCACGGCAATTCCCTGGGGGGCTGCGTGGTGGAATCCGGCAGGTTCAACTGGGCGCAGAACGACAAGTTCCCGTCGCTCACCAAGCCGGAACCGGCCTATCACGGCCTGACCTTCTACGAGACTTTCGGCGACTTCGCCTTCACCACCAAGGCCCGCGCCGTGGCCTTGCGTGATTTCGGTCCGGCCATGGCGCCGATGAACGCCTTCCTCACCCTGACCGGCATCGAGACCCTGCACCTGCGCATGGACCGCGCCTGCGCCAACGCCCTGGCGGTGGCCCGCTTCCTGCGCGACCACCCGGCGGTGGCCTGGGTCAATTATGCCGGGCTGGAGGACAACCGCTATCACGCCCTGGCCCGCAAGTACCTGCCGGCCGGCGCCGGCGCGGTGTTCACCTTCGGGGTCAAGGGCGGGTTCGAGGCGGGCTGCCGCGTGGTGGAAGGTGTGCGGCTGTTCTCGCATCTGGCCAATATCGGCGACACCCGCTCGCTGATTCTGCATCCCGCCTCCACCACCCACCGGCAGTTGACGCGAGAGCAGCAGGATGCCGCCGGGGCTGGCCCCGACGTCATCCGGCTGTCCATCGGCATCGAGGATGCCGCCGACCTGATCGCCGACCTGGGGCGGGCGCTGGCTGGCGCATAGGTCAGGACCCGGCGGGGCAGGCGGCGAAGCCGACCTGACCCAGCTTGGCGTCGAAGTAGTACAGGGTTGCGCTCAGCACATTGATGCCGGTGTTGACGAAATTGGCGGCGAGCGGAGTCCCCACCAGGCGCGGCAGGACGATGGTGGGGGCCATGGGGCCGGACGGCTGGGCCGGCGGATAGCCGGTGGTCGTCTCGTCGCCGTTGGTCTGGCTCACCCCGGCGGCCAGGGCGAAGGAATAGGTCAGGATGGGGCCGGCGCTCCCGGTGCCGGGCACGCTGATGGTGAGGGTGGTTCCCGGCAGGCAGTCGGGCCAGCCGGCGCCCAGCGCCATCTCCAGCATCATGCTTTGGATGCCGGTATCCAGCACCACGGTGCCGGGGGCGCCGTTGGCGGCGGTGCAGGCCGCCGATAGGCCGGAAGCGGTCAGGGTGATGGCCGCCGCCGGCCGGTTCCAGTCGCCGGAATTGGGGCAAGGGGCGGCCGGACCGCCGGTCAGCTTCTGGAAGCCGAAGGTGGTGGAGGGGAAAGCCTGGGCCAGGTCTTCGGGGGCATGGCCGACCCATATCCCCGTCCGGGACAGCAGATAGGACGCGTAGGTGCTGCCCGTCGCCATCCCGGTGAAATTCAGGAAGGGATTGCTGGGCGCCGGCCCGTTGCCCCAATTGCCGGGCTTGCCGAAGCCGATTCCCATCATCCCATAGCCGTTTGCGGAATTCGTTCCGAGAACGACGATATCGGTGATTGTGCCGGCGAACTGGCCCGGCGCCGATTCCCCGGCTTGCAGAGTGGCAACCCGATAATACGATCCCTGCTCGACGATGCCCGACGGGTAATAGGTGATGGAACCGGGAATGCCGAGGCCGGTCACCCCAGGCAGCACAGGCTGGGTGACGTCGCCGCCGGCATGGAGGAAATGAGCGGGCAGGACGACGCCGGTGGAGCCGGTGTCCAGCAGCACGTTGCAGGTTTGGCCGCTGGGGACGCGGATATTGATCGCGAAGTGGTTGGCTTCGCCCGCGTCTTGGAAGGGAATCCGGGTGGTGGGGATGGGGATCGCCGCCATGGAATGCAGCCACGTAAGATCGCAGATAAACGCAACCTTGAGATTGTCGAAGCGCAGATGTCAACACGTTAAAGTTATCAAGGCTTGGATGGCCGACCGGCGAGAAAGGCGGTGAAGGTCGCCGCCGCCGCCAGGATCAGCACCAGGACGCCGTAGAGCCACTCGGTTTGCAGAATCTGGGGAGGCACCTCGGCTTCGGCCTCCAGGAGGTCCTGGCCGGCCAGATGATCCAGGGCGGCAAGCTCGCGGGACAGGGTGGCGCCAGCGGCGTCCCGCTGGCCGGCATCCGCCAGGCCCGCCCGCAGGGTGTCGGCGATGGGCAGCAGATCCGTGATGCGGGTGCGCCGCTTGCCCGCGTTTTCCTCGCGCGCCGCGGTCCGGATGGCGGCGATCGCACCGTCCAGGGCCTTGCGCGCCGGGTCGGTCTGGCCGGCGGCGGCCAACCGGCGGGCCGCCTCCACCCCGAGCGAGGCGCTGCCCAGCCGCTGGGCCTGGTCGGCCATGGCGGTCACCGTGCCGGCGCCGATCCGGCCCTGGTCGATGGACACCACCCCCACGGCCCCCAGGACCACCATCAGGGCGGGAATCAGGCTCAGTGCGATGGCGCGGCGGAGGGTTCCTGCGGTCTGGCTCATCGGTTCGGTCTCCGTTGACGGACGGCCGAACCCTAGTACGAGCCCCGGCCGCCGTCCAGTGGACCGGCCCCGCCGCGGAAAACGACGTACAGGGCGGGGATGACCAGCAGGGTCAGCAGCGTGGACGAGGCCAGCCCGAACACCAGGCTGATGGCCAGGCCCTGGAAGATGGGGTCGGTCAGGATGAAGCCCGCGCCGATCATCGCCGCCGCCGCGGTCAGGGTGATGGGCTTGACGCGGGTGGCGCCGGCATCCAGCAGGGCGGCGGCCAGCGGCGCGCCCTCGGCCCGGCGGCGGCGGATGAAATCGACCAGCAGGATGGAATTGCGCACGATGATGCCGGCCAAGGCAATGAAACCGATCATCGAGGTGGCGGTGAACGGCGCCCCGAACAGCAGATGGCCGAGCATGATGCCGATCAGGGTCAGCGGCACCGGCACCAGCACCACCAGGGGCAGCTTGAAGCTGCCGAACTGCGCCACGACCAGGAGATAGATTCCCAGGACCGCCACCGCGAAGGCCAGCCCCATGTCGCGGAAGGTCACGTAGGTGATCTCCCACTCGCCGTCCCACAGCAGGGTGGGGCGGGATTCGTCGGGGGGCTGGCCGTGCAGGCGGATGTCGATGGGCAGGTGCATGGCCTTGATCCGGTCGTCGACCGCCAGCATGCCGTAGATCGGGGCCTCGTAGCGGCCGGCCAGTTCGGCGGTGACCATCTCGGCATAGCGGCCGTCCCGGCGGAAGATGGGCGGCGAGGCCGGCTCGGTGGACAGCTTGACCACGTCGCCCAGTTCCACCGTGCCATGGCGTGCCGGCACTGGCGTGGTGGCCAGCAATTCGCCGGTATGCAGGTCCGAGCGCGGCAGGCCGATGACGATGGATTTGGGATAGGCCCCTTCGCCGCGGTGGGAATAGCCGACCCGGATGCCGCCCAGCAGGGCCTGGATGGTGTCGTAGACCGCTTGCTGCTCGACGCCGTGGAATTCCAGCGCTTCCTGGTCGATGGCGACCCGCAGGCGTTGGCTGGGATGACCCAGAGTGTCGTCGACGTCCACCAGGAAATCGACCTTGTCGAAGGCCTGGCGCACCGCTGCCGTCATTTTCCGGCGGGTGGCGGTGTCGGGGCCGTAGATTTCGGCCAGAAGGGTGGCCAGCACCGGCGGGCCGGGCGGAACCTCCACCACCTTGACGGACGTGCCGGCCGGCACGTCCAGCCCGGCCAGCAGCGTCCGCGCCTGGAGCGCGATGGCGTGGCTGGTGCGGCGGCGGTCCTGGCGCGGCGTCAGGTTGATCTGGAGGTCGCCCAGTTCGGGGCTCTGGCGCAGATAGAAGTGGCGGACCAACCCGTTGAAGTTGAACGGCGCCGCGGTGCCGGAATAGGCCTGGATCGAGGTCAGCTCGGGCAGGGCGGCCAGGCGGCCGGCCGCCGCCGCCAGCACCCGGTCGGTCTCTTCCAGCGGGGCGCCGGGGGGCAGGTCCACCGTCACTTGAAATTCCGACTTGTTGTCGAAGGGCAGCAGCTTGACGGTGACCAGCTTCAGGGGGAACAGGGTCAGCGCCGCCAGGGTCGCGGCGGCCACCCCCAGCAGGAAGGTCCCGGCCCGGCGGCGATCGGCGATCAGCGGCGTGGCAAAGCGCAGAAAGAGGCGGGCGAGGGGGGCGCTGCGGCCGTCGTCATCGTGGCGGCCGGCCCCCGGATGGCGGCCGGCGAGCTTCAGCAGCAGCCAGGGGGTGATGGTCACCGCCACGAAGAACGAGAACAGCATGGCCGCTGAGGCATTGGCGGGAATCGGGCTCATGTAGGGGCCCATCAGGCCCGAGACGAACATCATCGGCAGCAGCGCCGCGACGATGGTCAGGGTCGCCACCACCGTGGGATTGCCCACTTCGGCCACCGCCTCGACCGCCACGGTGGCGGGATCGCGATCCCTGGCCAGGTTCCAATGGCGGACGACGTTCTCGACCACCACGATGGCGTCGTCCACCAGGATGCCGATGGAGAAGATCAGCGCGAACAGGCTGACCCGGTTGATGGTGTAGCCCATCAGTTTGGCGGCGAACAGCGTCAGCAGGATGGTGGTGGGTACCACCACCAGGGTGACGGTCCCGGCCCGCCAGCCCAGCGCCCAGGTTACCAGCACGACGATCGAGGCGGTGGCCAGCCCCAGATGGAACAGTAGCTCGTCGGCCTTGTCGGCGGCGGTCTCGCCATAGTTGCGGGTCACCGAAACGACGATGCCGGCCGGCACAAGCTGCCTCTCCAGGTTATGCAGTCGTGCCAGGATCTGGCCGGCCACCACCACGGCGTTGGCGCCGCCGCGCTTGGCGATGGCCAGGGTGACCGCGGGGGTGCGCACCAGCTTGCCGTCCGGGCCCTTGACCATCTGCCAGGCCCGGTGGTGGCCCGGTTCGCCCCCGGCCACCACCCGGGCGACGTCCTTGACGTAGACGGGGCGGCCATCGCGGGTGGTCAGCAGCAGCAGGCCGATATCGGGCACGCCCACCAGGGTCTGGCCGCCGACCACCGGCAGTTCGCGTCCCGCCTCGTCGACCGCTCCGGCCAGGAACGAGCGGTTGGCGTTGCGAACTTTGTCCACCAGCTGGTTCAGGGTCACCCCGTACAGCGCCAGCTTTTCGGGGTCGGGTTCGACGCGGATCTGGTCCTGGCGGCCGCCGACGATGTAGCTCAGGCCGACATCGTCCACCTTGACCAATTCGTGCTGCAATTGCTCGGCCAGGGAATAGAGCGCGTCGTCGTCCCAGCGGCCCGCCAGTTGGGGCCGGGGCGACAGGGTCAGGGTGACCACCGCCACGTCGTTGATGCCCCGCCCGACGATCAGCGGTTCGGGGATGCCGGTGGGGATCTGGTCCATATGGGCACGGATCTGCTGATGGACGCGCAGGATGGCGGCGTCCTCGCTGGTGCCGACCTTGAAGCGGGCGGTGACCACCACCCGGTCGTCGCGGGTCTGGGAATAGACGTGCTCGACCTCGCCGATGCCCTTGACGATGTCCTCCAGCGGCTTGGTGACCAGTTCGGCGGCGTCGGCGGCCTTCAGGCCGTCGGCCTCCACCATGACGTCGACCATCGGCACGCTGATCTGCGGCTCTTCCTCGCGCGGCAGGGTGGTCAGCGCCACCACGCCGACCACGATGGCGGCCAGAAGCAGCAGGGGCGTCAGCGGCGAGCGGATGAAGGTTTTGGCGATGGTCCCCGAGATCCCCAGCTTCATCGTGCGGCGTCCCACACCACGGTATCGCCGTCCTTCAGCCCGGCCAGCACCTCGACCTCGTCGCCGGTCCTCTGGCCCAGTTGCACCACCACTTCGGTGCCGTCCTTCAGGGTGACGGTATCCAGGCCGAACCGTCGGCGCACCGCGGCGCGGGGCACGAGGAAGGCGCGGCGTTCGCCGGTGGCGACGTGGACCGGCACCCGTTCGCCGACGAAATAGTCGCCAAGCCCGTCCACCGCGACGTCGGCGGTGACCCGGCCGTTCTCGATGCGGGGATAGACCTTGACCACCCGGCCCTGGCGCGCCAGCGCCCCCGTCCGGCCCATGGCGCGCGGGCCGACCCACACCGTGTCGCCCACCCTGATGCTGCGGGCATGGCGTTCAGGCAGCAGGATGCGCAGAACATAGGTTTCCACCGCGATGGTGGCGATGGCTTCGCCCGGCATCACCACGCTGCCTTCGGTGACCTTCACCGCCAGAACGCGGCCGTTGACCGGGGCCAGCACCGCGCCCTCGCCGCCCCGCTCGGTCAGCACGTTGCGCTCGGAGCGTAGCGCGGCGACCGTGCGCCGGGCGACCTCAAGCTGGGTGCGGGCCACGTCGACGCGCGATTTGGCGCCGGCGCCCTTCGAGAACAGCTCGGTGGCCCGGCTGAATTCGGTCTGGGCCAGTTGAAGCTGGGCTTCGGCCGACTGGATGCGGGCGTCGACGCCAGCCGCCTGGAGGGCGATCTTGGTGTCGGTGACCTGTGCCACCCGCTCGCCGGCCTGCACCCGTTGGCCCTCGGTCACCACCAGTTCCGATACGGTGCCGCCGATGCGCGCCCGCGCGCTGGTTTCCCGCAGGCTTTCGACGGTGCCGAACACGGCCTTGAGATCCTCGATGGCGGCGGGATGCACCGTCACTTCCGCCGCGGCGGCGGGCAGCGCGGCGAGGGCGGCGAGGGTCGCGAACAACATGGGGCGCATGCGGAAACCTCGGAGGTTATGTTCTTGACATATATATTAGGCATAGCTAATGTGCGACGACGTAAAAGGACTAGGAGCCTCCCACATGAGCATTGATCGCGTCGTTATGGCTTTCGCCGGGACCGTCATCCTGGCCAGTTTGGCCTTGGCGCACCTTTACAACGGCAACTGGCTGTGGCTGACCGCGTTCGTCGGCGCCAACATGTTCCAGGCGTCGTTCACCGGCTTCTGCCCGCTGGCCGTTATGCTGAAAAAGCTGGGGATCCGGCCCGGCTGTGCCTTCAAGTAAGAGGGCGGGGCGGAAAAATGCGTGTGTAGTGCAAGGCTACTACCAGCCCCTGCCGCTCCTCCCCCTAGGATGCATGAAAATTAGCCTATACTAATATCTTGGCGCGGGAGGCGCATCCGATGAGCGATAACACCAAGCGCATGTCCATCATCGTCACCAAGGGGTCGCTCGACTGGGCCTATCCCCCTTTCATTCTGGCGACGACGGCGGCCAGCATGGGGCTGGACGTAACCCTGTTCTTTACCTTCTACGGGCTGACGCTGCTGAAGAAGGACCTGGACCTCAAAGTTACCACCCTCGGCAATCCGGCGATGGAGATGCCGATGATGGGCATGCACATGCAGATGCCCAATCTGTTCGGTGCGGTGCCCGGGATGGATGCCCTGGCCAGTACGATGATGAAGAACATGATCAAGAAAAAGGGCGTGGCGTCGATCCCCGAGCTGCGTGATATAGCGGTTGAGGCCGAGGTCAGGATGATCGCTTGTCAGATGACGTTGGATCTGTTCGAATACAAGCGGGAAGATCTGATCGACGGGATCGAGTTGGCCGGCGCGGCCACCTATATCGACGTCGCCAGCAGCAGCGACATCAATCTGTTCATATAACGGGGGAATACGCCGCGGATGTCCTTGGCCAAAATCGGTATCCGGCCGCAGATGATCCTGGTGTTCATCGGGCTGGCGGCGGCGTTCGCCACCGCTTCCAGCCTGGCGAATGCCGTGGTCGCGTTCAATCTGGCCGCCGCCGCCGAGAAGGGCGCCGCCACCGTCGCCGCGGCGGCCGGGCTGTCGGCCCGGCTCAACCTGATGGGGGCGGTTCTATGGCTGGCGGTGGGCGGGGTGATCATCGCCGCCATCGCCGGCTCGATCCTGCGCCCGCTGTCGCGGGCGACCGCGTCGATGACCGCACTCGCCGCCGGTGACCTGACGGCGACGGTGGAGGACGGCGCCGCCCGGCGGGATGAAATCGGGGCTATGGTGCGGGCGATCCAGGTTTTCCGGACCAATGCGGTCGAGCGTGACCGTCTGGCCGCCGAAGAGCGGGCCGGGATGGCGCGGCGGGACGAGCGCCAGCGGCGCATCGACGCCCTGACCGCCGAATTCGACCAGGCCGTGCAGG
>JAKAFA010000318.1 GCA_021818185.1 Pseudomonadota bacterium | reverse complement strand
GACCAATACGCCCTACCGGCCGTTTTCGGTGCTGCCGCGCTCGGCGGTGATCTGCGCCGACGAGCTGACCCCGGCCGACACCGCCCTGCTGGACCCGCGGCAGGTGGCGGCCTTCGCCACGGTGTTTGGCGGCGCCGAAAGCCACACCGCCATCATGGCCCGCTCGCTGGGGCTGCCGGCGGTGCTCAGCGTCGCCGGGCTGATGAAGGGCGCCCAGGCCGGCGACATGGTGATCGTGGACGGCGCCGCCGGCCGGGTGATCCTCAATCCCGCCCCCGCCACCCTGGCCACCTACCGCAAGAAGCGGGCCGATTACCTGCGCGCGCGGCGCACCCTGGCCCGGCTGAAGGACGTGCCGGCCATCACCCGCGACGGGGCGCGCATCGCCCTTCAGGCCAATGTCGAGCTGGCCAGCGAGGTCCATTCGGTGCTGGCGGCCGGTGCCGAGGGGGTGGGCCTGTTGCGCTCGGAATTCATGTTCATGAACCGGGACGACGTGCCCGGCGAGGACGAGCAATATGCCGTCCTGGCCGATCTGGTCACCCGCATGGGCGGAAAGCCGGTGACCATCCGCACCCTGGACGTCGGCGGCGACAAGCTGGCCCGCAGCCTGGGCGTCCATCCCGGCCCCAACCCGGCCCTGGGCCTGCGCGCCGTCCGCCTCAGCCTGGCCCAGCCGGAGCTGCTGGACGCCCAGTTGTCGGCCATCCTGCGCGCCTCGGCGCTGGGCCCCATCCGCATCCTGGTGCCGATGGTCGCCACCGTCGAGGAGATGCGGGCGGTGCGCGACGCCATGGCCCGCATCCAGACCCGCCTGCGCAAGAAGGGCGTGCCCATCGCCGACCCGCCGCCGCCGCTGGGGGTGATGATCGAGGTGCCCGGCGCCGCCCTGGGCGCCGACGCCCTGGCCTGGCAGGCCGATTTCTTCTCGATCGGCACCAACGACCTGACCCAGTACACCCTGGCCATCGACCGCGCCGACGAGGCGGTGGCCCACCTCTACAACCCGTTGCACCCGGCGGTGCTGCGCCTGATCCAGTTCTCGGCCGAAGCGGCGCTGCGCGCCCGCATCCCGGTGGGGGTGTGCGGCGAGGTGGCGGGCGACCCGCGCTTCACCGCCCTGCTGCTGGGCCTGGGCATCCGCGACCTGTCGATGTCGGCCACCAACATCCCGGTGGTCAAGCAGCGCATCCGCACCCTGGACCTGGTGGCCGCCACCCGCCGCGCCCGCGTCATCATGGACCAGTCGGACTCGGCGCGCATCGCCCAGTTGCTCGACAGCTTCAACGCCGGCGAGGAGTGACGGCCCGAACGGCCCCGCCCTACGCCGCCCCCTCCTACGCCGCGGCGAACACCTCGCCCGCCCGGTAGGCCAGCCCGCTGGCCACCGACACGAACTCACCGCCGCCGCTCAGGCGCTCGGCGCCGAAACGGCGGGCGAAGATGCGGCGCACCGCCGGCACCAGCGAGGACCCGCCGGTGAGGAACACCCGGTCGATGGCGGCGGCCGGCAGGGCGGTGTCGCGCAGCAGGGTGTCGACGCAGTCGTAGATGGCGGCAAGATCGGGGGCGATCCAGCTTTCGAACTCGGCGCGGCTGACCGGGCGCCGCAGGTGGATGGAATCGTAGTCGAAGGCGAAGAGGGCCTCGTCCGCCTGGGAGAGCGCGACCTTCACCGCCTCGACCGCCCGATACAGGTGGTAGCCGAGATTGTGCTCGATCAGGGTGAGCAGGTCGTCGATGCGCTCGGGATGGGTGGCGTGGCGCCGGATGTCGTGCAGCATCCTGAAGGTGGAGGCGGTGCCGAGGAAGCCGATCTGATGCCAGCGGGCGAACTTGCCGTAGACCCAGTCGGGCACCGGCAACAGCTTGTCGCCGCTGTGGAAGCCGGTGTTCTTGCCGAAGAACTCAGCGATGCCGCGCTCGACGATGCGGCGGTCGAAGCAATCGCCGGCCAGGCCAAGACCGGCGGTGCCGAGGATGGCGTCCTCGGGCCGGTTGAGGCGCGCCCGCCCCGGCCCCAGCCGCACCAGCGAGAAATCGCTGGTGCCGCCGCCGAAATCGGCGACCAGCACCGTCTCGTCGCGGGTCAGGCCGCGCTCGTAGTAATAGGCGGCGGCGATGGGTTCGTATTCGAATTCCACCTGATCGAGGCCGGCGGCGGCGAAGGCCTGCCGCAGGCGGCCGAGGGCGTAGTCGTCCTCGACCTTGCCATCCTCGGCGACGAAGCGCACCGGCCGGCCGGCCACCACCCGGCGCAGCGGCCCGCCGGTTTCCGCCTCGGCCGCCGCCCGCAGCCGCCCGACCACCTGGGCGATCATCTGTTCCAGGGTGTAGGTGGCGTTGAACAGGGTGGCGCTGCTGAACAGGCGGCTGGTCAGGTAGCTCTTGAAGGATTGCAGCAGCCGGCACTCGCCGTCCCCGTCGAGATAGGCGGCGATGGCCTCCTGCCCCACCAGCGGCAACGACCGGCCGTCGGCGCCCCGGCGATGCCGCTCGAAGGCCAGAACCGAGCGCAGCGTGTCCGACCTGCCGCCCGGATGCGCATGCGCCACCACCCGCGCCGCCCCCGTCCCGTCGATCAGGCCGATGGCGCTGTTGGTGGTGCCGAAATCGATTCCCGCGAACATGGTCCAAGCCTTTCACCGTGCCGGCCGCCCATGGGCCAGGGAGCGGGGTGATGCCTGATCCGGGCGGGGATGGCAAGGGGAACAACGGCAGGGGAGGCGTGCGAGCCCGGCGCAGCCGGCGACGCCTCCCGGCTGTGGGAGTGCTTGGTGCGGGAGAGGAAAACGACGGCAAGCCCCGGCCGGGCCATGCCGCCAGAGCGGCAGTCCCGAGGGGGCTACTGGTTACCGGGGATATTGGCAGGATGCCATGGTTAGCTTGGGGCGGATGAAGGGAATCGAACCCTCGCGCCCCAGCATGCTGGCCCCCTTCTCTTGGAAAGAGATGTCGATTGCCGCTAACCAGCTATATCCCGAAATCTGGTATTTGCCGTTACAACATTTACCCCAAGTGAGGCGCAATCAATGTCATCGGTGACGAATACGATGCCCTTTGATCTGCACACATTGGCGATGTTGATATCGTTGAAATCAGCCATCCCGGCTGCCAGTGCAGACACCGTTGCCCTTATGGAGGCGGATGTTGTGTCATAATTAAGTATTTCAGTGCTCTGCAATATTCTGGATACTATGTCAATCACCTCGTCAACGGCATCTTTGTAGAATTGTGTTGTGCGGAATTCTTTGTTGTTTGCAAAGCGCTCGCCATCGGCTTCGGCTTCCTGCTTGCACTTCCGAATGTATAGGTTGGCAAACTCAGAAATAATGGACTCGCTCGTGAAGATAGTGATCCCGTTGTCAAGGTAGTAGTCAAGGATATTGGAATAGAGTTTTGATGTATCTGTATAAGCGGCATCTCCCTATCCAGGCAACCCAGGTTCCGCGAATGTTCTTGGCGGGGCGGTCGCCCTGAGGTAGAGTCGGTGCATTGATCGCGGGGGGATAGATGGCCGGCATTCTCGATTTTGTGGCACGTTTCGGC
>JAKAFA010000317.1 GCA_021818185.1 Pseudomonadota bacterium | reverse complement strand
CGACAAGTACCACGGCGTCGGCCGGTTCGACGTGGTGACCGGCGCGCTGGCCAAGCCCAAGGCCAACGCCCCCAGCTACACCTCGGTGTTTTCCAAGGCGCTGCTGGCCGAAGCCAAGCACGATCCACGCATCGTCGCCATCACCGCCGCCATGCCGGCCGGCACCGGCCTCGACAAGTTCGCCGAGTTGCATCCCGAGCGTTGCTTCGACGTCGGCATCGCCGAACAGCACGCCGTCACCTTCGCCGCCGGCCTGGCGGCCGAGGGCTTCAAGCCGTTCTGCGCGCTGTATTCCAGCTTCCTCCAGCGCGGCTACGATCAGCTGGTGCACGATGTGGCGTTGCAGCATCTGCCGGTGCGCTTCGCCATCGACCGCGCCGGCCTGGTGGGGGCGGACGGTGCCACCCATGCCGGCGCCTACGACATGTCCTTCCTGGGCTGCATCCCCGACATGGTGATCATGGCGCCGGCCGATGAGGCCGAGCTGATGCACATGGTCGCCACCGCCGCCGCCACCGACGACCGCCCCACCGCCTTCCGCTATCCGCGCGGCGAAGGGGTCGGCCTGGATCTGCCGGAGCGCGGCAGCGTGCTGCCCATCGGCAAGGGGCGCGTCCTGCGCGAGGGCTCCAAGGTGGCGCTGCTGTCCATCGGCACCCGCCTGGCCGAGTGCCTGAAGGCGGCCGACGACCTGGCCGGCCGCGGCCTGTCGGCCACCGTGGCCGACGCCCGCTTCCTGAAGCCGCTGGACGAGGATCTGGTGCTGCGCCTGGCGCGCGAGCACGAGGTCCTGGTCACCGTCGAGGAGAACGCGGTGGGCGGCTTTGGCAGCCATGTCCTGCATTTCCTGGCCCATGCCGGATTGCTGGACCGCGGGCTCAAGGTACGGCCGCTGGCGCTGCCCGACCGCTTCCTTGACCACGACGCCCCCAAGGCCCAGTACGACCATGCCGGGCTCAACGCCCCGCATATCGTCGCCTGCGTCCTGGCCGCCCTGGGCCAACCCCTGGTCGCCGCCCACGGCTGAGCGCGTACCCGCGGGCCGCCAAAGGCCCGCGGGCGCGCTGCAACGCACAATTCCACACGAAAAGTATGGGGATGACAGATCGCTCCCCTGACATGCAGGAGTACGCCCCGGGGAATTATTGAAAAACCAACATGAGTGGTATTATATATGTGGGTACACTGCAAAAGGGCATCGGCGCTATGGATTTGGAGAAGCTTCAGGATAGTGCGCGGCGGGCGAGCACCCTGCTTAAGGCGATGAGCAACGAGCACCGCCTGATGATCCTCTGCCAGCTCCAGAACGGCGAGCGGTCGGTGGGCGAACTGGAACGGGTCATCGGCCTGTCGCAGTCGGCGCTCTCCCAGCATCTGGCGCGCCTGCGCCGCGATTCCCTGGTCCAGACCCGGCGCCAGGCCCAGACCATCTTCTACTCCCTGGCGGGAACGGAAGCGGCGGCGGTGATCGAGACCCTGTACCACCTGTATTGCGACAAGACCGAACAAAGCTGCGCGGCCTGAACGGCCCGCCGCCATGCGCCTGCGGATCGGCATCGACCTGGGCGGGACCAAGACCGAGGCCGTGGCGCTCGACGCCGCCGGCCGGGAACTGGCCCGCCGGCGGGTCGCCACCCAGCGCGACAGCTACGACGGCACCATCCGCACCATAGCCGGCCTGGTCGCCGCCCTTGAGGGCGAGTTGGCGACCGCAGCCCCGAACGGCCCCACGGGGGGCGCCACCGTCGGCGTGGGTATTCCGGGCGCCATCAGCCCGGCCACCGGCTTGGTCAAGAACGCGAATTCCACCTGGTTGATCGGCAAGCCGCTGGACCGCGACCTGGAAGCCGCCCTGGGGCGGCCGGTGCGTCTGGCCAACGATGCCGATTGCTTCGCCCTGTCCGAGGCGACCGACGGCGCCGGAGCGGGAGCGGCCACCGTGTTCGGGGTGATCCTGGGCACCGGAACCGGCGGCGGCATCGTGGTCCACGGCCGGGTGCTGGCCGGGCCCAATGCCATCGCCGGCGAATGGGGCCACAATCCCCTGCCCTGGTCTACCGACGCCGAACGGCCCGGCCCCGCCTGTTACTGCGGCCGCCGCGGCTGCATCGAGACCTTTCTGTCGGGGCCGGGGCTGGCCCGCGACGACGGCCGCGGCCTGACCGCCGCCGCCATCGCCGAGCGGGCGGCCGAGGGCGATGCCGTCGCCCGGGAGTCGCTGGCCCGCCACGCCGACCGGCTGGCCCGCGCGCTCGCCACCGTCGTCAACCTGCTGGACCCCGAGGTGATCGTGCTGGGCGGCGGCCTGTCCAAGCTGGCCGGTCTCTACGACACGGTGCCGGCCCGGTGGAGCGATTACATCTTTTCCGACACGGTCCGCACCCGCCTGCTGCCGCCGCGCCACGGCGATTCATCGGGCGTACGCGGCGCCGCCTGGCTGTGGCCGGCGGATTAGGATTTCTCCACCCGCCGGGCGATGAAGCGGGCGATCGCCGGACCGGTCAGCAGCACGATCACCAGGCGGGCGGTCTGCATGGCCATGACGAAGGGCAGATCCACCTTGGTGGAATTGGCGATGATCGCCACCGAATCGGCGCCGCCCGGCGAGGTGGCGAGATAGGCGGTCAGCGGGTCCACCCCGGCCAGCGCCACCAGCAGGGCGGCGAACAGCGCACAAAGCGCGATCATCACCAGGATCGCCACCAGGATGCGGGGCAGCGCCCGCGCGGCGTAGACCAGGACCGGGCGGGTGAAGCGCAGGCCGACGCTCCAGCCGATGCCGGCATAGCAGACGGCCAGCAGCCACGGCGGCAATTCGATGCGCAGCCAGCCGGCATCATGCAGGACCACGCCGGCCGCCAGGGGCAGGAGCAGCGGCCCGGCGGGAATGCGCAAGCGCCGCGCCACCAGGGCGCCACCCGCCGCCACCGCCAAGGTGGCGGCCAGCGGGCCCCAGGCGACGGCGGGAAACCACACCATGCCCGCCGCGCCGCCGGCCGCGACCGGGGTATAGGCCCGCGCCACCAGCGAAGCGGCGGCGGCGACGCAGATCACCCGCGCATACTGCATCACCGCCACCAGCCGCATGTCGGCGCCGTAGGCCTCGGCCAGCAGGATCATCGCGGTCGCCGCGCCGGGCGACGAGCCCCAGACGGCGCAGGTGCCGGGCAGCACCCGCCAACGGGCCAGCAGCCAGCCGAGGCCGGCGCTGACCGCCACCACCGACAGGATGCCGGCCAGAAACAGCGGTCCGTTGCGCAGCAATTCCCCCAGGCTGGACAGCGGGATGGCGCGGGCGATCAGGCAGCCCATCACCGCCTGGGCGGCGACGAAGGCGTTGGCCGGCAGGCGAATCGACGCCCCGGCCATCGACACGGTAATGGCCGCGATCATCGGCCCCAGGAACAGCGCCGCCGGCAGGCGCACCGCTTCCAGGGCGGCGATGGCCACCAGCGACAGGGCCAGCAACCCCGCCCATTGCGCGCCGGCCCGCCTTGCCGGCGCGATCACCGGGCGCCGGCCGTGAAGGTGATGTCGGCGCTGGCGCGGA
>JAKAFA010000316.1 GCA_021818185.1 Pseudomonadota bacterium | reverse complement strand
GTCAACATGGCCTTGCCTCCTTGCAAAATCCGAAAACGCTTCAAACACCGTGATTTTACAGGGTGCAAGGCCTATGCGCAAGCGCACAAACCACTACACTGATGAAATATTCGGGTTAGGCGGTGCCTGCCTTCCGGACCGTATGTCGAGGTGCGCCGAAGCCTTCGCCGCATATCAGAATGGGCTACCCGTTGATAACAACGAGATTAAGCGAGAGATGAAACACGGTATTTTGGTCGCTTTCGCAAATTCCCCTTGCCGGCGGCTGGGCCCCAGCGGCCGCCCGCGGCAGCCGCGCCCAAAAAATTGGCAAGCAAATCAAACCCGAAGCCGATAGTAAGGGGCGTCGGCGTGCCGCGAGCTTTATGGGGGCGTGATTCTCGGGGGGCTCCGCACCTTTACCGAATACCAAAGTTGCGCGCCCGCGATCGGTCCGGGAGAGATGCACTTCCTTCAAAGCCATGTTCTCGGGCCGGGCGCGATTGTTGACGTCGGCGCGAACATGGGTGCCGTGTCGATAACGTTGGCGCGGCGGTTCCCCGACCGCAGGCTTCTGAGTATCGAGGCCAATCCCACCACGTGCGCACAACTGCGGCGCAGCGCGGAGGCGAATGGCTGCATCAACATTGGGGTCAGGGATGTGGCGGTTGCGGACAGGATTGGCGAGATATGGTTTGCGACGGACACGGGGAGCAGCGCCACCTGCCATATTTCCGAGGGCGGCGCAGCCGGCAATTTACGGGTCAAGTGCACTACGCTCTCCGGATTGGTGGAAGAGGAGGCCATCGACCGCGTCGCGCTTCTAAAGGTTGACGTTGAGGGCTACGAGCTGCCAGTTTTCCGCGGCGCGGCGGATTTAATCAGGGACGGCCTGGTAAGCGTGGTGTATTTTGAGGTTTGCCCGGCCGTGGCGGTGGCTGCCGGCTTCGATCCCGCCGCAGCGGCGGAGTTTCTGGCGGAGCGAGGTTTCTCACTTTTTCGGATCCAGCAAAACGGTGGATTGGTCCCCACAGACCCATCTGCGGCCAGCGCGGTGGAGCTCGAAAATTGGGTGGCGGTTTTCAATAGGCCCGCGTCTCGCTAAGGCCTCTTGAGCGCATCCACAATACGATCTGCACAGGCCTCCCAAGTGAACCGCTTTGCCCGCTGCCTCCCCCGCGCCGCGACCTCGGCACGGAGCCGCCCGTTCGTGGCCAGGTCGACAACAATGTCAGCAATTTCTCCGCCGCCGCTACCATTGTTAAGAACGATCCCACCGTCGCCGACCACCTCTGGAAGCCCCGCCCAATGCGACACAATTGGCGGCGTCCCGGCCGCCATAGATTCGACGGCGGGAATGCCGAAGGTGTCGTACCGGGATGGAAAAATGAGGGCGACGGCATCCCGCACCAGCCGCGGCAATTCGTCGAGCCCCTTGTAGCCAAGCTGCCGCAAATTCGGCAGCGCCTTCGCCTCGGCCGCATAGTTCGGCTCGCTCTTACCCGCCACCCAGACTTCAATCTCGGACCGCCGCTCCAGCAAGGCGCGGGCGGTGCCGAGAATCAATGGTGCCCCTTTGCGCGCCGTCAGGCCGCCCACGGCTATGAGATAGGGCCGGTGAACCGGTCGGCGCGGTGTTTCGGCGACGGCGAAATAATCCTTTTCCGCCCCATTGCCCACGACGACCATCCGATTGGGGGAGATTCCGGCAAGCGCTGCGGTGCGATCCCGCAAAAATTCGGAAACTACAAACACGATTTCGGCTTTCCGCCTGATGGCGTCCATTCGGCGGCGCCACCATCTTCGGTTCGTGCGTGTATCGGCTGCAGCCGACCAAGGCAAGTCCGCCTCGAGCATATTCAGGCAATGGCACGTGACGGCCAGGCGAGCGTGCCGCGAAGGCACCGGCGTCTCAACTGGGCAATAAATCCAATCCGCCCCGCCCGCCCAGCGGTCGGCCGATGGCGCGCCAGCACCGAGCCAAAGGATGTCAAGAGCCTTCTGGGGCAGCGGTATGCCAGCCACAGGCAGGCCAGAGAGCGGGTTTGTTGCTGGAAGTTTCCCGTCTGGCCCAAGATATTGCCGGCTGGTCATAAGAGACAGCTCCAACCCGGGCCGGCCAGCGATCGCCGGCAGGACGTTGATGATATGCTTGCCGACGCCCGTTGGGTTAATCAAGCGGTTCATCTGCACATAAGAGGCTATTTTCAATCAGCCCTCCGCCCCTGAAAGCAACCTGACCAATTCCGCCGCGCGGACCCTCCAAGTGTTCTTAGAAATGTACTCCGCCCTTGTCCTTTCGTCCACGACGTGTACGCCCTCGGCGACCTCTTTAAGCCGAGAAACCGTCTCGGCGGCGTTTGCCGCGATAATCAGGTGCGGCAGATGCGCGAATGCCTCGGAAACCGGTGTGGAAAGTACCGGCTTATTGGTCGCAAGGTAGTCGTAAAGCCGCAGGGGCGAGCGGCGGTCGTTAAAAGGCGTCATCGCTAAGGGGTTCCAGCAGACGTCGAAGGCCTTGGTGTAACTGGGCAGTTCGGCATGGGGCTTGGGGCCCGTCCAGCAGACATTTGCCACCGAGAGCACCCTTTCAATCAGCGTCCGTTGCGGGCCAGGCGGCTCCAGGATCGGCCCGATGAACACGAACTTATCTTCGCGCCGCAACCGCAGGACTTCCTCGATCAGTGGCCAGTCGTACGAGCCCGATATCTGCCCGATGCAGCCCACCAGCAGACCCCTTTCGGGACGCTCAAGCTGGTGCGGCTTTTCCGGGGCCCCAGGTGTGATGTCGCTGGCGGCGTTCGGAAGGTAAAGGACTTTCCTTGCGCCCTGCGCGGCGAAATCGGCCGCGAGTCTCCTTGAGATGGCAATCACTTGGTCACAATGCTGGACCAATTCCGCCTCCCAGCGTTCCACCGCCGCAACATCCCAGGCGTAACCCTGGTACCAGTCGTAGGGGTAATAAATCTGCCGCAGCCCGGGCCGACCCCGGAGAAGCGCGGCCACGCCCGCGTACTGCGGCACCGTGTAGACCACGCAGACCTCGCCCCTGCGGGGCGGCTGGCTGGACACCTTCGCTGCCCACCTCGCCACCGCCCCGGACGAGAGGCGGTAGGCCCGCCCCCAGCCCGCGATGACGCGGGTGTGCTCGTACCGGTCCGCCGCGACCCTAATTGGCGCACGCAGCGACCGCAGCGCCGCCGACGCCAGCCCCGCCCGCCCAGCGCCGAGGCTCCGTAGCCGCAGCCAGTGGCAGTCCACCCCGTCGGGGAGGGCACTCAGCAGGCTTCGCGTCCAGGACGCGTTCCCATCGGCCGTGATAATCTTCATCGCCTGTCCCAATCCTCGGATGACCCGCCACCTCCCCAGTGCTCGCGGGAAAAAAACGCCAAGTGGGCGCGTATGGTATAAGTGCATCGGCTGGATTAGGCAAACGGTGGCGACGGCCGGGGGCGGCCCCGCTATCCGCCGCCTGAAAAAGCCCCAGTTCGGGCTGGCCGGCGGCTAAATTTCCTCGCCTTGATCCAGCGCCCCGCAGGAACCCACAACACCGGCTGGAAGCCCGTCTTCCA
>JAKAFA010000073.1 GCA_021818185.1 Pseudomonadota bacterium | reverse complement strand
GTCGAGCGGCCCCTCGAACCGCAGGCCGAGCGGCGGCGCGGTGGCGGTGGCCAGCCGGATATCCACCCGGCTGTTCAGCGTCCAGCGCGGCAGGTCGATCGTCGCCACGCCGGTGGCGGTGCCGCCTTGGGCGTCCAGCCGGGCATCGCGGGTGGTCACCACCCCATTGGCGGCATGGAAACTGGCGGCCAGCGAGGAAAAGGCGGTCGTGCCGCCCGACAGGCCGGCCTGGACCAAGCCCAGCAGGCTGCCGATGTTGCGCAGATTGGTCAATTGGCGGTCCACCGCCGGCAGGTCGAACCCGGCGACCACGCCGTTGCGTACCGCCAGCTTGCCCTCGCCGTTCAGGCGGGCGGCCATGTCGGCGCTGCTGCGTCCGGCGGCGGCGAAACGGGCATCGGCATCCAGCAGGCCCCTGGTCACCCGGATCGGAGCGCTTCCCTGCCCCACCTGCCCGAGGTCGGCGCCGGCCACCGTCATGGCGCCGGTCAGTTGCGGCAAGGTCCCGCCCGACAGGCGCAGGGTCATGGCGAGCGTGCCGCCCAGCAGCTTGCCCTGCAGCCTGTCGAGGGTGGCGATGCCGTTGTCCAGCACCAGATGGGCCACCGGCGCCCCCAGCTGCCAGCCCCTCCAGGCCAGGGCCTCGGCGCGGAAATCGACCACGCCGTCCACCGCCCGCAGAAAGTCCAGGTCGAGCGGCGCCGGGGAGAACGGCGTTCCGTGGGCCTCCCCGCCGGCCGCGGCCGGCACGACCCGCAACACCGGCGGGCGGGCGGGAGCGGCCGGGAACCGCAGGCCGGCCGGCATTGCGGCCGGCCACAGCGCGCCGCTGCGCTCGGCCCCCAGGATCTGGTCGAGATCGATGGCGTTTCCGGCCAGCGTCGCCGTCACCATCGGCCGCGTCCCCGTCAGGTTGGCCTGCCCCGATCCGGTCAGCCGGACCGTTCCCAACCGCAGGTCGAGGGCCGACACATCCAGCGCCCGCCCATCGCCGGCCACCCGCGCGGACAGGCCCACCGGGCCGGCAACCGCGCGTCGCGGCGGCTTGCCGGTCAGCAGCCGCAGCACCGAGCCGGCGCTGTCGGCATGGGCGCCCACGTCCAAATCGACCCGCGGCGCCCCCAGGGGGGTGGCGACCTTGCCGTCGGCGGTCACCACCAGATCGCCGGCCGCCGCCCGCAGCTTGGCGTCGAGGACATCGGGGCCGCCGGCCAGGCTGGCCCCGGCGGTCAGCGCCCCCAGGCGGTCGAGGGCGGGCACCGCGTTCAGGCCGAAGGCGCGGGCCAGCCGCCCGGGCTGCGGACTGTCCACCTGGAGTATGAAGGCATCCAGCCGCGGGGTGGCGGTATCAAGCCCGCGCATCGCGCCCGTCGCCTTCAGCGTGCTGCCGCCGATCTGAGCTTCCGCCCGGCGGACTGCCAGCGTGCCGTCGGTCAGGGACGCGGACAGGCCGGCATCCTCCACCGCGACGCGCCGGTAGAGCAGGTGATGGATTTGCAGGTCGACCGCCGCATCCATCGGCAGGGCGACGGGCCCCAGAGGCGGGGCGGGCGGCGGGACGGAGGGGACCGGGGCGGGTGCGGTCGATGCCGAACGGGATTGCGGCGGCGCGGTGGCCGGTTCCGGCCGGCGCGGCAGATAGGCGTCGAGATCGACATGGTCGGCGGCGAGGGCCAGCGACAGCGCCGGACGGGGCCCCGCCAGGGACAGGGTGGCGCGGCCGGTGGCGGTCATGGCGTCAAGGCTGGCGCGCAGATGGTCGAGGACCACCGCCTGCGGGGTTCCGGCCAAGGCGGCATCCAACGCGAAGCGGTGCAGCCGGTCGGCGGGCACCGAAGCGGCCGTCATCCCCGCCCAGGCCAGCGCCTCGCGCAGGTCGTCGGCCGTCACCCCCAGGTGACCGTCGAGGGCCGGCTGGCCGTTGCGGGCGGCCAGCGTGCCTTCGGCCTTGACCTCCGTGCCGCCCGGCAGCAGCACGCCGGCCCGCTCGACCACCAGTTCCCCCTCGTCGAGGGTGGCGTGCAGACTGGCCTGCCGCGCCACCTGCCCATGCCAGGACAGCGCGCCGATGGCCAGTTCGCCGTTGATGAACAGATTCGCGGGCAGGGCGAAACGGCCCTGGGGCGCCGCCGGAACGGAAACGCCGCCGCCCGTCCCGCCCGCCGCCGGCGCCGCAGGGCGCGGAGCGGCGGTCGGCGGGCCGGCCGGCCGCCGCGCCAGGGCATCAAGGTCCAGGCTGGGAACCGTCAGGCCGATATCGATGCGCGGCTCCCCGACCAGGGCGGCGACGATGCTGCCCTTGCCCTGGATGGGGCCGGCGGTCAGCACCAGATCGCGTAGCGAGGCCTCCTCGGCATTGGCCGCCAGCCGCGCCTCGCCGATCAAGGGGCCGGACAGCGGCAGCCGGGCCGGCCCGCCCAGCGCCTTGGACAAACCGTCCGGCGATGGCACCGACAGGGTGACGCGGCCGGCCAGGTCCAGGCCGCCCGGCCGGCCCCGGGACCGGTCGGTCGCCGTGCCGGCCACCGCCAGCTTGGCGTCGGCGCCGGGCAGACCAATGGTCAAGGCCAGGGAGGCCGGCTGGTCGGGAACCAGACGGCCGAGGCGACCGGCCACCGTCAGCACCGTTTCCCCCCAGCGGGCCGAGCCCTTGGCGGCGAACGGCCCGGCGGCCCCATCCATGGTCAGGCGGGCGGTTATGCCGTCCACGCGCAGCGGGGCGCCGTCGCCCGACTGGTAGGTCAGCGTCCCGTCGGAAACCTCCACCGCGCCGATGGGCAGTTTCGCCGCCGGCTTGGCGGCAGGAGGGACGGCCGGAGCCGGTACGGAGGGCGCCGAGGGGTGCGCCGCGCCAGCCGCCGGCGTCGGCGCGGCAGGAGTGAACCGCCAATTGGCGCGGCCGTCGGGCAGGCGCCGGAGATGGAGGACGGGGCGGTCGAGGGCGACCGCCGCCACCTCGACCCGTCCGGTCAGCAGCGGCAGCAGACGCAACCGGATGTGCAGGGCGGGGATGGAGGCCATCTCGGCCGGCTGCACCCCAGGCAGGTTGCCGACAGCCACTCCTTCGGCGGTGGCAGTGGGGCGAGGCAGCAGCCGCAGGCGCAACGGCCCGCCGATGGTCACCGGACGGCCCAGCTCCGCCCCCAGCCGAGCGACGACATCCGGCTTGTAGCGGTTCCAATCGACCACCGCGGGCGCGATCACGGCCAGCAGGATCAGCGCGACCAGCGCCGCGCCGGCGGCAAGGGCAGTCTTCTTTTTCATGGGGCGGGCTTCCATTGGTGGCCACCCCTGCCAGTGTAGGAGCAGGCGGACGCCGGTGCAAACGGGCTGGATTATCCCAGATGAGGGAGCAGGACGTGCAACCCGGCCATCCAGGCGGCCAGCAGCAGGCCGCCTCCCAGGACATAGCGCCCGTTCCACGCGCGGGCCACCGTGCCGACCGGCACGTCGGCCAGCCGGGCGATGGTCAGGGTGGCGGCGCCCACCGGGGTGGAACAGGCCGACAGCGCCCAGGCCCCCATCAGCCCGCTGGCCAGCACCAGCGGATCGACCCCCAGCCGGCTGAGATCGGCAAGCGCACTGCCCAGCAGGGTGACAGTGACGATCTGCGACAGCCCGACCTGAGCCAGCCCCATAACCACCCAGGCCAGCAGGATGGTCAGGGCCAGCGGCGGCAGGCCGAGCGCCCCGACCAGCCGGGCGGTGACGGCCGGCGTGATAAAGGCGGCCAGCACGGTCCCAAAGAACATCGCACCGCCGACCACCGCCAGTTCGTCGCGCAGATTGGGCAGGGAGACCGCCAGCCGGCGGGCCAGCCGGTCACCGGCCGCCACCAATGCCCCGGCCGGCCCTTCGGCGCCATGCTGAACCACCAGCCAGGCCAGCGCCGCCCACGGCACCACCAGCACCGCGCCGGTGGTCAGCCGCACGCCCAGCATCTCCGCCACCACCACCGACGCGGCGACCACCGCGGCGACCAGCAGCCCCAGGCGGACCAGCGCGCCCCAGCCGCCGGACGACGGAGCCGGGACGGCAGCCGGCGGATAGGCGGCGCGGTCCATCAGCCAGCCCAGCAGTTGCAGCAACAGCGCCAGCCCCATTTGCAACGGCAACAGCCGCGACCACGGCAGACCATGCACCACCGTCTGGGTGACGGCGAACGACACCGACAGCGGCGACCACACGGTCATGGTGGCGAAGCCGCGCAACAGCGCGGTCATCATCCGCCGGGTGCGAATGGCGACCACGCCTTCGTCTCCACCGGCGGCGGCGACGGTGTTGCCGCGCACCACCATGGTGCCCAGCAGCGAAAGCACGCCGAAATTCAGCACCAGAGACACCAGATGGCCGCCCCAGGACAGAACCAGATAGCGTCGTCCCGGCGGCTGGCGCACCAGCAGACCGCCGCAATCGTAGACCAGCGGAGAACTCTCCGCGGCCTCGCGCAGGAAGCCGAGGGCGGTGAACAGGCCGGCCAGGGCGGCGGCCCGCTCCAGCGCGCGGGCCAGGATGGCGAGAGGCGCCGGACGCAGCGCCAGGCAGGCCAGCGCCGCCAGCCCCGCCGCCGCCAGCATCACCAGGCCGCGCCGGCCGGTGCGGGGAAGTTCCATCAGGGCATAGAACGCGAAGGACGCGCCGGCCAACCCCGCCGCCCATTGCCAGCCGGTCACCGCGTCGAGACTGGAACCGACCACGACCGCCAGCAGGGCGAAGGCCGAAATCGGGAAGCAGCGCGCCTGCATCAGGCCGGCAACACGAAGCGGGATTTGGGAGCGGGCAGGACCCGGCCCGGCTGGTCGAGGTCCTTCATCAGGGCCGCCCCGTTGACCATGGCGAAGCCGCCCTGGATGGCCCCCACAACCACCCGGCGGTGGCGGACGCCCCACACGTAGCACCCGAGCCGCGCCCGGCCGGCCGCCTGGGCCAGGCTGGCCAGGTGCTCCAGAATGCCGCGGTCGTCGCTCCGCTCGGCCGGCGCCAGGTCGGCCAGATCGACGCCGATGGCCGAACAGCCGCAATCGGCCGCCAACCCCGCCGACGGAGCGGCGAACTGGACGCGCAGCACCACCTCGCGGCCAAGGGAACGGACGGCGCGCACCGCGTCTTCGAGGACCCGAGGCGCCACGTCGGCCGGCTGGCCGAACAGTTCGACGATGACCCGGCCGGCCCGCCCGGCTTCGGCCAGCGGCGCGGTGATCGACATGCGCTGGGCCGAACTCGCCGACGCCCAGTGCAGGGGCACGATCAGGATGTTGCGCGCCGCGGGATTGGCGCGCAACTCGGCGGCCGCCCCCGCCACCGTGGCACGGTCCAGCACGGCCGCCCCGTCGCGGTCGGGCGGATAGGCGCGGCTGCCTTCCAGCGGCGGCTCGCCCTCGCGGTCGCAACGCTGGATCTGGGCCTTGTACAAGGCAACCGCCTCGGCCGCGGCCCACCAGGTGGGCCGCCACAGCAGCGACAGCCGGGAATCGGCCGGCAGCGGCGGCGCCGCCGCCCCCAGGACGGCCGGCGGCCGGCGGACCGGCGGCGCCGCCGGAGCCGGAGAAACGGTGGCCGGCGCTCCCCCGCCGGATGCCGCCTGAACCGGCACCCAACTCGGATCGTCGTCGCCTCGGGCGCGGCGGCGGTGCGAGACGATGGGCTGCCATGCCGGGTCCGGCCCCGCGCCGATCGGGCGCTCCAGTTCCGATGGCGCCGATGGAATCGGCGCGCCGGCGGCGGCCACGTGCGGCGGCGGCGCACCGGGCATCAGCGAGCGGCGCAACCCTCCGGCCGCCGGGGCCGCACTTTCCGCCAGGAATGCCCGCATTTCGCCCACCGCGGTGTGGATGGCGGCCAGGTTGAAGCTGCCGTCGTCGTTGACCGCGTCGGCCAGGGCCAGTTCGGCGGCCAGGGCGAGGGGCCGTTCCAGGCCGATGAACTGGTCGCCCAGCAGCCGGACGCCCAGGTCCTGGGCGATCATCAGGGCGCGGCGGCGACCCTCGGGCTGCGGGCAGGTGCGGAACACCAGGACGAAGAAGTCCTGCCCCTGGCGGGTGAACAGGTTGCCGGCCCCGATATGGGCGTTGATCACCCCTTCGGCGATCATCATCACCTTGTCGGCCACCCGCGGCCAGCGTTCGCCCACCGCCTCGCGGAACTCGATCAGCGAGATGATCTGGAGCTTGGTCTGGAAGCGGCCGTCCTGATCCTGGCGCAGGGTGTCGATGGACAGGCGGAAATCCTCGTCCACCAGCCGGCCTTCGCGATCTTCCGCCGCCGCAATCCGCGCCGCCGGAGCATCGTCGCCGCGCCGGCCCGCCACCAGGCGGCGCACGCTGCGGCCCAGCCGCGACAGCAAGCCGGCCCTGAAACGTCCGGCGCGCATGGCGACCCCGTCAGCCCAGTTCGGCGCGGTAGCGCGCGGCCAAGTCGCGATAATTGGCGGCCGAAACCGGGAAGAAGGCGATATCGTCGGGACTCAGCGGCCGCAACAGCTTCGCCGGGCTGCCGGCCCACAACTCGCCGCTCTTGACCCGCTTGCCGGGGGTGACCACCGCACCGGCCGCCACCATCGCCCGGGATTCCACCACGGCGCCGTCCAGGATGGTGGCGCCCATCCCGATGAAACAGCCGTCTTCCAGGGTGCAGGCGTGCAGGATGGCGCCATGACCGATGGTGATGTCCGACCCGATGATGGTGGGGAACTTGTTGCTGGTCACATGGACGACCGTGCCGTCCTGGATGTTGGTGCGCTCGCCGATCCGGATGAAGTGGACGTCGCCGCGGATGGTGCAGTTGAACCAAACGCTGGAGCCGGCGCCGATCACCACGTCGCCGACCACCACCGCGCCGGGCGCGACGAACGCCTCGGCGTGGATGGTGGGGTGGGTGCCCTGGTAGGGCAGGATGATGGGGCTTGCCATGGCCGGCCCTAGGGGAACATCGGCTGCTGGGCCAGCGCGGTGGTCTCCGGCAGGCCGAACATGACGTTGAAATTCTGGATCGCCTGGCCCGAGGCGCCCTTGACCAGGTTGTCGATGGCGGCGCACAGGATCACCCGGCCGGGCAGGCGGTCGTCGAAGGCGTTGATCAGGCAGAAATTCGAGCCGCGCACATGCCGGGTGGCCGGCGCGACGCCCGGCGGCAGCACGCGCACGAAGGGCTCGCCGCGGTAGCTGTCGGCCAGGATGGCGCGCAGGTCGGCGGCCTTCAGGCCCCGGGCGGCGCGGGCGTAGATGGTGGTGAGGATGCCGCGGCTCATCGGCATCAGGTGGGGGGTGAAATTGACCATCACCGGCCGCCCCGCCGCCTGCGACAGCCCCTGTTCGATCTCGGGGGCGTGGCGGTGGCTGGCGATGCCGTAGGGATGGATGCCGTCGGCCACCTCGCAGAACAGGTTGGCCTCCTTCGCCGAACGTCCGGCGCCGGACGTCCCCGACTTGGCGTCGATGATGATGTCGTCGGCGGCGATGGCCCCGGCCGCGATCAGCGGGATCAACGGCAGTTGCGACGCGGTGGGATAGCAGCCGGGATTGGCGACCAGCCGCGCCTCCCTGACCTGGGCGCGCGCCAGTTCGACCAGGCCGTAGACCGCGTCGCGCTGGAGGTCGGGGGCGCGGTGCTCGTGGCCGTACCATTGCGCATAGGTCCCGACATCCGCCAGCCGGAAATCGGCCGACAGGTCGATCACCTTGACGGTGGCGGGCAGGGCGGCGATCACCTCCTGGGTGGTGCCGTGCGGCAAGGCGCAGAACACCGCGTCCAGGCCGGCGAAATCCACCTGATCGATGGTCACAAGGTCGGGCAGGTCCAGCCCGGCCAGATGGGGAAACACCGCCGCCATCGGCTGGCCGGCCTTGCGGTCGCCGGTCATGGCGGCGATGCGGGCCTGGGGATGTAGCGCGAGCAGGCGCACCAGCTCGGCGCCGGTATAGCCGCTCGCTCCGAGGATGGCGATCCTGACTTGGTTCATGACAGCGGTCTCCGCAAGCGTTCACAAGGGCCGGACGATAGCAGGCGGCCGGGTCGCCGACAACGGCCGGCGACGGTGCCGCGCCCGCGCAGCCGCGGGAGGCATCGGCCCATTATCCTCTCCTTATATGATCCAGATCAAAGCCGTCCCGCCCGGAGGCTGATAGGCTTCCCGGCATCGTGCACTTGGACGATTTGGGGGACAGGTCATGATTCTCGATACCAACGCGTATATCGCCCTCGGCTTCATGGTGGGCATCCTGCTGATTTCGGGCGGCCTCGCCTGGTTCGTGGTCAGCCGCCTGAAGCGCTGAACGGACCGATCCGCCGGAGGAAGGCACCGCCCCCGGCCGGTTCCGCCGGGGGCGGGCGGATCATAACTCGCCCGCGGCCGTATGGCCGGTGCGGATGATCTTCATGTAATTGGCGCGGTCGTAGATTTCCGGTTCCGCCACGCTGGCCCGGCTCAGCCGGCCACGTATCTCGTCCACCGAGGCGGCTTCGCGGGCTTCCAGATCGGCCACCAGTCCGTCCAGCAGGGTTTTCATGTAACCGGCCCCGTGGCGGATCAGGGCCGAGGCGGTGCAGACCACGTCGGCACCGGCGAACAGGTATTTGACCACCTCGGCCGCCGTCTGCACGCCGCTGCTGGCGGCCAGCGACCCCTTGACCCGACCGGCCAGGGCGGCAATCCACAACAGCGGCAGGCGGATTTCGCCGCGATGGCTGAGCCGCAGGTCGCGGACCGGCTTCAGTTCCTCCAGATCGATGTCGGGTTGATAGAAGCGGTTGAACAGCACGAAGCCGTCGGCCCCGGCCCGGTCCAGTTCGCCCACCAGATGGCCGACGGAGCTGAAATAGGGACTGAGTTTGATGGCGACCGGGATCGACACCGCGCCCTTGACCGCCTTGAGGATGGCGATGTGGCGGCGTTCCACCTCGACCCCCGGCAGCGACAGGTCGGTGGGCAGGTAGAAGACGTTGAGTTCGATGGCGCTGGCCCCCGCCTGCTCGATCTGGCGGGCGTAATCGACCCAGCCGCTCTGCGCCGCGCCGTTGAGGCTGGCGATCACCGGAATGTCCACCGCCTCGCGCGCCCGCCGCACCAGCTTGAGATAGCCCTCCGGCCCACCCAGGTCGGCCAGGCCCGGCGGCAGATAGGACAGCGCCTCGGCCCCCGTCTCGGCCAGCAGGCGGTCCACCTCTTCCAGCTCGTGGTCGATTTCTTCCTGAAAGATCGAGGGCAGCACCACCGCCCCCGCACCGGCATCCTCCAGCCGGCGGATCGCCCCCACCTCGCCGCACAGCGTCGACGCCGCGGCGACCAGGGGGGTGTTCAGTGTCAGTCCCAGATAGCGGGTGGACAGGTTCATGGCGGGTTCTCCGTGGTGGATCTTGCCAAATCGGCCTGAAGGCGGCGCAGCACGAACAGCCGGAGTGCCGACGACAGGTTGCCGTCGCGCGCGCTGTCCACGTCGGCGACCAGCCGGTTGAGCGAGACGCCGTCGGCGGCGGCGATCTGCCGCAGCGCGGCCCAGAACTCCTCCTCCAGCGAGATGCTGGTGGCGTGGCCGGCGATCAGGATGGAATGCTTCTTCAGGGTTGCCATTGCCTTAAGCCTACTCCCGTTCGGCGCCGCCGCGCCACCAAGGAGGGAACCCGGCCCCGCCGCGGCGTGTTGGCGCGTCATCAGCCGCATGGAGGCCGCGATGAACTGGGATCAAGTCAAAGGCAGCTGGAAGGAATTCCGGGGTAAGGTCAAGGCGCAGTGGGGCGACCTGACCGACGACGACCTCGACCGCATGGCAGGCGAACGCGACCAGCTGGTCGGCCGCCTCCAACAGCGCTACGGCTGCACCAGGGAAGAGGCGGAACGCCAGGTGGACAGCTGGAGCCAAACCCTGCACTGACCGGCGCCCCGGCGGGGAGAGGGGCTACTCTCCCCGCCAGCAGGGCGGCCGCTTGGCCAGAAAGGCGTCGATCCCCTCGGCGGCATCGTGGGCCAGCAGGTTCTCGGTCATCACCTGCGCGGCGTAGGCATAGGCCTCGTCCAGCGGCATCTCCACCTGCCGGTAGAAGGCTTCCTTGCCGACCTTCAGGGTATAGGGCGACTTGGCCGCCACCAGGGCGGCGGTTTCGGCCACCACCCGGTCGAGGTCGCCGGAGGGCACCACCCGGTTGACCAGCCCCCAGGCGGCGGCGGTGGCGGCATCGATGGGATGGCCGGTGAGCAGCATCTCCAGGGCGTGCTTGCGCGCCACGGCGCGCGACAGCGCGACCATCGGCGTGGAACAGAACAGGCCGATATTGACGCCGGGGGTGGCGAATTTGGCCTCCTCGGCGGCATAGGCCAGGTCGCAGGACGCCACCAGCTGGCAGCCGGCGGCGGTGGCCATGGCGTGGACCTTGGCGATCACCGGCCGCGGGTGGCGGACGATGGCGGTCATCATCCGCGAGCATTGGGCGAACACCGCCGCCATCGCCTCGCGCCCCTCCAGCGCCCGCATCTCCTTCAGGTCGTGACCGGCGCAGAAGGCCGGGCCTTCGGCCGCCAGCACCACGGCCCGCACCCCGTGGTCGGCGGCGGTGGCAGCCAGGGCGGCCTCCAGTTCGGTCATCATGGCGACCGACAGCGCGTTGCGCGCCTGCGGCCGGTTCAAGGTCAGGGTCGCGATTCCGTCGGCGATCCCGACCCGCACCAAAGCTTCAGCCATCTTTCCTACTCCTCGTCCGCCAGCGACACCCGCAGCGCCTCCGGCGCGTCGGCCAGCAATTGCAGCGCCACCGTGCCGTTGGCGCTACGGATCAGCATCTCGCAGGTCCACAATCCTTCCTCCAGCCGCATCGGATGGGTCAGCTCGATGCGGCTGACTGCCTCGACGTCCATGCTGAGGCTGTGATTGTCACGGAACGATATGGCGGCGACCGTCTTGGCACTCATCGCGTCCACTCCGAGCGAACTCCCCTGCAAAGGCTCCCGCAAGCGGCAACGGCCGTCAAGACCGGAACGCGCATCCTTCCCGCCCTTGCCGTCGCCTGCAACCTATGAAATTATCACCCTGCCATACGCGCAATGGAAGGGGATGGCATGACCGGCAGCACCAGGCGGCAATTCTTGCGGACGGCCGCGGCCGTCACGGGTTTTTCCACCGGCCTTCTGGCCTCGGTGCGGTTCGACCCGGCGGAAGGTGTCCGGGTGGGCGGCGGGCATGTCAGCGTGGGGATGAGCGAGGCCCAGGCCATGTGTGGAACCGGCATGGGATGCAGCGGCGGACGCGGCATGTGCGGCATCGGCCACGGATGCGGCGGCGGCGGCGGCATGTGCGGGATGGGCATGGGCTGCCACGGACGGTGACCCTCGCCCCACGCCTCCGTCCCGACCTGTTCTACACCCGCAAGGGCGACCGGCACCTTTTCCTCAATCCCGGCATTCCCGACTGGCTGGTGGTCAACGGCAATGGCGCCTATGTGCTGGGCCGGTGCACCGGCGAGCATTCGGCCGGCGAGATCGCCGCCCATGTCGCCGGCCTGGGCGGCGATCCGGCCGAAGTGGACGATCTGCTGGCCCGCGCCGGGCGCCACGGCCTGCTGGACCGGGCCGGCACCGCGGCCCCTGATCCCGACGCCGCGCCGGCCGGCGATAGCCGCCAGGCCTGCGGCGGGCAGGGACTGTCGATCGTCCACGTCGCCCTGACCAACCGCTGCAATCTGCGCTGCACCAGCTGTTATGCCGGCAGCGGCCGGTCGGCGGGCATCCTGTCGCTGACCGAACTGGCCGATTTGTGCCGCCAGGTCGAAGGGGTGGCCGCTTCGTCGGGCGTCGAATGGGTGCTGTCGGGGGGCGAACCGCTGCTGCATCCGGCCTGTCTCGACTTCGCCGGCCATCTGCGGGTCAAGGGGTATTCGGTGTCGCTGTTGACCAACGGCATGCTGGTCACGCCGGGCAACGCCGCAACCCTGGCCGCCGGCTTCGACCTGATCAAGGTCAGCCTGGATGGCAGCCGCGAGGAGAGCCATGCCCGCACCCGCGGCACCGGCAATTTCGCCACCGTGGTCCGGGCCATCGACCTGCTGCTGGAGGCCGGCGCCAACGTCATGGTAGCCACCGTCGTGCACCGGGAAAACTGCGGCGACCTGCCGGCCCTGGTGGCGCGCTACGGCGAGCGGCTCACCTTCCAGCCGTTCTTCCCGGCCGGGCGGGGCGCGGACGAATCCGGGCTGGCCCTGAGCGGGGAGGAGTATTACGCCGCCCTGTTCGAGATTCCCGGGGTCCGGCCGCTGGGCGAGATCGAGCGGGTACTGGCGACGGCCCGCGGACGCGGCATCCGCCGCTGCGCGGTGGGCGGCGGCGCGATCAGCGTGGACGAGGTCGGCGACGTCTATCCCTGCCAGATGTTCCACCTGCCGCAATACAAGGCGGGCAACATCCGCCGCCAGCCGTTGGCCGAGATCCTGGCCTCGCCGGTGCTGCGCCGCCTGGCAGCCCTGGAGGTCGAAGCCGTGGAAGGCTGCGCCCAGTGCCCGGTCCGCCTGATCTGCGGCGGCGCCTGCCGGGCACGCTCGTTCCACGAGGTCGGGCGCGACGACGCGGCCGGCCCGTTCTGCGCCTACGAGCGGCAGGCCTATATCAACGGCATCATCGACACCGCGATCATGTGACCGGCGGCGCTTCTCCAATCGGCCTCCTGCGACCGGCGGGAATTGTGGCCGGACGCTCCAGCCCCCACCTCATTCACAGGAGCAGGGCGACAAGCGAGAACGCGGATGACGGGCTTCCTCAAAGACGTGGCGGTGGCTTTGTGCGCCCTGGCCTATTCGGCGGCCATCCTGGGCCTGGCCGCGCTGATCGTGGTGGCCACCCCCAACGCCGCACCGCCGCCCGCCGCCGCCATCTCCCATGCCGCCGAGGCCAAGCCGCTGGCCGCCGACACCAAGCCGGAGCACCCCGCCGCGGCGCACCGGACCGTGGCCGAGACGGTGTTGCGCGAAATCTGAGAGCCGTCTAGCTTCCTCCCCGGTTTTCCTTGGTGACAGGAGCCACGGTGGAGGACGACCCGATCGCCACGGCGGCCGGCCTGGTGGCGGCCGGACGTTTCGACGCCGCCTTGCGTCTGCTCGGCCCGTTGCCGGCCGACCACCCGGGCCGCCATGCCGTGCTCGGCGCCGCCCATCTGGGCCGCAAGGAGGCCGGAGCGGCGCTGGACCACCTGCAAAGGGCGGCCGCCCAGGCGCCGGAGGATGCGGCGACCCGCCTGCTGCTGGGACGTGCCCACCTGCTGGCCGCCGACCCCGCCGCCGCCATCCACGTCTTCGAAGGCCTGGCCGCCGAATTCCCCGACCGGCCGGGCCTCGCCGACGCCCTGGCCGGCGCCTACCGCCGCGACGCCCGCTACGCGGACGCAATCCGCATCGCCGAGGCCGCCGCCGATCCCGGCGAGCAACTGCGCTATGAACAGGCCGTCGCCCTGGCCTGCCTGGGCGACGGGGCCGGCGCCCTCGCCGCGTTCGACGCGTTGCTGGCCCGCGCCCCCCACCTGGCCGCCGCCTGGTATGGCAGCCATGGCCCGGCGCTGGAGTGCAACGGCCTGGCCGACGCCATGGAGCGGCTGGAACGGGCCGCCGCCTGCCCGCGGGCCAATGGCCGGTATCGGGCCATGCTGGCCGCCTATGACGTGCTGGCCGGCCGCCCCCCCCGCCCCCATGGGCGCAAGCACGGCCACCTGCCCGAGGCCGCCGCCGCCCTGCGTCCCGGCCTGGCGCCGGATTGCCGGCTGTTCGGCCTGACCGCCTCGCTGCTGCGCCATGCCCTGACGCTGGCCCGGCGACCGGGCCTGGTGCTGGAATTCGGGGTTCGGCGCGGCACCTCGACCCGCGTGCTCGCCGCCGCCGCCGGGCAGGAGGTCCACGGCTTCGATTCCTTCGAGGGCCTGCCCGAGGCCTGGGGCAGCGCCCCGGCCGGCGTGCTGACCACCGGGCGGCGCCTGCCGGAGCTGGGCCCGGCGGTCCGCCTTCATCCCGGCTGGTTCGACGACACCCTGCCGCCCTTCCTGGCCGCCCATCCCGGCCCGGTGCGCTTCGCCAACATCGATTGCGACATCTATTCCTCGACCCGCACGGTGCTCAGGGCCCTGACGGGCCGCATCGGGCCGGGAACCGTACTGGTCTTCGACGAATTCATCGGCAACCGCAGTTGGCGCCAGGACGAGTTCCGCGCCTTTGCCGAATTCAGGGCCGAGACCGGCCTGGATCACCGCATCGTCGCGGTGAACCCGGCCGGCAAGCAGGTGGCGCTGGTGATCGTCTGACCCCGTTTCGCCAGCGTCGTCACCCTAGGCGGCGTCGGCCTGCGGCGGGGCGGAACGGCGAAGGGGAATCTCCTCGGAGCGGACGGTGACGTGGAAGCAGTGCTGGCACCATTGGACGGCGGCCAACAGCCGTTCGTGGTACACCGCGTGGGGTGTGTCCCGGCCGCAAGATGGGCAATAGCAGTGGACGGTATCTTTCATCGCAACGCACAGGTTGTTGTCGTCAGAGAAATTTAAGCCAAGGCGGCCGCGCAGCAAGGGAAAATGCAATGACATTTTGTGGGCCATTCCCACCCTCCCTCAAGCCGGCCGTTTGGGGTATACCGTTGGCCCCGGCGGGGATTGCGACGAAAGGAAAGCGGGTGAGGCGATGACGGTCGGCATCGACATGGGGGTGACCCAGGCGGGAACGCCGGCCACCCTCGACCTCGAGGAGCTGCTCGCCACCCGCCTGCTGGTGCAGGGCAATTCCGGTTCGGGCAAATCCCATCTGCTGCGCCGGCTGGTGGAGCAGAGCGCCCCCTGGGTACAGCAGGCCATCGTCGATCCCGAGGGGGATTTCGTCACCCTGGCCGACGAATTCGGCCATGTGGTGGTGGACGCCGCCGCCCATACCGAGGCCGCCTTGCAGCAGATCGCCGCGCGGGTGCGGATGCACCGGGTCTCGGTGGTGCTGAACCTGGAGAACCTGGAGGCCGAACGCCAGATGCGCCATGCTGCCGCCTTCCTGGGCGGCATGTTCGACATCGACCGCGAGCATTGGCACCCCATGCTGGTGGTGGTGGACGAGGCGCAATTGTTCGCCCCCGCCGCCGCCGGCGACGTGTCCGACGAGGCGCGCAAGGCGTCGCTGGGGGCCATGACCAACCTGATGTGCCGCGGGCGCAAGCGGGGGCTGGCCGGGGTGATCGCCACCCAGCGGCTGGCCAAGCTGGCCAAGAACGTGGCGGCCGAGGCGTCCAACTTCCTGATGGGCCGCACCTTCCTCGACATCGACATGGCTCGCGCCGCCGACCTGCTGGGCATGGAGCGCCGCCAGGCTGAGATGTTCCGCGACCTGGGGCGCGGCCGCTTCATCGCGCTCGGCCCCGCCCTGTCGCGCCGGCCGCTCGGCGTGACCATCGGCGAGGTGCGAACCGCGGCGCGCGCCACCAGCCCCAAGCTGGTCCCGCCACCCACCCTGCCGGCCGACGCCCGCGACCTGATCCTGAAGCCGGGCGAATTCGACCCGCTGCCCCGCCCGGCCGCCCCGCCCCGCCCGACGGCCACCGCCGAGATGCTGGCCGAGCTGGCCCGCACCCGCCCCTCGCCGCCGCCTCTGGCGCTCGAACCCCTGGCGCCGGCCCCGCTGGACCGCGCCGGGCTGGATGCCATCCTGGCCGAGGTGCTGGCCGAGCCCGATGCCACCTTCCGCTCGGTCGCGGTGCTGTACCAGGATTTCCTGGTGCGCTGCCGGGCGCAGCGGGTGAACGGCCGCGCCCTCGACCTTGCCGCCTTCCGCCGCCGGCTGGGGGTGCTGCGTGCCGGCATCGGCGCCGAAACCGCCGGCCGCCCCGACTGGGACAAGGCGGAAGCGGTGGCGGCCGGCCTGCCGGAAGACCTGCACGCCGTGTTCCTGCTGCTGGCCCGCGCCGCCATCGACCAGGCCCCCTGCCCGTCCGATGCCGCCATCGCCCGGGCGCGCGGCAGTTCGTCGCCGCGCCGGGCGCGCGGCGTGCTGTCCTCGATGGAGGCCCACGGCCTAGTGGAGATCCGCGAGGATTCCTACGGCCAGCGGGTGATCATCCTGGGGGCGCTGGGGTGGCAGACCGCGCCGGGCCATCCCGACGCCGCCGACGGCGACATGGCCTGAGCCCCCTCGCCAGCCGGTTGGCCGGCGAAGCGGAATTGCGCATAATCGCCGTGCCGCCATCCAAACAGGCAGAGGAACAGCATGGCCCAGCCGCAATCGGCAATCCTGCCCGAGGGAGAACGCTTCGCCGTCTTCCTGACCTTCACCCTGGCCGAGGGGGAGGCGGCGGCCCACGCCGTGCGCCGCCTCGCCGCCGGTCTGCCGGCCCTGACCGCCGAGATGGCGGCCGCGATGGCCGAGCCGGCGCTGGCCAGCGCCATCGGCTTCGGCGCCAAGGTCTGGCCCCGTCTGTGGTCCGGCGCGATGCCGGCCGAGTTGGTACCCTTCGAGCCGCTGGCCGACGGGGCGCGGCGAGCGCCGGCCACGCCGGCCGATGTCTTCATCCACATCCATTCCGGCCGGCACGACGCCAACATGGCCTTGGCCCGCGCGGTCGCCGGCCGCCTGGACGGCGCCGTCCGTCCGGTGGAGGAAATCCACGGCTACCGGCATCGCGACGGGCGCGACCTGACCGGCTTCGTCGACGGCACCGAAAATCCCAAGGACGACGAGCGGGCCGCCGCCGCCCTGGTCGGCGACGAGGACCCCGCCTTCGCCGGCGGCTCCTATGTCAGCATCCAGCGCTATGTCCACGACCTGGCGGCGTGGGAGCGCCTGGCGGTGCCGGCCCAGGAGGCGGTGATCGGCCGGACCAAGGCCGACGACGTGGAACTGGACGACGACGCCAAGCCGGCCGACGCCCACATCGCGCGCGTGGTCATCGAAGAGGACGGCGAGGAATTGCAGGTGGTGCGCCACAGCCTGCCCTATGGCACCGCCACCGAAAGCGGCCTGTATTTCGTCGCCTATGGCCGCAGCCCCGCCCCGTTCCGCCGCATG
>JAKAFA010000315.1 GCA_021818185.1 Pseudomonadota bacterium | reverse complement strand
CCGTTTCACCACGGCCGCGATCTCGCGGGCCAGGCGGTCCATTTCGGCGAGGTTCTTGCCGAAGACCTTGATCCCGATCGGCGTGCGGATGCCAGTGGACAGCATGTCGATGCGCGCCCGGATCGGCATGGTCCAGGAGTTGGCCACGCCGGGGAATTGCAGGGCGTGGTCCATCTCGGCGATCAGCTTGTCGATGCTCATCCCCCGAGGCCATTCGGATTCCGGCTTGAGATTGATCACCGTCTCGAACATCTCGGTCGGGGCCGGGTCGGTGGCGGTGTTGGCGCGGCCGGCCTTGCCGAACACCGAGGCCACCTCGGGGAAGGTCTTGATGATCTTGTCCTGGGTCTGCAGCAGCTGGGCTGCCGTGGTGATCGACATCCCCGGCAGCGAGGTCGGCATGTAGAGTAGCGTGCCCTCGTTCAGGGTCGGCATGAACTCGGAGCCGAGCCGGGAGGCCGGATAGACTGAGACGACCAGCGCGAGGATGGCGGCTGCGATGGTGGTCTTCTTCCAGCGCATCACCCAGGCAATGATCGGGCGGTAGATCCAGATCAGGAAGCGGTTCACCGGATTTCTCGCCTCGGGCATGATCTTCCCGCGGATGAACAGCAGCATCAGCACCGGCACCAGGGTCACCGACAGCAGCGCCGCGCCGGCCATGGAGAAGGTCTTGGTATAGGCCAGCGGCGAGAACATCCTGCCTTCCTGCGATTCCAGGGTGAACACCGGCAGGAAGGAAACGGTGATGATGAGCAGCGAGAAGAACAGCGCCGGCCCCACTTCCGTACATGCGCTGATCACCGCCTCGGTTCTGGATTCCCCTTCCTTCAGCCGTTCCAGATGCTTGTGGGCGTTCTCGATCATGACGATGGCGGCATCCACCATGGCGCCGATGGCGATGGCGATGCCGCCCAGGCTCATGATGTTCGAGCTCATGCCCAGCGCGTGCATGGCGATGAAGGCGATCAGCACCCCGACGGGCAGCATCAGGATGGCGACCAGCGCCGAGCGGACGTGCAGCAGGAAGAGGACACAGACCAGGGCGACGATGATCGACTCCTCGGTCAGGGTCCGTTTCAGGGTGTCGATGGCGCGTTGGATCAGCTGGGAGCGGTCATAGACCGCGCGGATGCTCACACCCTGGGGCAAGCCGCTGGAGACTTCCGCGATTTTCTGCTTGAGGCTCTTGATGGCCTCCAGCGCATTCGCGCCGTAGCGGGCGATGGCGATGCCGGCGACCACTTCTCCCTCGCCGTTCAATTCGGTCAGGCCGCGGCGTTCGTCCGGGGCCAGTTCCACCCGGGCGATGTCGCGGATTTGCACCGGCGTGCCCTTGTCGGCCTTGACCACCAGGTTTTCGATGTCGCTCTTGCCGCGCAGATAGCCCTGGCCGCGCACCATGTACTCGGTCTCGGCCATCTCCACCACCCGGCCGCCGACGTCGCGGTTCGAATCGCGGATCGCATCGATGACCGTCTTCAGCGGGATGCCGTAGGCGCGCAGCTTCACCGGATCGACGGTGACCTGGTAGGTCTTGACGAAGCCGCCGATGGAAGCCACCTCCGCGATGCCGTGGGCTTTGGTCAGCTGGTAGCGCAGATACCAGTCCTGGATGGCGCGCAGCTCGGCCAGGGTTTTGTCCTTGGCCAGCAGCGCGTATTCATAGACCCAGCCGACCCCGGTCGCGTCCGGGCCGAGCTGCGGCGTCACGCCCTTGGGCATGCGACCCGAGGCGGAATTGAGATATTCGAGCACGCGCGAACGCGCCCAGTAGATGTCGGTGCCGTCCTCGAAGATGACATAGACGAAGGAGGCGCCGAAGAAGGAGAAGCCGCGCACCACCTTGGCCTTCGGCACCGACAGCATCGCCGTGGTGAGCGGGTAGGTCACCTGGTCCTCGACCACCTGCGGCGCCTGACCGGGATATTCCGTATACACGATGACCTGCACGTCCGAGAGGTCGGGCAGCGCGTCGATCGGCGTTTTCAGGACGGCATAGATGCCCGCGATGATCACGAACAGGGTGGCGAGCAGGACCAGGAAGCGGTTCCTGCTCGACCAGGCGATGATTTTAGCCAGCATGATATTTCCCCGTCAGTGACTGGCGTGAGCTTCGGTCGGCGCCGCTTTGCCACCGCCTTGGGCAGCGCCGCTGAAGCCGCTGATGGCGGCCTCCAGGTTGCTTTCCGCGTCGATCAGGAAGTTGGCTGCGACCACGACCCGCTCACCCGCCCGTACCCCATCCAGCACCTCGACGTAGTCGTCGCTCTTGGCACCGAGCTTCACCTGACGCGGCTCGAATCTGCCTTCCGCGCGTCCTTCCCTGGTTTGCACCAGCACGATCGACCGCGTGCCGCTGTCGATCACCGCGGAGACGGGCACGGTGAGAACCTTGGCCTTGGGTGCAACCGACAGTTCCACCTGGGCGAACATGCCGGGCTTCAACAGTCCACCCGGATTGGTCATGCGGATCCGGACCGGCACGGTGCGGGTCTCGCTGTTCAAGGTCGGATAGACGTAGGTGATCGCCCCCTGGAACACCTTGCCCGGATAGGCGTCGATCTTGATCCTGGCCTCGGCGCCCGGTTTGACCTGCCCGATGTCCTGCTCGAAAACGTCGGCCAGCACCCAGACGGTGGACAGGTCGGTCACTTGATAGAGGGATTCACCGGGCATGAAGCGCATGCCGGCGAGCGCTTTCTTTTCGGTGACGACGCCAGTCACCGGCGAGAGGAAACTCAGGGTGCGTTTGGTCTCTTCGGACTTAGCCAGGGCCTTGAGCTGCGCCGCCGAGATATCCCAGTTCTTGAGCCGAGCGAGACTGGCAGCGGCCAAAGCCCGCATGCCGGCCTGGGCTTCGTCGTCGGCCCCCTTGAGGGCGCCGACGCCTTGGGCGGCGATCGCGTATTCCCGTTGGGCGGAGACAAGTTCGGGGCTATAGACCTCGAACAGGGGCTGCCCCTTGCGCACCGGCTGGCCGGTGGCATTGACCAGCAGACGCTCGATATAACCCTCGAATTTCGGCGCGATGTCGTAGATGCGCCGCTCGTCGGGTTCGATACGGCCGCTGGCGCGGACCAGCCTGTCCAGGAATCGCAGGCTGGCCACCTCGGTCTTGACGCCGAGCTTCTGCACCTTTGCGGTACTGATCCTGATCTGATTCTTCGGCGCTCCGCCCTGGCCATCCTGCTCGTTCTGTCCGGTCTGTTCGTCCTGGTAGACCGGGACGTAGTCCATACCCATGGAATCTTTCTTCGGCGTCGGAGAGGTGTCGGGCAGACCCATCGGGTTGCGGTAGTAAAGCGGCTTGCGCTCCTGCTTGGCTGCGGGGGCCGTCGCCGCAGTAACCCGGGCGGCAGTGCCGTGTTCGGCGCCGCCGCGTCCACCCAGCCAATATCCGCCCGCCGCCGCCAATGCCACCATGGCGGCCATGACCACCATGGCGACTGCGAGCACGATGCTCCGCCGATTTCCTCCGCTCATAGATCTTCCCCTAACAGTTTTTCGATTTCGGCCAGCCGTGCCTGCGCCTGGGTTTGCGCTTTGATCGCGCC
>JAKAFA010000314.1 GCA_021818185.1 Pseudomonadota bacterium | reverse complement strand
CCAGATGGCTGACGCCTTCGAGCGCGAAGAACTCGCATTGCAGCGGCACCATCACCGCATGGGCGGCCACCAGGGCGTTCAGGGTCAGCAGGTTGAGCGAGGGCGGGCAATCGATAAGGACATAGTCGTAGCCGCCGATGGTGCCCAGCGCCTCGCGCAGGCGGCATTCGCGGCGCGGCAGTTCCACCAGCTCGATTTCCGCGCCCGACAGGTCGACGCCCGACGGCACGATGGCGAGGCGCGGGATTTCGGTTTCCAGCACCGTCTCGGCCAGCTCCGCCTCACCGATCAGCACATGATAGGAATTCAGTTCGCGCCGCCCGTGGTCGATGCCCAGGCCGGTACTGGCGTTGCCCTGGGGATCGAGGTCAATGATCAGCACCGTCTTGTTGGTCGCCGCCATGGCGGTGGCCAGGTTGATGGCGGTGGTGGTCTTGCCGACGCCGCCCTTCTGGTTGGCGACAGCGATGATACGGGTGGCGTTCGTGGAGGCGCTAACGCTGAGCTCAGCCACGGCGTACCTCTCCAATCTCAAGGATGATGCCCGATGGATCCGTAGCCGAGGGGGTCCGGCCGAAGGTGATAATCCATTCTTTCCGCGCTGCGGTCAATTCGTCTTCAGCGGCGCGGCCCTTGAGGAAAAGGCACTTGCCGCCTGGTGCGAGATGGGGCTCCGCCAGGCCCAGCAGCCGGTCGAGGGGCGCCAGGGCACGCGAAGTCACCACGTCGGCGGCCAGCGGCGGCAGTTTCTCGATGCGGGCGGCGTGGACGGTCACCGGCGTTTCGGCCACCCGCGCCGCCTCGCGCAGGAACGCCGCCTTGCGGCTGTCGCTTTCCACCAGATGAACGTCGGGCGCCCCCAGGATGGCGAGGACCAGACCGGGAAAGCCGGCGCCCGAACCCAGGTCCACCAGCCGTTTCGCCCCGGCCGGCAGCCGGGGGAGAAGTTGGGCGGAGTCCAGCATGTGTCGCCGCCACAGATCGGGGATGGTATCGGGCCCCACCAGATTGATGCGGGCTTGCCAGCGCACCAGCAGCTCGGCATAGGCCGCCAGGCGATCGACAATGGTGCCGTCGAGGCCGGTCGCCGCCTGGAACTCGGCGGGGGTCAGCGGTGCGGTCATCGCCCCCCCTCCCCTTGTGTCGATGTTTCACGTGAAACACCAGATGTCGGCAGGCCCAAAATGGGGGAAAATAGTTTCACGTGAAACACCGCATCTAGCGTCATAGGGATCGTCCCTCCCCCCGCTTGACATGGGCCAGCACGGCGGTGATGGCCGCCGGGGTGATTCCCGGAATCCGCGCCGCCGCCGCCAGGGTGGCCGGCCGGGCCGCCCCCAGCTTCTGCCGCACCTCGGCCGACAATGCCCCGATCCGGCCGTAATCCAGATCGGCGGGCAGCACCAGTCCCTCCTCCCGCCGGTAGGCCCGGATATCGGCGTCCTGACGTTGCAGGTACCCCTGGTAGCGGCCTTCGATGGTCAATTGTTCGGCAACATCGGCCCGCAACGCCGCCAATTCCGGCCACAGGGCGGCCAATCGCGCCAGCTCGAGGTTGGGATAGGCCAGCAGATCCCAGGCGCTGCGCACCACGCCGTCCTGGTTGACCTCCAGGCCCTGGCGCCGCAATTGCGTCGGTGAAGCGCGCAAGGACTGGAGCAATGCCCGTCCCTCAGCCACTGCCGCCGCTTTGGCAGCGAAATGCCGGACCCGTTCCCCTCCGACGCAACCCGCCGCCTCGCCCTTCGGGGTCAGGCGCTGGTCGGCATTGTCGGCCCGCAGCACCAGACGGTATTCGGCCCGTGAGGTGAACATGCGATAGGGCTCGCTGGTCCCCAGGGTGACCAGGTCGTCCACCAGCACCCCGAGATAGGCGTCTGCCCGATCCAGCACCAGGGGGTCCGCCCCCCCGACCCGGCGGGCGGCGTTGATCCCGGCCAGCAGGCCCTGGGCCCCCGCCTCCTCGTAACCGGTGGTCCCGTTGATCTGGCCGGCGAAAAACAGGCCGCCGACCCGCCGGGTCTCCAGGCCCCGGCTCAGTTCGCGGGGATCGACAAAATCATATTCGATGGCGTAGCCCGGTCGCAGAATGATCGCCCGTTCCAAGCCGGGGATGGTGGCGATCATCGCCGCCTGCACTTCGGCCGGCAACGAGGTCGAGATGCCGTTGGGATAGACGGTATGGTCGTCCAAGCCCTCGGGCTCCAGGAAGATCTGGTGGCGATCCTTGTCGGCAAAGCGCACCACCTTGTCCTCGATGGACGGACAATAGCGCGGGCCGGCGCTCTGAATCTGGCCGGAATACATCGGCGCCCGGTGGAGGTTCGCCCGGATGATGGCGTGGGTCGTTTCCGAAGTGAAGGTGATGCCGCAAGCCACCTGGGGCGTGGTGATCCGTTCGGTAAGGAACGAGAACGGCACCGGCGGGTCGTCGCCGTCCTGGCGGTCGAGCGCCGCCCAATCGATGGTCCGCCCGTCGAGCCGGGCCGGGGTGCCGGTCTTCAGCCGGGCCAGCGGGAAGCCCAGCCGGGAAAGGGTGGCCGACAGGCCGTAGGCGGGAGCGTCCCCCACCCGACCGGCCGGCCAGCGTCGCTCGCCGCAATGGACCAGGCCCCGCAGGAAGGTGCCGGTGGTCAGCACCACCGCACCGCAAGCGACCCGCCGTCCATCGGCCAGCACCAAGCCGGTCACCCGGCCGTCGACCACCACCAGATCCTCCACCGCGCCCGCCAACAGCGTCAGGCCCGATTGCTGATCCAGCAGATCACGCATGGCCGTCCGATAGAGCTTGCGGTCGGCCTGGGCGCGTGGCCCCTGCACCGCCGGGCCCTTGCTGCGGTTGAGGATGCGGAACTGGATGCCGGCCCGGTCGATCGCGCGGCCCATCAGGCCGTCGAGGGCATCGATCTCGCGCACCAGTTGGCCCTTAGCCAGGCCGCCGATGGCCGGGTTGCACGACATTTCCCCCAGGGTCTCCAGCCGTTGGGTGACCAGGAGGGTGCGGGCGCCGACCCGGGCCGAGGCGGCGGCCGCCTCGCAGCCGGCATGACCGCCGCCGACCACCACAACGTCGGCATCGAGATCGCAAGGCTGTTTCACGTGAAACATGGTCCCCCGGCAAGGCTGGTCTTCCGCAAGCGGCTGGAAGGCCTATCACTTCCCGATGCAGAAGTCACGGAACACGAGGTCGAGAACCTCCTCGACATCGATCCGTCCGGTCACCCGCCCCAGGGCGCGGCCGGCCAGCCGCAGATCCTCCGCCGCCAACTCCGGCTGGCCGAAGGGATCACAGCGCCGCAGCGCCGCAAGACACTCCGCCGCCGCCGCCCGATGGCGTTCGCGGGTAAACGGCGCCGCCCCCCCGCCTTCAGCCCGGCGCGCCACTTCGGCCTCCAGCGCCGCCAGCAGGGCGTCGATCCCCTGCCCGCTTTTGGCCGACACCGCCCAGGTCGGCCGGCCGCCCAGGCTGCCGGGCGCCGGCGTTCCCAAATCGGCCTTGTTGACCACCACCAGGGTGGTGGAGTCGATCAGCCCCAGGGTAGCGGCATCGGGCGATCGTG
>JAKAFA010000313.1 GCA_021818185.1 Pseudomonadota bacterium | reverse complement strand
TTTTGAGCGTCCGTCAGAAGGTCGATCTCGCAAAGCCAGCGGCGAAAGCTCTTGTGGTCCATGGCGTCAAAACTCCCGCGTTTCCGCCATTCTAGCAGAGATCAATGCGGCTTGCGAATAGAGCCAAAACATTGGGCAGGATGGCGCGGTCGAAGGTGCCGTCCTGCAGGTGCGGGCTGAACGGGTGGACCATCAGGCGGTGGAAGGCGTCGGCGCGCTTGTGCTGCAACTCGTCTTCGGCGACCGCCTCCAGCAATTGACGGTAGCCGCGGCGATAGAATTCGGTGAACTGCTCGGAAGTCTTCAGGCGGGCGACCAGTCCGGCCAACTCCTCCAGGCTGAACCCCCGGTCGTGGCCGGCAGTCTCGGCCGCCTGGAGCAGGGCGTCCAGCACCGTATTGGTCACCTTGCGCAGATAGGCCGGTCCGCGGCCGCTCATGGGGTGCTCCCTCACCGGTTTATATATATTGTATTATCATGATGGGCGGATTGCCAGTCGGGTCGCGGCGCGGCGCCGAGAATTTTCCGTCGACGCCGCGCCGGGTTCACCGGCAGCGGTCCAGCCATCCGGCCAGGGCGGCGCCGACCGCCGCCGGCTGCTCCAGGGCAGACAGGTGGCCGCATTCCTCGATCACCGCCAGGCGGGCGCCGGGGATGGCTTCCGCCATTTCCTCGGCGCGGTCGGGCGGTGTGATCTGGTCCTGGCGGCCGACCAGCACCAGGGTGGGGCAGGCGATGGCCGGCAGGCCGGGGCGGGAATCCGGGCGGGCCATGATGGCGGTCTGCTGGCGGATGAAGGCGTCGGGGCCGATCGCCGCCGCCATCTCCCGGGCCAGCCCGCCGATTGCGGGGTCCTTCAGGTGGTCGGGGTGGACCAGCAGGGGCAGCAGCGCAGGCATGATGCGGGCGAAGGCTCCCGACCGGGCCAGGGCCAGGGCCTCGGTGCGCCGCGCGCTCTGTTCCGGGGTATCGGGGCGCGCGGTGGTGTCCAGCAGGGCCAGGCCGGCCACCCGCTCGGGCGCCCGGCGCAGCACCTCCAGCGCCACATAGCCGCCCATGCTGAGGCCGGCAAGGGCGAAACGGGGCGGCGCATCGGCCAGCAGCCGTGCGGCCATGCCGGCCATGCTGTCGTCCCGGGTCAGGTCGGCAACCCGGATGTCGGCCGCTTCAGCCAGGGCGGCACGCTGGTTCGCCCACAGGCGTTCGTCGGTAAGCAGGCCGGGCAACAGGACGAGGGGGATCATCGGCATCCTCACTTGATCAACGGCGACAGGTCTTTGAAGACCGGCGTGCCGGCTCGGTTCAGCCATTCGAACACCACCATCTCGACGGTGCCCACCGGCACGCCACTGGCGCCCAGACGGGCCAAGGCCGCCTGATGGCTGGCCGCGGTGCGCGACGCGGTGGCATCGGCCACCACGAAGGGGTGGAGCCCCGCCGCCTTCAGCCCCAGCGCGGTTTGCAGGACGCAGACATGGGCTTCGATGCCGGCCAGCACCACCTGGTCGCGGCCCGATTGCCGCAGCCGCGCGCCCAGTTCGGGATCGTCGGTGCAGGAGAAATGCAGCTTGGGCAGCACGGTCCCGGCCGGGGCCAGCTTGGCCAGTTCCGGCACCGTGGGGCCCAGGCCCCTGGGGTATTGCTCGCTGACCAGCAGCGGGATTTCCAGACGGGACGCCGCCTTCATCAGGATTGCGGCACCGCGGGCCACGCGGCCGGGATCAGCCATGGCGGGCAGCAGGGCCTGCTGGACGTCGACGATCAGCAGAAGGGAACGTTGGGCATCGAGCAGCATGTCGGACCTCTTCGATTCCGGTGGACAGGCTAGCGCAAGCGGAGTGCGGCGCCAATCCGGCGCAGACAAGCGTCCATCGGCACTGTTCCAACATTGACACGGCCGCTGGAGCTTCTATTATCCGCCCACAAATGATGCATCAGATCGATCCCGCGGCCGCGGACACGGCCGAACCCGTTCCCTGCGACTTCGAAAGTCTGGGCCTTGGCCCGGAAATCCTCAAGGCCGTCGCCGAGGCGGGCTATGCCCGGCCGACCCCCATCCAGGAACAGGCCATCCCCGTCGTGCTCATGGGGCGCGATGTCCTGGGCTGCGCCCAGACCGGCACCGGCAAGACCGCCTCGTTCACGCTGCCGATGATCGAGATTCTCGCCGCCGGCCGGGCCAAGGCGCGCATGCCGCGCTCGCTGATCCTCTGCCCGACCCGCGAGCTGGCCGCCCAGGTGGCTGACAACTTCGACAAGTACGGCAAGTACCACCGCCTGACCAAGGCCCTGATCATCGGCGGCGAATCCATGGGCGACCAGATGGCGCTGCTGGACCGCGGCGTTGACGTGCTGATCGCCACGCCCGGCCGTCTGCTCGACATGTTCGAGCGCGGGCGCATCCTGCTCACCGATGTCAAGGTGCTGGTGATCGACGAAGCCGACCGCATGCTGGACATGGGCTTCATCCCCGACGTGCAGCGCATCGTCTCGTTGCTGCCCAAGATCCGCCAGACCCTGTTCTTCTCGGCGACTATCGGGCCCGAGATCAAGCGGCTGGCCGACGATTTCCTGATGAACCCCAAGGCCATCACCGTCACGCCGCCGGCTTCGGCGGCGACCACGGTGGAACAGTTCCTGGCGGTGGTTGACGACATCGACAAGCGCGAAACCCTGCGCCATATCATCCGGGTCGAGAACGTCAAGAACGCCTTCATCTTCTGCAACCGCAAGCGCGATGTGAACGTGCTGTTCCGCTCGCTGTCGAAGCACGGCTTTGATGCGGTGCAGTTGCACGGCGACATGGCTCAGCCGGCCCGCATGGAGGCCCTGGGCAAGTTTAAGTCGGGCGATGCCCGCCTGATGGTCTGTTCCGACGTCGCGGCGCGCGGCATCGACATCCAGGCGGTCAGCCACGTCTTCAACTTCGACGTTCCCATCCACGCCGAAGATTACGTCCACCGCATCGGCCGCACCGGCCGCGCCGGCTTGGCCGGGCGGGCCTTCACCATCGCCAGACCCGAGGACGGCAAGCATCTCGCCGCCATCGAGGCGCTGATCGGCACCACCATCCCCCGTATCGAGATCGAGGGCGTGCCGCCGCTGGAGCTGGACATGGAGCCGCGCAAGCGCCGCGGCCGCAAGGGCAAGGACGAGAAGGGCAAGGACGAGAAGGGCAAAGACGACCGGGGCCGGGCCAAGGATGAGAAGCCGGCCCGCCGGCCCCGCAAAGCCGTCGAGCCTGTCGAGGCGGTACGCCCCGAGCCGGCCGAGATTTCCCGCCCTGTCGAGGAGCCCGCGCCCGAGCGTCGGCGTGATCGCGACGAGAAGGGCCGGCGCAATCGGGACGAGGGCGGCCGCCGCCGCCGCGGCCGGGTGGACGAATTGGGGATCGGCGAAATGCTGCATGCCGACGACGTCATCGGTTTCGGCGACCATATGCCGGATTTCATGATGCGCGCCGTGCCGCTGCCGGTCCGCCCCGCCCGCGGGGCGGCGGAAGAGGAATAGGGCCACCGGCCCGGGGGCGCCGGGCCGGTACTCGTTGGGCCGGAGATCGTTTGGCCAGGG
>JAKAFA010000312.1 GCA_021818185.1 Pseudomonadota bacterium | reverse complement strand
GGCGCCACCTCGGCTCTGGCGCCCACCGGGCGGCCGGAGGACTCGCGCACCACGGCATAGCCGCGCTCCAGCACCCGCCGGTACGAGAAGCTCTCCAGCAACTGGCCGAGGGAGTCGAGCCGCTGGACACGCTCGGCCAGCAGCCGCGACATGGCCGGCGCCAGCCGCTCGCCACTCGCCGCCAGCCGCAGCCGGTCGCGGTCCTGGCGCGCCCGTTCGGCGGCCAAGGCGACCTGCAAGGCGTGCCCCAGCCGCACGCCGCAGGATTCCAGGGCGTGCCGCTTATCGGCCAGCAGTTCGCGCGGATGCTTGAGGCGCGCCGCCAGCCGGTGCAGGTCGGCATCGCGCCGGTGCAGCAGGTTGGGCAGGGCGAGGCGCAGCCGCTCGCCGCGGTCGTCGAGCCGCCGGCTGCAATCCTCGATGGCGGCGCGCGGATGGGGCAGGGCGCGGGCCATGGTTTCGGCGCGCAACTTGCGCTCGGCCAGGAAGCGGGCGGCCGCCCCCACCAGCCGGGCGCCGCTTTCCGCCACCTGGGCCAGCAGGTCGGCACGCACCGGCACCGCCATTTCCGCGGCGGCGGTGGGAGTGGGCGCCCGCAGGTCGGCGGCGAAATCGATCAGGGTGGTGTCGGTCTCGTGCCCCACCGCCGAAATCAGCGGGATTGCGGACTCGGCGGCGGCGCGCACCACCTCCTCCTCGTTGAAGGCCCACAGGTCCTCGATGCTGCCGCCGCCGCGCGCCACGATCAGCACGTCGGGGCGCGGCACCGCCCCACCGGCCGACAGGGCATTGAAGCCGCGGATGGCGGCGGCCACCTGCGCGGCGGCGCCATCGCCCTGCACCGCCACCGGCCACAGCAGGACGCGGCGGGGAAAGCGGTCGGCCAGCCGGTGCAGGATGTCGCGGATGACCGCGCCGGTGGGCGAGGTGACGACGCCGATCACTTCGGGCAGGAAGGGCAGCGCCGTCTTGCGCTCCTGGGCGAACAGCCCCTCGGCCGCCAGCTTGCGCCGCCGGTCCTCCAGCAGCTTGAGCAGGGCGCCCTGCCCGGCCAGTTCCATGCGCTCGACCACCATCTGGTACTTCGAGCGGCCGGGATAGGTGGTCAGCCGGCCGGTCGCCACCACCTCCAGCCCGTCCTCGGCCGCTACGCCCAAGCGCGCCGCCTGGCCGCGCCAGCACACCGCGTCCAGCACCGCCTCGGCATCCTTCAGGCAAAAATACAGATGGCCCGAGGAATGGCGCTTGAAGCCCGAGATCTCGCCACGCACCCGCACCAGGGAATAGGTCTCCTCGACGGTGCGCCGGAGCGCGCCGGAAATCTCGCTCACCGAATATTCGGGGACGTTGCTGGCGGGGCGGGGCGTGGTTTCGGTCATCGCCGGAGCATGCGGCAAAGCCCAAGCGATTGCAAACCCGCGCCGCCATGCTAAAACCCCGCCAGAGGCAACCGAGGAGGCCGGGCGATGAAGGTGCTGGTGGTGGGCGGCGGCGGCCGCGAGCATGCGTTGTGCCGCAAGCTGGCGCAATCGCCCCTGCTGACCCGGCTGTGGTGCGCGCCGGGCAATGCCGGCATCGCCGAGGTGGCCGAATGCCTGGACATCAAGGCCGAGGATGTCGGCGCCCTGGTGGATTTCGCCCGCGCCGAGGGGGTGGATCTGGTGGTGGCCGGGCCCGAGGCACCGCTGGTCGCCGGCCTGGCCGATGCCTGCATCGCCGCCGGCATCCGGGTGTTCGGGCCGACCGCCGCCGCCGCGGCGCTGGAAGGGTCCAAGGGCTTCATGAAGGATGTGGTCTCGCAGGCCGGCATCCCCACCGCCTGGTACAAGCGGTTCACCGACATCGCGGCGGCCAAGGATTTCGTGCGCGAAAAAGGCGCGCCCATCGTGGTCAAGACCGACGGCCTGGCGGCCGGCAAGGGCGTGGTGGTGGCCATGACCCTGGCCGAGGCCATCGCCGCCATCGACGACATGATGGGCGCCAAGGTGTTCGGCGCGGCCGGCGACGAACTGGTGATCGAGGAATACCTGGAAGGCGAGGAGGCCTCGGTCTTCGCCCTGTGCGACGGCCAAGCCGCGGTGTTCATGGGCGCCGCCCAGGACCACAAGCGGGTGGGCGACGGCGACACCGGCCCCAATACCGGCGGCATGGGCGCCTATTCCCCCGCCCCGGTGGTGACGCCCGACCTGGAGGCCCGGATCATGGCCGAGGTCATCGAGCCGGCGGTGCGCACCATGGCGGCCATCGGCCGGCCCTATACCGGCGTGCTGTTCGCCGGCCTGATGATGACGGCGGACGGCCCCAAGCTGCTGGAATTCAACGTCCGCTTCGGCGACCCGGAATGCCAGGTGCTGATGGCCCGCCTGAATTCGGACCTGCTGCCGGTGCTGGTGGCGGCGGCCGAGGGGCGGCTGGCCGGCACCCGCCTGGACTGGTCGGACGACACCGCCCTGGTGGTGGTGATGGCCGCCGCCGGCTATCCCGGCAGCTACCGCAAAAACACGGTGATCCGCGGCCTGGAATCCGCCGGCCAGGTGGACGGCATCGCCGTGCTGCATGCCGGCACCGCCCGCACCCCCGAGGGGGAAGTCGCCGCGGTCGGCGGGCGAGTGCTGGGCGTTACCGCCATCGCCCCCACAGTGCGCGAGGCCCAGGCCCGCGCCTACCGCGCCATCGGCCGCATCGACTGGCCCGAAGGCTTCTGCCGCAGCGACATTGGCTGGCGGGCGGTGGCGCGGGAGGGCTAGACCAATTCCGTGCTACGCGGAATTGGCCCTCGCTCTGCCCGGAGGGCGGCGGCCGCAGGCCCAAGGTAGAGCCGTTTCCGTCATAGACGGAACGGCTCCGGACTCAGGCCGGCGCCTTGGCCGCCGTGAACTGGTCGAAGGATTCCAAGGCCTGGGCCGCGTACATCACCGACGGCCCGGCTCCCATGTAGACGGCCATCGCCAGGGTTTCCATCACCTCCTCGCGGCTGGCGCCCTGGCGCAGGGCGGCCTTGGCGTGGAAGCCGATGCAGGCGTCGCAACGCGCCGCCACGCCGATGGCCAGCGCGATCAGTTCCTTGGTCTTGGTGTCCAGCGCCCCCTTGGCGAGGGCGGCCTTGGCCATCGCGGAGAAGGCCGCCATCACGTCGGGCTGGCCGGTGCGCAGATCCTGCACCGCCGCAGTCATCTCCTTGGTCAGCTTCTCCCAGTCGGTCACCATCGACATCTCCTGCATCAGAAAATCCTGATGCAACATAGTCGCTCAGCGCCGGGCGCGGAAGAAGTCCTGGAGCAACCCTGCCGCCTCGATTTCGCGCAAACCGCCGACCACCTCCGGGCGGTGATGGCAGGTGGAGCGCTCGAAGATGCGGGCCCCATGCTCGATACCGCCGCCCTTGGGATCGTAGGCGCCGAAATAGACCCGCCGCAGCCGCGCCAGCGAGATGGCCGCCGCGCACATCGGGCAGGGCTCCAGGGTGACGTAGAGGTCCGCCTCGACCAGCCGCGGCTCGCCGCAGGATGCCGCCGCGGCACGAATCGCCAGGATTTCGGCATGGGCGGTGGGATCGGCCAGTTCCTCGACCCGGT
>JAKAFA010000072.1 GCA_021818185.1 Pseudomonadota bacterium | reverse complement strand
TCCGATCTCGCGTCCGCGATGCCGGGCCGGCCCTGGCGGTAGGCAGCCGGATCGCCGTTCGGGCGGCGATGATCCCGCCGCCTGCCCCCAACCTGCCCGGCGCCTACGATTTCGCCCGCACCGCCTGGTACCTGGGCCTGGGGGCCACCGGCCTGGCCCTGGGTCCGGCCGAGGTATTGGCGCCCGCCCGCCCGGACGGCTGGCGGCAGCGGCTGGACGCCCTGCGCCAGATCGTGGCCGCCCGGGTGCGCGCCGTGCTGCCGGGACCCGCGGGGGGCGTCGCCATCGCCCTGACCACCGGCCAGACCACCGGCATCCCCCGCGAGGTACTGGACACCTACCGCGACACCGGGTTGGCCCATATCCTGGTGATCGCCGGGCTGCACATGGGCATGGTGGCCGGGCTGGTGTTCTTCGTGGTCCGCGGCGGGCTGGCACTGGTACCGCGGATCGCCTTGCGCCATCCGGTGAAGAAGTGGGCGGCGGCGGCGGCGCTGGTGGTGATCGGCGCCTACGACCTGCTGGCCGGCCTGCCCCTGCCGGCCACCCGCGCCTTCATCATGGCGGCGGTGGTGCTGCTGGCGGTGCTGATGGACCGCCCGACCCTGACCATGCGGCTATGGGCGCTGGCCGCCACCGCGATCCTGCTGACGCGACCGGAACAGTTGGTCGGGCCCAGCTTCCAGATGTCCTTTGCCGCGGTCGGCTGCCTGATCGCCACCTACGAGGCCCTGGGGCCCCGCTTGGCGGCGCTGGGCCGGCGCATCGGCGGGCGGACGGGACGGATCACGCTGTACCTGCTCCGTCTGGCCCTGACCAGCCTGGCGGCCGGCGGCGCCACCGCGGTCTATGGCCTCTATCACTTCAACCGGCTGGCCATCTATCAGGTGGTGGCCAACCTGCTGGCGGTGCCGGTGACCGGCGTGGCGGTAATGCCCTTCGCGGTGGCGGCCCTGGCCCTGATGCCGTTAGGGCTCGACTCCCTGGCGCTGGTGCCGCTGGGCTGGGGCATCGGCGCGGTGGATTCCATCGCCGCCTGGGTAGCATCGTGGCCCCATGCCGTGTTCCCGGTGCCGCCGCTGCCCACCTGGGGGCTACTGACCTTCTCCGCCGGCGGCCTGTGGCTGTGCCTGTGGCGCGGGTCCTGGCGGGTGTGGGGGGTGGCGGCCATGGCCGCCGGACTGGCGGGGCTGGCGACGGTCCGGCCACCCGACCTGGTGGTGGACGGCCACGCCCGCGCCTTCGGGGTGCGGCTGGCCGACGGCTCGCTGCTGATCTCCAGCCGCTCCCGCCTGTTGCGCGAGGTTTGGGGGCGCCGCGCCGGCCCGCCGGCCCATCTGTGGTGGCCGAAGCACGGCCGCACCGCCGATGGGCGGCTGTCCTGCGACCCCGGACTCTGCCTGTACCGCAAGGATGGGCGAGTGGCGGCCCTGGTCCTGAACGAGTCCGGGCTGGACGCGGCCTGTGCCGGGCCGGAACTGGTGATCGCGGCCATCCCGGTGCGCGGCGCCTGCCCTGGCGCCCGCCAGGTCATCGACCGCTTCGACCTGTGGCGCCGCGGCGCCCATGCAATATGGCTGGAGGCGGATGGCGGGCTGCGCGTCGAGGACGCCGCCGGCTGGCAGGGCGACCGCCCCTGGACCTTTCAGCCCCGGCCGCGCGGCCGATCCGAGGACGAATCCCCCCCGCCATTGTAAATGGCGCCCCCCCGGCGGGCATAGGCCTGGAGCACGGCGCAGGCCTCGTCGCGCAACACCTCGGACAGCACGGCAATGCCCCGGCCTTCCAAGGCGCGGCGCCAGTCGGCGGGCTTCGGCCCCTCGTCGAAGCCGATGGCCCGCGCATCGGAATCGGTGGCTCCCGCCACCACCCGGCGCACCCCCGACCACGGGATGGCCCCGAAACACATGGCGCAAGGCTCGGTGCTGGTCACCAATTCGTGGGCCGGCAGCCCCGCCCCGCCCAGATCCCAACGGCCCAGCGCCCGCTGCGCCGCCGCCAGGGCGACCATTTCGGCATGGAGCAGCGACAGGCCCTGGGTGGTCACCAGATTGACCCCCAGCGCCACCAGCCGGCCGCTATCGCGTTCGAACACCGCGGCGGCGAATGGCCCGCCGGTCCCCGCCTCGACATTGCGCCAGGCGGCGGCGATCACCAGACGCATGCGGTCCTCGACCGTCGCCGGGACGCCGGCCGCCTGGCCGAAGGCCGCCTGGACGAAGGCCGGCACCCAGGCCGGCAGGGAGAAGGCGATCTCGGTCATCCGCTTTCCGGTCCCACCGTTCAGTCCGCCCCCCAGTAGCGGGTGGCGATCCCCTCGCCCAGATCGGCCTCCACCAGGCGGCGGCGCACGTCGAGAAGCTTTTCGACCAGGGCCGGCTCGGCACGCCCATAGGCTTCGGCGTCGGGCTGGCGCCGGACCACCACCCCCAGCAATTCGGTGATGGCGTTGCCGATGGAATTCTGGCTGATCGTGACGATCAGTTTGCCGGCATCGTTGCGATAGATCAACTGCTTGAAGGCGGGTTGCCAGCGGATGGCGTTGGCATAGCGGGCGTCCCGGATGCAGCGGTCGCGCACCATCTTGGCGGTCTTCAGGAAGTCGTTGTTGAACAACAGCCGGTTCTCGACCATGTCGGGGAAGTACGTGCCGCCGGGCATGGGGGCATTCCGGGTCGAAACCTGGCCGAAGAAGGCGCGATAGAAATCCAGGAAGCCCTTGAGGATGGTGTCGTACTCGGTCCAGAACCGCATCTCCCGCAGCGCGTCGACCCCGCCCAGGACCTCCCAGCTGGGCAGGCCCTGGGGGTAGCCGGTCAGGGCGATACGGCACGAACCGGCCTGGCAGGGACGCAGAATCCGCAAATCGAGGCTGTCGAAGAAGGCGCGGTAAACATCGCGCATGTGGGCCTGAAACAGCGAGTTCTGCCCGCCGTCGGTCAGATTGGGGTTGTTGGCGTCGGCCAGCGGCGCGTCGCGCAGCTGCGCCTTGTCGAAGACCATGAAGTGGTTGTGCAGCATGCGGATGCTGGGGACGCCCGGCGAACTCAGCGGCCATGTGGCGTCCAGGCTGGCCTCGCCGGCCAGGACCAGAGTCCGGTCCGGGTCGGGATAGCGCTCCAGCATGTACTCGATCAGGATCTGGTTCATCCGGTTCCAGACCGTCTTCACCGGCTCGGGAACCTGGGTACGGCGAACCGGCCGCCCCAGGGGATCGAGGATGCTTTGCGAGGTATTGTAAATGATCGAGGTGTCGAACTCGTTGCTGTGTCCCAACGCCTTGCGGTAGAGCAGCAGCCCCTCGGGATTCTGCAACAGGCCGTTGTTGTGAACCAGATCGTTGAGGTTCTCGGCGCTGTTGAAGAATTCGTTGGTGCTCATGCCGTCGGGCACGTCGAGGGGGATCGGGCGAAACGGGGTGACGATTTCCCTCGGACCGGACTGCATGTTCTCCCTCCCGTCTTCGGCCGGCCTTGCCTGGCCGGCCGTCTCCGTTGGCATATATCAGAACATTAGCATATTGCGCCAAAGCCGGAAGCGGGAATGCCGCATAAAAAAAGCCCCCGGGGTTTCCCCCGGGGGCTTGGCCGGACAGCGGATCATTCCGCCGGTTCGGTACGAGCCTTGGCGTAGCCCACGCTCTCCAGCGATTCCTCGATCTCGCCCAGGATGGCGGGATCGTCGATGGTGGCGGGCATCTTATAGTCCTGGTTGTCGGCGATCTTCTGCATGGTGCCGCGCAGGATCTTGCCCGAGCGGGTCTTGGGCAACCGCTTGACCACCGTGCAGGTCTTGAACGCCGCCACCGGGCCGATCTTCTCGCGCACCAGGCGGACGCATTCGTCGACCACCTGCTGGTCGGGCTTGGTCACCCCGGCCTTCAGGCAGATGAAGCCCAGCGGCAATTGGCCCTTCAACTGGTCGGCCACGCCGATCACCGCGCATTCGGCAACGTCGGGATGGCTGGCCAGCACTTCTTCCATGGCGCCGGTGGACAGGCGGTGGCCGGCGACATTGATGATGTCGTCGGTGCGCGCCATGACGTAGACATAGCCGTCCTCGTCGATATAGCCGGCGTCGGCGGTCTTGTAGCAGCCGGGGAACTCGGCATAGTAGCTGTCGAAGCAGCGCTGGTCGGCGTTCCACAGGGTGGTCAGGGTGCCGGGCGGCAGCGGCAGGCGCACCACCAGCGAGCCCACCTTGCCGGCCGGACAGGGCTCATGCACCTCGTCCAGCACTTCCAGGCCCCAGCCGGGCACCGCCTTGGTCGGCGACCCGGGCTTCACCGGGAACTCGGTCAGGCCCATGCAATTGGCGGCGATGGCCCAGCCGGTCTCGGTCTGCCACCAGTGGTCGATCACCGGAACCTTGAGGTTGGTCTGCGCCCACTTGATGGTGTCGGGGTCCGACCGCTCGCCGGCCAGGAACAGGGTGCGGAAGCCGGTCAGGTCGTAATCCTTGATCAGCTTGCCCTCGGGGTCCTCGCGCTTGATGGCGCGGAAGGCGGTGGGGGCGGTGAACAGCGCGGCAACCTTGTGCTGGCTGATCACCCGCCAGAAGGCGCCGGCATCGGGAGTGCCGACCGGCTTGCCCTCGTACATGATGGTGGTGTTGCCGTTGAGCAGCGGCGCATAGACGATGTAGGAGTGGCCGACCACCCAGCCCACGTCCGAGGCCGCCCAGAACACGTCGCCCGGATCGATGTCGTAGACGGCCTTCATGCTCCACTTCAGCGCCACCATGTGGCCGCCGTTGTCGCGGACCACGCCCTTGGGCTGGCCGGTGGTGCCCGAGGTGTAGAGGATGTAGAGCGGATCGGTGGCCGCCACCGGCACGCAGTCATGCGGCTGGGCCGCCGCCGCGGCCTCCTGCCAGTCGAAATCGCGGCCGGCGATCATTTCGGCCGCCGCCTGCGGCCGTTGCAGGACGATGCAGGCGCTGGGCTTGTGGCTGGACAGGTCGATGGCCTGGTCGAGCAGCGGCTTGTAGGGGATGACCCGGTTGGTCTCGATGCCGCAGCTGGCCGACACGATGACCTTGGGCTGGGCGTCGTTGATGCGGGTGGCCAGTTCGCTGGCGGCGAAGCCGCCGAACACCACCGAATGGATGGCGCCCAGGCGGGCGCAGGCCAGCATGGCCACCGCCGCCTCGGGGATCATCGGCATGTAGACGATCACCCGGTCGCCCTTCGCCACGCCGCGCACCGCCAGCGCGCCGGCGAAGCGGGAAACCTGATCCAGCAACTCGGCATAGGTGATGGTGCGCACAACCCCGGTGACCGGGCTGTCGTAGATGATGGCGGCTTGGCCGCCGCGGCCGCCCGCGACGTGGCGGTCCACCGCGTTGTAGCAGGTGTTGACCTCGCCCCCGACGAACCACCGGTAGAACGGTTTCGCCGAATCATCCAAAACCTTGTCCCAAGGCTTGTACCAGTGCACATCCTTGGCGATCTCGCCCCAGAATCCCTCGGGATCCTCCAGCGATTTCCGATAGGCGGCATCGTATGCGTTAGCCATTGGCCCGGCTCCTCCACTTCTCGTTCCGTCCTCCCGGAGGGGCGCGTGAGCCCCCCCTTTCGAGGGGGTGAAGGATGACGCATCGGGCAATTCTTGCATAGCCCCAATGGATCATATCCGGGGAAGTGGCAGAGGAACGATGCCATTCCGCCTTCCGGCTGCGGCGAAATCCGGCTACCCTGCCGCCGGTCGGGGGCGGATGGCCCGCCTATCCGGGAAATCCGAGTAGAACATGTTCGGTGAAGACGATACCGACGAGAAGAAGGGCGAGCGCCGACGGCGGGGACCGCGGTTCGATGGCGGTTTCATGGACGTCTTCGAGGCGTCGCGCGACCTCGTCTGCCTGTGCCGGGCCGGCCGGATCACCGCCATAAATCAGGCGGGGCTGCATTTGCTGGGCGTGACCTCGACCCGCGACGTCCTCGACCGTCCCTTCGCCGCCCTGGCGGTGGCCGAGGATGGCGGCAGCATCGGCGACCTGCTGTCCAATCGCGGCGTCCAGGGTGCCCCGATCGCCATACGTCTTGTGATGGGCGAACGGCAGACCAGCCTGGAACTGCGGATCTTCCATGCCGGAGAAATCGCCCCCGACGCGACGGTGCTGATCGGCCACGACACCTCGCGCGAGCAGCAGTTGGCCGCCGCGGTCCGCGAAAGCGGGCAATGGTTCACTGCGGTCGTCGACAACGCCATGAACCTGGTCTGCCATGTCCGCGACGGGCGGATCTGCTACATCAACGCCGCCGGAGTCGCCATGCTGGGGGCGGCCGGCGCCGAGGCGGTGGTCGGCCGGCCGCTGTCCGGACTGGTGCACGACGACTACGCGGAGATGCTGGGGCCCGATCTGATCGAGACCGTCGTCGAAGACGGCCAGGCGGTGCCCATGCGCATCCGGCGCGATGACGGCGGCATGGTCGATGCGCTGGTGAAGCTGACCGGCCTGCCGTCGCGCAGGGGGCGTGAATTGATGGTGGAGGCGCGCGACATCACCGCCACCAACCGCGCCGTGCGGGCCCTAAAGCGTTCGGTCGAGACGCTGGAGCAGCGGGTGCAGGAGCGCACCGCCGAGTTGGCCCGCGAGAAGGAAGGCGTCGAGCACGCCAACCGCCAGCTTGAGACGGCCAACCGCAACGTCAGCGACGCCATCCGCTATGCCAGCCGCATCCAGACCGCCCTGCTGCCCGAGGCCGGGAGCCTGGACGGCGTCCTGGCCGAACTGGCCATCGGCTGGCGGCCGCTGGACCTGGTCAGCGGCGATTACTACTGGATCGAACGGTTCGGCGACAAAGGGGTCATCGCCCTGCTGGACTGCACGGGCCATGGCGTGCCTGGCGCCTTCATGACCGCGGTGGCCTCGGCGGCGCTGGCCCGCGTCCTCCATCACCATGACCACGAAGACCCCGGTGCCATCCTGACCCACCTCAACCGACTGGTCCGGGCCGCTCTGCGGCAGGACCGCGAGGGCGCCCTGTCCAACGACGGCCTGGACGCCGCCATCTGCGTGGTGGACGCCGCCGCCGGCCGCCTGCGCTTCGCCGGCGCCAGATTGCCGCTGCTGATCTGGTCCTGCGGCGAGTTCACCCTGGTGCGCGGCGACCGCATGAGCCTCGGCTACGTCGAGACCCCTGGCGATTTCCGCTTCACTTGCCACGACATCCCCTTGGCGGCCGGAGACACCTGCTTCCTCTACACCGACGGGGTGACCGATCAGGTCGGCGGCCCCCAGCGCCGCCTGTTTGGCCGCAGCCGCCTGGTCGAGACGCTGGAGGAGGCGTCCGGCTCGATGTTGGAAGACCAGTTGGCCGTCCTGTTCCGCCGCCTTGATTCGTGGCGCGGCGGCGAACCACGCCGCGACGATATGACCTTCCTCGCCTTCCGGCCCCGGGCCACTGCGGAGCAGATGGCCCTATAGCGCCCCATCCGCGCCGGGGGATGAAGAACGGTCAATTCCGGATCGGGGTAGGAGGGGCCGCCTTTCGGCAGAGCCGTAACGGGCACGAACCGGCCCGAAGGCCGCACGCCTCGGGACCGGTCCGGCGAAAGGGCGGAACGGTGTGGGCCTAGACCCGTCCGGTCAATGCGGAAGCGAGGGATTGATGCTGGCGATTTCGTCCTTGATGCGCAGTTTCTGGCGCTTCAGGCTGATGATCTGCTCGGTATCGGGAAGGGGGCGCCTGGATTCCACCTTGAGGGCGGTTTCCAGAGCGGCGTGCTTGGCTTTCAAAGACTCGATCCGGTCCTGAAGGCTCATTACTATCCTCCCTGGCAGGGTGCTGAGGCTCACGAGTGTATGCCCCTGATGCCCGAGTTGTCAGCAGGGATTTGGGGCTGCCGGCGCCCCGCCGCGACCGTGCGGCGATCAACCCCGAAAGGAACGGAGAAGCATGCAGGACCATCCGTCATGACCGCCACGATGCCCCGGCTGGTGGTGGGAATCAGCGGCGCTTCGGGGGTGCGCTACGGCATCGAGGCGCTACGCGTGTTGCGCCGCCTGGGGGTTGCCTCGCATCTGGTGATGAGCCGCGCCGCCGAAGTCACCCTGGCCCACGAGACCGACCTCAGCGCCGCCGACGTCCACGCCCTGGCCGACCACAGCTACGCGCCCGAGGATATCGGGGCGGCCCCGGCCTCCGGCTCGTTCCGTACGCTGGGCATGCTGGTGGCGCCCTGCTCCATCCGCAGCATGGGCGAGATCGCCACCGGGGTGACCACCTCGCTTCTCACCCGCGCCGCCGACGTGACGCTGAAGGAGCGCCGCCGGCTGGTGCTGATGGTGCGCGAAACGCCGCTGCATGGCGGCCATCTGCGCACCATGGCGCACCTGTCGGATCTGGGGGCGGTGATCGCCCCTCCCGCCCCGGCCTTCTATGCCCGGCCCGCCACGCTCGACGACATGGTGTCCCATACCGTCGGGCGCCTGCTGGACCTGTTCGGATTGGATGCCGGGATCAGGCGGTGGGGAGAGTAGGAACGCAGAAATTGGCGTCGCCGATGTAGATCCCCAGGCCGCGCGCCGTGTTGGCCAGCGTGCCGTAGGGATCGACGGCGCGGGTGACGCCGGCCACCTCGGACAGCGGCACATCGACCACGGCGCCGTGCTGCCACGCCACCACCCGGTCGGTGCGGCCCTGGGCGATCAGGTCGACGGCATAGACGCCGAAGGCCGAGGCGATCAGCCGGTCGCGCATGGACGGCATGCCGCCGCGCTGCACGTGGCCCAGCACGGTGACGCGGGTTTCGGCGTCGACCATCTCGCCCAGGCGGTGGGCCAGGTACTGGCCGACGCCACCGTAGCGCGCCTCGCCGCCCTCGTGGAGTTGGGTGACGCTCTGACCGGTCTCGGTGCGGCACCCCTCGGCCACCACCACCAGGGCATGGTTGCGGCCCTCGCGCCGCACCTCGGCGATGCGGTCGGCGATGCCCTCCAGGGAATAGTGGATTTCCGGGATCAGGATGACGTCGGCGCCGCCGGCGATGCCGGTGGACAGGGCGATATGCCCGACGTCGCGGCCCATCACCTCCAGGATCATCACCCGGTGATGGCTGGCGGCGGTGGGCGCCAGACGGTCCAGCGCCTCGCTGGCCACCACCAGCGCCGTCGAATAGCCGATGGCGTAATCGGTCTGGGCCACGTCGTTGTCGATGGTCTTGGGAATGCCGACCATGGGGATGCAGCCGGTATGGCACAGCTTGCTGAGGATCCGCATGGACCCGTCGCCGCCGATCACCACCAGGGCGTCGAGCCCCAACTGCCGGTAGCCGGCGACGAATTCCGCCGAGCGGTCCACCATCGTCCCATCGGGCATGGGATAGGCGAAGGGATCGCCCTTGTTGATGGTTCCCAGGATGGTGCCGCCCTGGCGCAGCATATCGCCAGTGACCAGCGACAGGTCGAATTCGACCACGTCGAGCGGCCGCTTCATCAGGCCCAGGCTGCCGTCGCGGATGCCGAAGACCCGCCAGCCATAGCCGCGGATCGCGCGGTGAACCACCGCCCGCAACGCTGCGTTAAGCCCGGCACAATCGCCGCCACTGGTCAAGATTCCGATACGCCGTTCTGCCATAGGGGGCCCCTCCGCTCCGTCAGGTGGTAAGCCATACCGTTTCTCATTGGCTTCTGCTACTGTCAAAGCCCGCAACCGCCATGTCGCGCAACTGTAATCGAAATGATGGACGACAACCTGGACGAGATCCGCCGGCACCTTGCGGAACTCCGCACCGAGCATCGGGACTTGGACGACGCCATCAGCCGCATGGCGGGCGACCCGGCGACCGACCAGCTGCGGCTGCAGCGCCTGAAGAAGCGCAAACTGGCGTTGAGGGACGACATCGCGCGCCTCGAGAACCTGCTGATCCCGGACATCATCGCCTGAGGGGCGGAACTCAGCCCGGCCGGCGCAGGACGCGGTCGGCTTCGCCCAGCACCTGGCCGGCGGCCAGCCCGGGGGCCAGCGGCGCCACGCCGACCGCCACCGGCAGCACCACCGGCTGCCCCTCCCAAACCAGGGGCGGGTCGTTGATCCGCCGGGCGATCTCCCTTGGCTTGGCGGTCGGATCGGCCTGGCGACCCAGCATCACCGCGGCGAAATCGCCGCCGCCCAGGCCGCCCACCATGTCGCTGACCCGAAGATTGCCGAGGATGGTGGCCCCCACGTGGCGAAGGGCGTCGTCGGCCGCCGCCAGCCCGTGGTCGAGGCGCAGTTCCTCAAGGCCGCCGACATGGATCAGCGCCAGGTAGCCCTCGGCTGCGCCGCCGGCCAGCAGGGCGTCCAGTTCGCGCAGGAAGGCGCGGCGGTTGTAGCAGGGCAGCAGCCAATGGCGGTCGGCGGCCTGCTCCAGCAGGGCCCGGCGCCGGCTCTCCTGCCCGGCCTGCCAGCGTAGCGCGTCCATTTCGTCCAGCAGCGGGGTGAGGGCCGCCAGCAGGGTGGGGTTGAGGGAATCGGCCGGCAGGCCCAGCACCGAGGCCACGTCGCGGATGGCGTGAGGCGCCGCCGCCCGTCCGGCTGCGGCCGCGGCGTAGGCATTGTAGCCCCGCCGCTGCGGCAGGTCGTGCTGCGGCGGGAATTCGGAGGCGCCGGGCACCGCCCGGACGCGTTCGGCACGGTAATCGGCCATGGCGGCCCCCAACATTCTGTGGGCCCGTTCAGTCTATCACCAAGCGGGTGTCGAGTCCCGCCTTTCGCCCCGACACCGTCGACTCAGCGCTTGCACCGGGCGCGCGCGTTCCTATAATCCGCCCTTTCCTCGTCCCCCCGTCCGGGAGAGAGCGACGACATGGAGACGCCCCGCACGGGCCAGCCGCAAGTCGGCATCATCATGGGCAGCCAGTCCGATTGGGAAACCATGCGGTACGCCGCCGAGGTCCTTGCCGATCTGGCGGTGCCCTACGAGACGCGCATCGTTTCGGCCCATCGCACGCCCCGGCGCCTGTACGATTATGCCACCCAGGCCAAAGGCCGCGGGCTGAAGGTGATCGTTGCCGGCGCCGGCGGCGCCGCCCACCTGCCGGGCATGGCGGCGGCGCTGACGCCGCTGCCGGTGTTCGGCGTGCCGGTGGAGAGCCGCACCCTGAAGGGTGTGGATTCGCTCTATTCCATCGTCCAGATGCCGGGCGGCGTGCCGGTCGGCACCCTGGCCATCGGCAAGGCGGGGGCCACCAACGCCGCGTTGCTGGCCGCCGCCGTCTTGGCATTGATGGACGGCGATCTGGCCGAACGGCTGGAGGCATGGCGCGCCCGCCAGACCGAAGCGGTGGCCGCCACCCCGGCCGACGCCGACACCTCCCACCTCATCCACCCCTGAAATCACCGTGATGTCCCCGTCGCCTCTGCCCCCCGGCAGCACCATCGGCATCATCGGCGGCGGCCAGCTCGGCCGCATGGCGGCGCTGGCCGCCGCCCGCCTGGGTTACCGCGTCCACATCTATTGCCCCGAGCCCGACAGCCCGGCCGCCCAGGTGGCGGCGGCGGCGACGGTGGCGGCCTATGACGACCCGGCGGCGCTGGAGGCCTTCGCCCGCGCCGTCGACGTGGTCACCTTCGAATTCGAGAACATCCCGGCCGACAGCGTGCGTCTGCTGGCGTCCCATGTGGCGGTCCACCCCTCCTGGAGGGTGCTGGAGGTGGCGCAGGACCGCATCCACGAAAAGCGCTTCTTCAACGACAACGGCATCGCCACCCCGCCGTGGCGGCGGGTCGACGGCCCGGCGGCCCTGCATGCGGCGGTGGCCGAGATCGGCCGGCCGGCGGTGCTGAAGACCACCCGCTTCGGCTATGACGGCAAGGGCCAGGTGAAGATCGGCCCCGGCGACGATCTGGAGGCGGCGTGGGCCGCCCTCGCCGCGCCGGAAGCCGTGCTGGAAGGCTTCGTCGATTTCGCCGGCGAGGTCTCGGTGATCGTCGCCCGCGGCGTGGACGGCGGCTGCGCCGTGTTCGACCCCGCCTGGAACGTCCACACCAACCACATCCTCGACACCAGCCGGGTGCCGGCCCCCATCGGGCCCGATCTGGCCGCCGCCGCGGTGGACCTGGCCGAACGCTGTGCCGTCACCCTGGATCTGGTCGGCCTGCTGGCGGTCGAACTGTTCGTCACCCGCGACGGCCGGCTGCTGGCCAACGAAATGGCGCCCAGGCCCCACAATTCCGGCCACTGGACCATCGACGCCTGCGTCACCGACCAGTTCGAGCAATTCGTCCGCGCCGTCTGCGGCCTGCCGCTGGGCAGTCCCGAGCGCCATTCCGACGCGGTGATGAAGAACCTGATCGGCGCCGAAATCGACACCTGGCCCGACATTCTCCGCGACCCCGGCGCCAAACTTCACCTCTACGGCAAGACCGAGGCGCGGGCCGGGCGCAAGATGGGCCACGTCACGCGGCTGACGCCGCGCCGCGATCCATGACGGTTTAGTAAGGGTGCATTTCGCCGTTGACGGCCGGACCGGCTGTGCGGGTATTTTTGCTTCGCGTTTATGTCATTCCGTAACACTCGGCAGGGCGTCCCTTGGAAGATCTCGTTCTCCATCTCATTGCCGAGTACCACGTCCTTACCTACCCCATCGTCACGGCGGTCACCTTCATCGAGGGTGAGAGCATCGTCATTCTCTGCGGCGCCATGGCCAAGCAGCTGCGGATCAACATCGAACTGCTGGCGCTGTTCGCCTTTGCCGGCAGCTTCCTGGGCGACCAGCTCTACTATTACATCGGCCGACGCTACGGGCCGCCGCTGCTCGGCCGCTGGCCGACCCTGACCCACCGGATCGACTGGGCCTTCCGCCTGGTGAAGGACCACCCGACGGCGTTCATCCTGTCGTTCCGGTTCATCTACGGCATCCGCAACATCGCCCCCTTCGTCATCGGCATCTCGGGGATGTCGCGGGCGCGCTATTTTGCCCTCAATTTCCTGGCGGCGCAGATCTGGGCCCACAGCTACGCCTGGGGCGGTTACTGGCTGGGCCAGGCCCTGGAACGCTGGCTGGGCAGCAACCGCTGGCTGGTGGTCGCCGGCTTCGTCGGCATGGCGGTGGTGATCGGCGGCATCGGCTATCTGCGCCAGCGGCGCAAGCTGCGGGGGCTCGACGCCGCCCGCCCCCCTGCCTCGCCGCCGCCCGTCGAAATGAGCGAGGCGACGCCGAGCGAGTAGCCGGCGAGATCTAGCCCCGCGGTGGAACGGCCGAAAAGCGCTGCCGCAGATTCGGCCGCTCCTGTCGGCCGGGATGGGGAATCTGCTCCAGCAGGGAATCGAAGCGCCGCCGCACCCGGCCCAGCCGGGCGACATCGCCCAGGCGCCGTTCCAGGAAGGCCAAGGTGTCGCCCGCCCCCTCCGAGGAATCATCCAGCCAGTAAAGCACCGTCGCGCCGTAGACCGCCGCCAGGGTCGAGCGGCGGGTATACCATGAGAAATCGTGCGAGGAATCGCCGGCCGCCCGCCAGATGGCGTCGGCGGTCCCCCAGGTCAGGCGGGCGGCCAGCGGCAGGTTGGGGGGCAGGGCCAGAATGGCGAGCGCCCGGCGCACCGCCTCGCGGTGGGGCTCCCAACGCTCCAGCCGGGTGCGGATGGCGGTCAGGATGCGTTGCGGCACCCGCAGGCCGGCCAGATCGACGCCGGCCAGATCCTCTTCCATTAGGCGGTCGGCCAGGCGGATGAAGCGGGCCACCACCTCGGACGTACCGCCGGGAAAAGTCCGGGCCGGCATGGTGGGATCCAGGCCCAGGTCGGCCGCGGCGGCGGCCATGGCGCCGCAGCCCCAGCCGTCGAAGGCCGCGTGCGGCAGAGCCGCCAGCACCAGCCGGTCGCGGATGTCGTCAAAATCGTCCATGGCGCGTTCTCCGTTGTTCACGTCCGGCCGGCGCTCACCCCGGCCCCGGCAGGGCGCGGCGCATCTCCTCGACGAAGCCGAAGGTGGCGAGGTCGGGCATGCGCGCCGGATAGAGGACCCCATCCAGGTGGTCGCATTCGTGCTGTACCACCCGGGCATGGAATCCGCGGGCGGTCCGCTCGACCGGCTCGCCGTCCCGACCCAGGCCGCGGTAGCGGACCGCGGTGAAGCGCGGCACCGCCCCGGTCAGGCCGGGCAGCGACAGGCATCCTTCGTAGGCCGTCTCGCGGCCGTCGTCCAGCACTTCCACCACCGGATTGATCAGCACGGTCAGCGGCACCGCCTCGCCCTCGTTGCGGCCGGCCGGGACATGGAACACCACCACGCGTAGCGACACATGGACCTGCGGCGCCGCCAGACCGGCACCGCCGGCAGCCTCCATGGTCTCGATCATGTCGGCGACCAGTTGCGCCACCGCCGGGTCGGCGGGATCGGCCACCGGCGCGGCCAGCCGGGCCAACACCGGGTGGCCCATGCGGGCGATCTTCAAAATGGCCATCCACGCTCCTTTCGATTACATCCGTCGGAAACCGCACCCCGCCCACCGCCGGGCCTTCACAACTGCGGGCATCTGTGCTATCAACGCGCTCCCGGACGGCAGAGCTGCCGTGCGACGGGTGTTTATTTCAGCGTAGAGGAGCGGTGACGAAACGTGCAAGTTCTCGTTCGTGACAACAACGTCGATCAGGCCCTGAAGGCGCTCAAGAAGAAGATGCAGCGCGAGGGTGTCTTCCGCGAGATGAAGCTGCGCCGCAACTACGAAAAGCCGTCGGAGCGCCGTGCGCGCGAAAAGGCGGAAGCCGTCCGCCGCGCCCGCAAGCTGGAGCGCAAGCGGCTGGAGCGCGAGGGCTTCTAACCCTTTCGCCGCTCACCGCCCTTCGGGTGGGATCACCGTCGCCTTTGCCGGAGCGTCGCGTCGTAAGACCGCGACGCTTTTGGCGCTTCTCCTCCTTTTCTCCCGTCTCTCACCCTTGGGCTAGGCAAGCGCGCAGTCGGCGGGCGGCGCGAACCGACGGGATGGACGGCGTGTTTGACCGGGGTGGTTGACCCAATACGGAGGACGGGAGATGTCTCTCGCACGACAATCGACTCCCCATGACGCCGCCCAGACGCTGGCCGGCATCGACTTCCCCGCCGACCGGAACAAGATCGTCGAATACGCCCGCTCGAAGAACGCGTCCGAAGAACTGGTCGAGGCGCTGGGCAAGATGCCCGACGAGCAGTACACCAGCATGGCCGACGTATTCAAAGGACTCGGCCAGTCCGAGGACTGATCCCGCGCCGGCCGCCCGCCTGCGCGAGCCGTCTCTCGTCGCCGGTCCCGCCGCCCGCGCGCGGCGGGGCCGGCCTGTTCAGCGCATAAGCAGCAGGACCATCACCTGGGGCGCCAGGATGCGCAGGCACATGGCCAGCGGATAGACGGTGGCGTAGGCCAGCGCCGGGGCTTCGGGCTGGCCGAGCGCGCTCGCATAGGCCAGGCCGGGGGGATTGGTCTGCGCCCCGGCCAGCACGCCGCACAGGGTGAACAGGTCGGCCCCCAGCGCCAGCCGGCCGACGATGCCGGTTGCCAGCAGCGGCACCAGGGTCACCAGGATTCCGGCCGCCATCCACGGCAACCCCACGCCGCTGGCCAGGGTGGCGACGAAACTGCCCCCCGCCCCCACCCCCAGCACCGCCAGGAACAGCACGATGCCGATCTCGCGCAACGCCAGATTGGCAGCTGGCGGCATGAACCACACCAGCGGCCCCAGATTGCCCAGGCGGGCCAGCAGGATGGCAACGATCAGCGGCCCGCCGGCCATGCCTAGGCGCAGCGGCGCCGGCATGCCGGGCAGGAACAGCGGGATGGCTCCCAGCACGGCGCCCAGGGCAATGCCCAGGAACACCGGCACCATCTCTACCTGCTGCAACCGCCGCTCGGAATTGCCGAGCAGGGCGGCGGCGCGGTCGATGTCCTTGCCATGGCCGACGATGGTCAGGATGTCGCCGAATTGCAGCGCCAGCCCGTCCGAGGGCACCAGTTCGACCCCCGCCCGCGACACCCGGCTGACCGTGACGCCCCAGCCGCTCTTCACCCCCAGTTGGGCGATGGACCGGCCGAGCGCGCGGTTGGCGGTGACCACCACCCGCTGCCAGTGCAGGTCGGTGCCCTTGGTGGTGAGCGGTGCCGCCGCCTGTACCCCGCCGAACAGAGCGCGTACCCGCTCCAGCGCCTTGGGCGGCCCCACCAAATGCAGGACGTCGCCGCGGCACAGCGCCTGGTCGTCGCGCGGCACGTCAAGTTGGCCGTCGCGCAATATGCGCGAGGCCACCACCCCGAACCGGGCCGTCAGGTCCAGGTCCTTCAGCCGCTGGCCGTCAAGACCGGGATTGGTCACCAGCAGGTCGATGGTCTCCAACGGCTTGGCCCCCGACCGCTGGCGCGACGCCCAGGCCGCCGCCTCCTTGGCCGGATCCAGGCGGAACAGGGCGCGCAGCAGCGACATGGCCAGCAGGTTGCCGGCGATGCCGAAGGGATAGGTCACCGCGAAGGCCAGCCCGGGCGCCACCAGGGAGGCCGGGCCGGCATGCATTTCCTTCAGCACCTGCTGCGATGCGGCCAGGGCGGGGGCATTGGTCACCGCCCCCGAGAACACCCCCAGCATCGCCGCCAACGGCAACCCCGCCCCCAGATGCAGCGCCACGGCGACCCCGACGCCGAGTACCACCATCAGTGCCGCTAGGCCGTTCAGCGCCACGCCACTGCGTTTGAGCGAGTCGAAAAAGCCCGGCCCGACCTGCACGCCGATGGTATAGACGAACAGCACCAGCCCGAAATCGCGGACGAACCCCATCATCTGCGCGTCGAAGACGATGCCGGCGCGCTGGGCGAAATGGCCGACGGCGATGCCGGTGAACAGCACGCCGCCGATGCCCAGTCCGACGCCCCGCAGCTTGACCTGCCCGAGGGCCAGCCCCGAGGCCGACACAACCGCCAGCAGCAGGACCGCCCGCGGAATCGGCAGCATGGCCTGCAACAAATGGGCGGCAAGCGACATGGCGGCGATCCTCCGTCCGGGGCAACCCGGAGGAGATACCTCGCCGCGGCCGGTGGGGCAACCGCGCAGGCCGGGCGGCAGATCTCCCGCCGCAAGTCTTGGATCTTTGGTCCAGGCTGCCGTAGAATAAGGGGTAAGGGGGGCCGCCGGTTTCCGGCGGTGTTCGGCGACGGGAGAACATTGATGAAAACGCTGAGA
>JAKAFA010000071.1 GCA_021818185.1 Pseudomonadota bacterium | reverse complement strand
GCTGCTGGCGCTGTACATCGCCACCGCCGAGCGCCAGGGCGCGGCGCGGGCCAGCCTGAACGGCACCACCCAGAACGACGTCATCAAGGAATACCTGTCGCGCGGCACCTACATCTTCGCGCCCCAGCCGTCGCTGAAGCTGACCGGCGACGTGATCGCCTTCACGGTGCGCGAGGTTCCCAAGTGGAACCCGATGAACGTCTGCTCCTACCACCTGCAGGAAGCCGGGGCGACCCCCGAGCAGGAACTGGCCTACGCCCTGGCCACCGCCATCGCGGTGTTGGACACGGTGAAGGCCGGCGGCCAGGTGCCGCCCGAGGCCTTCGGCAAGGTGGTGGGGCGCATCAGCTTCTTCGTCAATGCCGGCATCCGCTTCGTCACCGAATTGTGCAAGATGCGCGCCTTCGGCCAGTTGTGGGACGAGATCACCGCCGCGCGCTACGGCGTGGCCGACGAGAAGCTGCGGCGCTTCCGCTACGGCGTACAGGTCAATTCGCTGGGCCTGACCGAGCAGCAGCCGGAAAACAACGTCTACCGCATCCTGCTGGAAATGCTGGCCGTGGTGCTGTCGAAGGACGCCCGCGCCCGCGCCGTGCAATTGCCGGCCTGGAACGAGGCGCTGGGCCTGCCCCGCCCCTGGGACCAGCAATGGTCGCTGCGGTTGCAGCAGATCATGGCCTACGAGACCGACCTGCTGGAATTCCCCGACATCTTCGAGGGCTCGCAGGCCATCGCCGCCAAGGTGGCCGAACTGGCGGCCGGCGCCCGGGAGGAACTCGCCCGTCTCGACGAGATGGGCGGCGCCGTGGCGGCGGTGGAATCCAGCTACATGAAGCAGCGCTTGGTGGAGGCCAACGCCCGGCGGCTGGCCGCCATCGAGGACGGCTCGCAGGTGGTGGTCGGCGTCAACCGCTGGACGGAGACCGAGGCCGGGCCGCTGACCGCCGGCGACGGCGCCATCCTGACGGTCGATCCGCGGGCCGAGGCCGAGCAGGTCGAACGGCTGAGCGCCTTCAAGGCGACCCGCGACGCCAAGGCGGTGGCCGAGGCGCTGGCCGGCCTGCGCGGCGCGGCGACCGAGGGCCGCAATGTGATGGAACCGTCCATCGCCTGCGCCCATGCCGGGGTGACCACCGGCGAATGGGCCCAGACCCTGCGCGAGGTGTTCGGCGAATACCGCGCCCCCACCGGCGTGGCCCGCGCCGCGGTGCCGGCCGGCGGGGAACGCATCGCCGAAATCCGCCGCCGGGTCGAGGACGTGTCGGCCGGACTGGGCCGGCGCATCAAGATGCTGGTGGGCAAGCCGGGGCTGGACGGCCATTCCAACGGCGCCGAGCAGATCGCCGTCCGGGCCCGCGATGCCGGCATGGAGGTGGTCTACGAAGGCATCCGCCTGACCCCGGCGCAGATCGTCAACGCCGCCCTGGAAGAGGGCGTGCACGTGGTCGGCCTGTCGATCCTGTCCGGCAGCCACGTGCCGCTGGTCACCGAGGTGCTGGAACGCATGCGGGCGGCCGGTCTGGGCGACATACCGGTGGTGGCGGGGGGCATCATTCCACCCGAGGACGCCCGCATCCTGCTGACCGCCGGCTGCGCCCGCATCTACACCCCCAAGGATTACGACATCACCGCCATCATGGCCGATATCGTCGATCTGGTCGGGGGGGCGGCGCGGGCCGCCTGACCGGAACCGGGGGCGGCTGGCGGTCAGGCGAGGCTGGCCAGCCGCTCCTCGAAGTCCTGGATCAGGGCGTCCCACTCGTCCTCGATTTCCAGGCGCAGATCTTCCCAGGTGGCGTCCGGTTCGGCCGCCAGGGCGTCCAGCTTGTCGCGCAGCACCGCCTCGTCCCGCTCCAACTGGGCAAGGGGGCGCGACAGGTCGGCGGCAAGGGCGTCGTCGGGCGTTTCCGCCAGGCGGGACCGGGCGCTGGCGATCATCACATCGAGGTCCCGCAGGCGCTGCCGCATATAGTCCTCGTAGACTCCCCTGCCCATTCCCGCCTCTCCCGTGCCGTTGGTGCCGGCCCAAAAGCTGGACTGCCACCCGGCCGGCGGGCAAGCGCGCATCGGCGATATCCTGCGGCGGACGAGGTAGCCCGTTAGGGCCGGCACGCTACAGGATGGCGAGCACCGCCTCGGGCGGGCGCCCCACCGCGGCCTTGCCCTCGGCCACCACGATGGGCCGCTCGATCACCGCCGGATGGGCGACCATGGCGGCGATCAGCGCCGCGTCAGCCAGGGCGTCCGGGTCGATGCCGGCCTCGGCCGCCTCCTTGCGGCGCAGAAGGTCGCGCGGGCTCTTTCCCAGAAGGGCCAGGATACGGACGAGTTCGGCCTCGGTGGGCGGGGTCTTCAAGTATTCGACCACCCGCGGCGCCAGCCCCCGCTCCTCCAGCAGCTTCAAGGTCTCGCGCGATTTCGAGCAACGGGGGTTGTGGTAGATGGTAACCATGGTCTCTCCTCATGGGGGCGGAGGGCAAAAAAAGGCCGCCGTCAGACGACGGCGGCCTCTCTTTTACCGGATACCGGCAGGACGGTCAGTGAACGTCCTTCCAGATCTGCCGCTTCAGCGCGTAGAGCAGCGCGGTCAGCACGGCCAGGAAGGCCAGCACTTCGAGGCCCAGGCTCTTGCGCTCGTCCAGTTCCGGCTCGGCGGCCCAATTGAGGAAGGTCACCACGTCGCGGGTGATCTGTTCCTTGGTCGCCTTGGTGCCGTCGGCATAGGTCACCACGTCGTCCTGGATCGGCGGCGGCATGCTGATGGCATGGCCGGGGAACACCGTGTTGTAGAACTTCCCATCGGGAATCTTCACGTCCGCCGGGGGGGTGTCCTCGAAGCCCAGCATCAGGCTGTAGATGTAGTTGGGGCCACCCTTGCGGGCCTTGGCCATCAGCGACAGATCGGGCGGAGCCGCGCCGCCGTTGGCCGCCGCCGCCGCCTGCTTGTTGGGGAAGGGCGGGATGTAGGCGTCGGACGGACGACCGGGGCGCATGAACATCTGCCCCTCGTCGTTGGGTCCGTCCTGGATCTCGCGCTCGGCCGCCAGCGACTTGATCTGCGCCGGGGTCAGCCCGATGGCCGCCAGACTGCGATAGGCCACCCGGTTGAGCGAATGGCAGTTGGAGCACACCTCGTGGAACACCTGGAAGCCCCGCTTGAGAGCGGCGGGATCGTAGCGTCCCATCACGCCCTCGAACGAGAAACCCGGATGCAGCAACTCGGGGCCCTCGTGGGCTCGGGCAGCGGAGCCGGCGCCGGCGAGGAAGGCCGCCGCCAGCAAGGGCAGGATCAGCTTACGCATTACGCTTTCTCCATCGGCTGAGCGTGGGCACCGGCAGCCATCCCGCCACCCTTGAGCACGGGAGCGGAAATGCTGGCGGGCAGCGGGCGCGCCTTCTCGAACTTGCCCAGCAGCGGCAGGATCACCAGGAAGTGGGCGAAGTAGTAGACGGTGGCGAACCGGCCAATCAGGGTGACGTTCGGGCTGGGCACCTGGGCCCCGACCCAGCCGAGCACGAAGCAATCGGCAAGGAACAGCCAGAACAGCTGCTTGAAGATCGGCCGGAACTTGCCCGAGCGCACCTTGCTCGAGTCGAGCCACGGCAGGAACAGCAGCACCAGGATGGCCGAGAACATCGCCACCACGCCGCCCAGCTTGTCGGGGATGGAGCGCAGGATCGCGTAGAACGGCAGGTAGTACCATTCCGGCACGATATGCGGCGGGGTCATCATCGGATTGGCCGGGATGTAGTTGTCCGGCTCGCCGAAGAAGTTGGGAGCGAAGAACACGAAGGACAGGTAGAACATCAGGAACACCCCGATGCCGAACAGATCCTTGATCGTGTAATAGGGGTGGAAGGGGATCGTGTCCTGCGGCGACTTGACGTCGATGCCGAGGGGATTGTTCGACTTCACGGTGTGCAGCGCCCACAGGTGGACGAACACCAGCGCGAAGATCACGAAGGGGAACAGGTAGTGCAGCGAGAAGAAGCGATTCAGGGTCGGGTTGCCGACCGAGAAGCCGCCCCACAGCCAAGTCACGATGTGCGGACCGACCACCGGGATCGCCGAGAACAGGTTGGTGATCACCGTGGCGCCCCAGAAGGACATCTGACCCCAGGGCAGCACATAGCCCAGGAAGCCGGTCGCCATCATCGCCAGATAGATGGCGATGCCGACCCACCACAGCAGTTCACGCGGAGCCTTGTACGAACCATAGTACATGCCGCGCATAATGTGGATATACACCAGGATGAAGAACATCGAGGCGCCGTTGGAATGCAGGTAGCGCAGCAGCCAACCGTAGTTGACGTCGCGCATGATGCGATCCACCGACTCGAACGCCATGTGGGTATTCGGCGTATAATTCATCACCAGGAAGACCCCGGTAAGAATCATAACGACCAGCATGAAGCCGGCCAGCGAACCGAAATTCCACCAGTAGTTCAAGTTTCTCGGCGTCGGGTACTCGACGGCGCTATGCTGCAGCATCGAGAAGATTGGCAGTCGCTCTTCGATCCAGGCGACCACCTTGTTGTTCGTCTTGTAGGCGCTCATGCCGCTCTACCCCCTCAGCCGATACGGATGGTGTGGTCGTTGATGAAGGCGTACTTGGGCACTTCCAGATTCCGCGGCGCGGGACCCTTTCGGATGCGGCCCGAGGTGTCGTACTGCGAACCATGGCAGGGGCAGAACCAGCCGCCGAACTCGCCGCGCGGGTCCGTGGGCTTCTGGCCCAGCGGCACGCAGCCCAGGTGAGTGCAGATCCCGATCACCACCAGCCATTCCGGCTTCTCGACGCGCTGGGCGTCCTTCTGGGGGTCGCGCAGGTCGGCGTTGTCGGCCGCGCGCGCCTCGCTAATCTCCTCGGGGGTGCGGTGCCGGATGAAGACCGGCTTGCCTCGCCATGCGACGGTGATCGCCTGGCCTACCTGCACCTTGGAGATATCGACCTCGGTGGTAGCAAGCGCCAAAGTATCGGCGGCCGGATTCATGCTTTGCACGAACGGCCAGAGAGCAAGACCCGTGCCGACTACGCCGACGGTGCTGGTCGCATACAGCAGGAAATCCCGCCGCGACTGCCCGTCCGTCGTTGAGGGCTGGGCATGCGATGCCGGATCAGCCATTGGTGTAACCTCTTGTTGGCCCGCGGAAGCGGCCCTATTAACCACATTGGACGCCAAGGTTCAACACACGAATTGCCAGTACTTTAGGAAAGGCTTACTCTCTTACGGGTGGGGGGCATACTACCCTTCCCGACCGAACGTCCTGGGCAGGAAGCATGGCAATCCCTCGTCTTGCACTTTTTCAACCCGACATTCCTCAGAACGCCGGGGCCTTATTGCGTCTGGCGGCCTGCCTGGGAGTCAGCCTGGACGTCATCGAGCCCTGCGGCTTCCTGTGGGACGACCGGCGGATGCGCCGGGCCGGGATGGATTACGCCGCCGCCGTGCCGGTGACGCGCCATGCGGGCTTCGCCGCCTTCGACGCGGCGCGCCGCGCCGCCGGCCGGCGGCTGGTGTTGCTGACCACACGGGGCGGCACCCGCCTGGACCGCTTCGCCTTCGCCGCCACCGACGTCGTCATGGTGGGGCGCGAGAGTGCCGGCGTGCCGCCCGAGGTGGCGGCGACGGCCGAGATCGGCCTGCGCATCCCCATGGTGGCCGGCATGCGCTCGCTCAACGTCGCCCTGGCGGCGACCCTGGCGCTGGGCGAGGCCTTGCGCCAGTTGCAGGCATTTCCACAGGAGGTCGAACCATGAGTGAAAGCGGCGCCGTCCGGATGTTCGCGGCCGACCGGGCCCAGGCTTACGACAACCGCGTCCGCGCGGCCATCCCCGGCTATGAGGCCCTGCACGGCCTGGCCTGTGCCGTGGTGGCCGAAGCGACCGGCGGCGGCGGCCGAATCCTGGTGGCGGGGGCCGGGACGGGGGCCGAATGCATCGCCTTGGGACGGAGTTGCCCGGACAGCAGCCTGGTGGGAGTCGACCCCGCCGCCGACATGCTGGCCTTGGCGGAGCGCAAGGTGGCGGCCCACGGACTGGAGGGGCGCATCCGGCTGCGGGCCGGTTCGGTGGCCGACCTGCCCGCCGATGCCCCCTTCGACGCGGCGACCCTGTTGCTGGTGCTGCATTTCCTGCCCGATGACGGGGCCAAGGCCGGCCTGCTGGCCGACATCGCCCGGCGCCTGAAGCCGGGCGGCGCCCTGGTGCTGGCCGACCTGTTCGGCCCGGCCTGGGACGATCCGCGGCAGGCCGAACTGCGCGGGGCGTGGCGCCGGCTCCAGTTGGAGGCCGGCATCGCCGCCGAGGATGTGGACAAGGGGTTCACACGGGTCGACCGTGACATCCATCCGGTGACGGAAATCCGGCTGGCCGCCCTGCTGGCGGAAGCCGGCTTCGGCCCGCCGCAACCCTTCTTCCGCGCCCTGTGCTTTGGCGGCTGGCTGGCCCGCCGCCTATGACGCCCGCCGCCGCCGGCGCGGCAAAAATGATCCTATGCCGATGGCGCAAAATGGGTATGATCCCGAGCACAACGACTTGGTCGAATTGGGGGTCGCACCGATGAGTGTCGTCTCTGCCGTAGGGCGTCGGAGCTCCGAGCTTCAGCGCACCGACCGGATCCAGGCGCGCGCCAACGCGCTGCTGGGAGACTGCCGTCGTGCCTTCCACGCTTTCGGCGAGCTGGACGAATTGGCGGAAAACCTGCGTATCCTGTCGCTCAACGCCGAATTGGCGGCCGGCCGGGCGGGGGAAATGGGACGGGCGGTACGGGCTTTGACTCAGTACACCCGCGAACTGGTCAACCGGCTGGCCCAGATTCAGACCGAGATGAACGGCCTGCGAGTCCGCACCTACGGCCTGTCCTCGACCGTCCTGCGGGAGTTGCTGCAATTGCAGATGCTGGAGCGGACCGTCGACCTGCTCAACGACGGGCGCCACAACGCCCGCGCCCAGGTCGCGGCCAACCGCGCCTTCGCCCAGACCATGCGGACCCTGGTGGATACCCTGGACGGCGTGGCGACCAGCGTCGAAGACGTCTCGCGACGCGCCCGCGCCATCGAGGAGGTGGTGAGCCAGTCCGATTCCATCGCCACCAACATCGCCATCGAGGCCTCGTCCGCCGGGGCGCATGAAAAGGAATTCCGCACGGTTTCCGACACGATGCGCCGCTACGTCGACGATCTGCGCAAGATGATCGACGAGGCATCCGATGCGGTGCGGCGCGCCCTCGACAAGGGCGACTCGCTGCGGCGGACGGGGATGGAGGCCCTGCACGCCCTGCGCGGCGACGGTTTCATGGAGTGACCCAGATGAAGTGTGTGTCCCTGTTCCGCCGCGACAACCACCGCTGGATGGCCTTCGGGCAGGACCCGGACCGCCCGGAGACGGTGATCGACACCAACCAGTTCGTCATCTGCTCAAGCAGCGGCGCCCTGTTGCTGGACCCCGGCGGGATGGAAGTCTTTCCGTCCATGCTGGCGGCGCTGACCCACGAAGTCGCCGTCGAAGAGGTCAAGGGCATCTTCCTCAGCCACCAGGACCCCGACATCGGATCGTCGCTGGCGCTGTGGCGCCGGGTCTGCGCCCCCGACACCAAGATCTACCTGTCCTGGCTGTGGACCGGCTTCGTGTCGCACTTCGACCGGGATGCCAGTTTCACTCCCATCCCCGACGAAGGGATGGACCTGACGCTGGGCGATGTGCGGCTGCGTCTGGTGCCGGCCCACTTCCTGCATTCGTCCGGCAATTTCAATGTTTACGACCCGCGGGCCCGCATCCTGTTCTCGGGCGATATCGGCGCCGCCCTGATCCCGGCGCAGAACCGCAAGGACATGTTCGTCGAGGACTTCGCCAGCCATGTCCAATACATGGAGGGCTTCCACCGCCGCTGGATGGGCTCGGCCAAGGCGCGCGACACCTGGATCGAGACCGTCTCGCGCCTCGACATCGACATCATGGCGCCGCAGCACGGCCTGATCTTCCGGGGCGATGACGTCAAGCGCTTCCTGGACTGGTTCGCCCGGCTGGAGGTCGGGGTGGTGGGCTCGGGGCGCTGACCGGCGCGGCCATGGAGCCCCTGGTCGTCCTCGCCACCCCCTGTTACGGAGGCCTGGTCACCCAGGCCTATATGCTGTCGGTCCTGAAGCTGACCGCTCATGCCCCGCATGCCGGCTATCGGGTGCGGGTGGCACTGTTGGGGCATGACAGCCTGATTCCCCGGGCTCGCAGCACGCTGGTCGGAGCTTTCCTCGACATTCCCGCCGCCACACACCTGCTGTTCGTCGATGCCGATATCGGGTTCGAGCCGGAGCAGGTGGACCGCCTGCTGGCCGCCGACAAGGATTTCACCGCGGCCCTTTATCCGCTGAAGGCCCTCGACTGGGCCCGGCTGCCCGAGCGCGCCGTGGCGGGAGAACCGCTGGCCCACGCGGCGCTGAATTACGTCGGGACCTTCTGCCCGACGGCGGAGCGCAGGGAGGAGGCCGGCTTCGTCACCGCCACCTATGCCGGCGGCGGATTCCAGTTGCTGCGCCGCACTGTCTTGGAGCGGATGATCACCGCCTATCCCGAGACCCGATTCACCTCCCTGATGGGTCTGGCACGCGGCGAGGCGCCGCCCAGCCGATTGTACGCCCTGTTCGATTGCCTGATCGATCCGGAGACCGGCGCCTATCTCAGCGAGGATTACGCCTTCTGCAAACGATGGCGCGACCTGGGCGGCGAGATCTGGCTGGACGCCGGCAGCCGTCTGACCCATGTCGGCAGTTGCGATTTCGCAGGAAATCACGCCCTGCGGCGCTCCCTGCCGTCGGCGCCGACTTAGGAATACTGTCCCTATTTTGCAGCATTTAGGTCGAATGACCGATCCGGCCCGGCCGGTATGCGGATGAATTCCCTAGCTCCGAGATTACGCACAGAACTCTCGGCGCCTCATGCGCAATTGTGTTGGCGGCAAATTATCCTGGTGCGCGCCGACGCCAAATCGTGGACAATCTTCCCATGGTTACGCACGCTGATATCTGGTTCGCCATTGACGCGTTGGCCCGTAAGTATGGGCTGACCGCTTCCGCCCTGGCGCGAAGGGCCGGCCTGGACCCCACCACATTCAATAAAAGCAAGCGCATCACCCGCGAAGGCAAGCCGCGTTGGCCCTCGACCGAGAGCGTCGCCAAGGTTCTGGAGGCGACGGGAGCCAGCCTGTCCGACTTCGTCGGCTACATCGACGGAGAGGGCCGCCGGCCGGCGGCCACGCTGCCATTGATCGACCTGGGACAGGTCGATGGCAGACCCTTCGACCCAATGGGTCGCCCGGTGGGGGGAAATTGGGACGAAATCCCCTTCCCTGCCCTCGATGACCCCCTGGCCTGGGCCCTGGAGGTCGTGGGAGATGCGCTGGAACCCTGGTTACGCGATGGCGACGTTGCGATCGTGTCACCCGCCGCCAGCGTGCGCCGCGGCGACCGGGTGGTGGTGCACACTACCGGCGGCGAATTGATCGTTGCCCGCCTGGCGCGGCGCTCCGCCCGCCGGCTGGAGTTGAGCGCGCCGGACCCGGCGGCTCCCGGCCGCAACCTGGCCACCGAAGACTTGGAGTGGGTGGCGCGCATTGTGTGGGTCAGCCAGTAGGCCGGCCGGCGGGGCGCCTTCGCGGGCGCAAAAAATAAATTGGATTTTAGTTCGGCCCCTCGCCAACCGTCATATAGCGTGAATATATGACGTGCTTGCAGGGGGTTTGACATGGACCAGTTTCGTTTCTCCGCCTGGCTCGGCCTGGGCCTAGCCGGATTGGCCGCAACGGCCGCCTTCCCCGCCCGCGCGGACGAGCCGGCGGGCCCGCCCAGCCCGGCCTCGGTCGACGCGGCAGCGCCATCCGACGGCGGCGGCGATTTCTTCACCCGCTGGCAGGCCCGGGCCCGCGCCGCGCAGGCTGCGCAGCCCCACTGGATGACCCCGCTGGTCACCGTGACGCCCCGGCTGGAACAGGAATTCCGTTACGACCAGATCAATGAACAGCTGGGCAACGGGCAGCATCTCGACAATTATGGCGGTGGCAAGGGGCTCGAACTCATCCCCACCAGCACCAACGAGGTGATCCTTAATCTTCCGCCCTTCCTCGACCGCACCTATTCGCGGGTCCAGTCGCAGATCGGCAGCGGCTTCAGCGACACCCCGATCCTGCTGGTCAAACAGCGCCTGCTGTCGGCTCCGGAATCGTCGGGCAACTACATCTTGACCGCCTTCCTGGGACTCAGCGCCCCCACCGCCGCCACCCGCTTCACGCCGCACGACGATGCCTGGGCAGTCACCCCGACCATCGCCGCCGGCAAGGGCTGGGGGGATTTCGACATCCAGAGCACCCTGGGAATCCAGCTACCGGTCGATTACGTGGCGCAGAATGCCCAAGCCGTGCTCAGCAACACCACCTTCCAGTACCATTTCGCCAAATACTTCTGGCCGGAAGTCGAGGTCAACGAAACCTATTGGACGGGTGCGGCACGCGGCGGCAAATTCCAGACGTTCTTCACGCCCGGCGTGATCCTGGGGCGCTTCGTCCTGCACGACAACGTCAAAGCCAACTTCGGCGTCGGCTATCAGTTCGCCGCCACCCCGAACACGATGTACAACCCGATCACCCCGCTCTACGACCGGGCGCTGCTGATGACCGCCCGCCTGACCTTCTGAAAAGTCGGCGCACGAACAGCCGGGGGCCCGTTCGACGGGCCCCCGTTTGCTTCCATGAAGCGTCCGTCAGCCGAAACGGACGTCGACGATCTCGTAGGATTTGGAACCGCCGGGCGTGGTGACCTCGACGGTGTCGCCCACATGCTTGCCGATCAGGGCACGGGCCAAGGGGGAATGCACCGACATCCGGCCGGCACGGATATCCGCCTCATGCGCGCCGACGATGGTATAGGAAACCTCCTCGTCGGAATCCTCGTCGGCCAGGGTGACGGTGGCGCCAAACCGCACCTGATCACCCGACAGGGTGCTGGCGTCGATCACCTGGGCGCGGGAAATGATGTCCTCCAGCTCGGCGACGCGGCCTTCGATAAAGCTCTGGCGTTCACGCGCCGCGTGGTATTCGGCGTTCTCCGACAGGTCGCCATGCTCGCGCGCCTCGGCGATGGCCTTGATCACCGCCGGCCGTTCCACCGATTTCAGGGTCCTCAACTCCTCCTCCAGCTGGATCAGCCCGGCCGGAGTCATCGGAATCTTTTCCATCGACCAACCTCGAAAGCGACAGGATCGGCGCCCCGCCCCCCGCGGGCGGCGCCGTCTCCCCTAGAAAGAGCTGTCAAAATACGATTGCAACGGCGCGACATCAAGCGTGCCGCAACGCAGGGCTTCGATGGCCGCCACCGCGGCCCGCGCGCCGGCGATGGTGGTGTAATGGGGGATGTTGCGCACCAGGGCGGTGCGGCGGATGGAGAAGCTGTCCTGAAGGGCCTGGCTGCCCTCGGTGGTGTTGACCACCAATTGCACCTCGCCGTTGACCATGTGGTCGACGCAATGGGGACGGCCCTCCAGCACCTTGTTGACCACCGACACCTCCAGCCCGTGCTCCCGCAGGGTCTTGGCGGTGCCCGAGGTGGCGGTGACCTTGAAGCCGATGGCCAGCAGGCGGCGGGCGATGTCCACCAGGGCGGCCTTGTCGCCCTCGCGCACCGACAGGAAGGCGGTGCCCTGGGTCGGCAGCACGCAGCCCGAGGCCAGCTGGCTCTTGGCGAAGGCGCGGGGGAAGTCGGAATCCAGGCCCATCACCTCGCCGGTCGACTTCATCTCGGGGCCGAGAACGATATCGACATTGGCAAAGCGGGCGAAGGGGAACACCGCCTCCTTGACCGCCACATGCTTCATTTCGGGGCGGCGGGTCAGGCCGAACGAAGCCAGGGTTTCGCCCGCCATGACGCGGGCGGCGATCTTGGCGATCGGCACGCCGGTCGCCTTGGCGACGAAGGGCACGGTGCGGCTGGCGCGCGGATTGACCTCCAGGATATAGATGCGGCCGTCCTTGATGGCGTATTGCACGTTCATCAGCCCCACCACCTTGAGGGCGCGGGCGAGCAGCGCGGTCTGGCGCTCCAGTTCGGCGATGGTGGCGGCATCCAGCGAATAGGGCGGCAGCGAGCAGGCGGAATCGCCCGAATGGATGCCGGCCTCCTCGATGTGCTGCATGATGCCGGCGACATAGACATCGGTGCCGTCGGCCAGGGCGTCCACGTCGATCTCGATGGCGTCCTTGAGGTAGGAATCGATCAGCACCGGATCGTCGCCCGCCACCACCACCGCCTCGCGCATGTAGCGTTCCAGCGCCTCATGGTCGTAGACGATCTGCATGGCGCGGCCGCCCAGCACGAAGGACGGGCGGATCACCACCGGATAGCCGATGGTCTCGGCGACGCGGCGGGCCTCCTCGTGCGAGCGGGCGGTGCCGTTGGCCGGCTGCAACAGCCCCAGCTCCTGCAACAGCCGCTGGAACCGCTCGCGGTCCTCGGCCAGGTCGATGGAATCCGGGCTGGTGCCCAGGATGGGGATCTGGGCCTTTTCCAGGGCATGGGCCAGCTTCAGCGGCGTCTGGCCGCCGAACTGCACGATGCAGCCCAGCACCTTGCCGCGGCTCTGCTCCTTGCGCACGATGTCGATCACCGTCTCGGCGGTCAGCGGCTCGAAATAGAGGCGGTCCGAGGTATCGTAATCGGTCGAGACCGTTTCGGGATTGCAGTTGACCATGATGGTCTCGCGCCCGGCCTCGTCGAGGGCATAGGCGGCGTGGACGCAGCAATAGTCGAACTCGATCCCCTGGCCGATGCGGTTGGGCCCGCCGCCCAGGATGACCACCTTCTCGCGGTCCGAGGGGTCGGCCTCGCATTCGGCGCGGCCGAGGCCGTCGCCCTCGTAGCAGGAATACATGTAGGGCGTGCGTGACGGGAATTCGGCGGCGCAGGTGTCGATGCGCTTGAACACCGGCTTGACGTCCAGCACCTCGCGGCGGAAGGCGGTCTCGGTCGGGGTCTTGCCCGACAGCTTGGCCAGGCGCAGGTCGGAGAAGCCCATCTTCTTCAGGCGCAGCAGGCCGGGGGCGTCGATGGGCAGGCCCTTGGCCTTTACCTCGGCCTCGGCCTGGACAATGGCCTGGATCTGGCGCAGGAACCACGGGTCGTAGGCGCAGGCGGCATGGACGTCCTCGACCGACAGGCCGAGGCGGAAGGCCTGCGCCACCACCAGGATGCGGTCGGCGCGCGGCACCGCCAGGGCGGCCTTGACCGCGTCCTTCATGTCGCCGGCGGCGGCGCCGGGAATCTCGATCTCGTCCAGGCCGGTCAGCCCGGTTTCCATCGAGCGCAGGCCCTTTTGCAGCGATTCCTGGAAGGTGCGGCCGATGGACATCGCCTCGCCCACCGACTTCATCGAGGTGGTCAGCACCGGATCGGCGCCGGGGAACTTCTCGAAGGTGAAGCGCGGGATCTTGGTGACGACGTAATCGATGGTCGGCTCGAACGAGGCCGGGGTCACCCCGGTGATGTCGTTGAGCAGCTCATCCAGCGTGTAGCCGACCGCCAGCTTGGCCGCCACCTTGGCGATGGGGAAGCCGGTGGCCTTGGAGGCCAGCGCCGAGGACCGCGACACGCGGGGATTCATCTCGATCACCACCATGCGCCCGGTCTTGGGGCTGATGGCGAACTGCACGTTGGACCCGCCGGTATCCACCCCGATCTCGCGCAGCACCGCGATCGAGGCGTTGCGCATGATCTGGTATTCTTTGTCGGTCAGGGTCAGGGCCGGCGCCACGGTGATGGAATCGCCGGTATGCACGCCCATGGGATCGACGTTCTCGATGGAACAGATGATGATGCAGTTGTCCTTCTTGTCGCGGACAACCTCCATCTCGTATTCCTTCCAGCCGAGCACCGATTCCTCGACCAGCACCTCATGCACCGGGCTGGCGCTCAGGCCCCCGGCCACGATGGACTCGAATTCTTCCTTGTTGTAGGCGATGCCGCCGCCGGTGCCGGCCAGGGTGAAGCTGGGACGGATGATGGCCGGCAGCCCGACCTCGTCCAGCGCCTCGCGCGCCTCGACCAGGGAATGGACCAGCTTGGAGCGCGGGCTTTCCAGGCCGATCTTGTCCATGGCGTCGCGGAACAGTAGCCGGTCCTCGGCCTTGGCGATGACGTCGCGCTTGGCGGCGATCATCTCGACCCCGAATTTTTCCAGCACACCGTCGTCGGCCAGCTTCATCGCCGTGTTGAGCGCCGTCTGGCCGCCCATGGTCGGCAGCAGCGCGTCGGGCCGCTCCTTCTCGATGATGCGCGCCACCATCTCGGGCGTGATCGGCTCGATGTAGGTGGCGTCCGCCAGACTGGGGTCGGTCATGATGGTCGCCGGGTTGGAATTGACCAGGATGACCCGGTACCCCTCCTCCTTCAGCGCCTTGCACGCCTGCACGCCCGAATAGTCGAATTCGCAGGCCTGCCCGATGACGATCGGGCCGGCGCCGATGATGAGGATGGAATGGATGTCTGTACGTTTGGGCATGGCGGGGCTTCGTCAGGCTTTCTCTGGAGACACAGATGAACACAGACAAACGCGGATAATACCGAATGAGGGATGCGGCCTCTGCCTCGACGGAGCCCAAGGGGCCCGAAGGCGAATCGGCCTGTTCCTCATCTGGGCTTATCCCTGTTCATCTGTGTCCCACGAATGCAGCGGGGAATTCTAGACCTTCCCCTCCATCAGCGCCACGAACCGCTCGAACAGATAATGGGCGTCCTGCGGGCCGGGGCTGGCTTCGGGGTGGTACTGAACCGAGAACACCGGCCGGCCTTCGACCGCGAGGCCTTCGACCGAGCCGTCGAACAGCGAGCGGTGGGTGACGGCGATGCCGGCGGGCAGCGAGGCCTCGTCCACGGCGAAACCGTGATTCTGGCTGGTGATCTCCACCTTGCCGGTGGCCAGGTCCTTGACCGGATGATTGGCGCCGCGATGGCCGGTGGCCATCTTGTAGGTCTTGGCCCCCAGGGCCAGCGCCAGCATCTGGTGCCCCAGGCAGATGCCGAACAGCGGCTTGCCGGCCTCCAGTACGCCGCGGATGGTGGGCACCGCGTATTCGCCGGTGGCGGCCGGGTCGCCGGGGCCGTTGGACAGGAACACGCCGTCGGGCCGCAGGGCCAGCACCTCGTCGGCGGTGGCGGTCGCCGGCAGCACGGTGACCCGGCAGCCCGAAGCGGCCAGGCAGCGCAGGATGTTGCGCTTGGCGCCGAAATCCAGGGCGACAACGTGGAAGCGTGGCGCCTCCTGCCGGCCATAGCCCTTGCCCAGGGTCCACTCCGCCTCGTCCCAGGCATAGGTCTGGCGGCAGGTCACGTCCTTGGCCAGGTCCATGCCCTCGAGGCCCGGCCACTTGGACGCCTGGGCCCAGGCGGCGGCCAGATCGAGCTGGCCGTCGGTCGCATGGACGATGGTGCCGTTGGGCGCCCCGCCGTCGCGGATGCGCCGGGTCAGCGCCCTTGTGTCGATGCCGGCCAGGCCCACTATGCCGAACGACTTGAGCCAAGCGTCCAGATGACGCGACGAACGCCAGTTGGCAGGATCGGTGACGTCGGCGCGCAGCAGGCAGCCGCGCGCAGCAGGCGTGGTGGTCTCCACGTCTTCGGCGTTGGTGCCGACATTGCCGATATGCGGGAAGGTGAAGGTGATGATCTGCCCGGCATAGGAGGGATCGGTCAGCACCTCCTGGTAGCCGGTCATGGCGGTGTTGAACACCACTTCGCCGACCGCGCTGCCCTGTGCGCCGATGCCGCGCCCCCAGAGCACCGTACCGTCGGCCAGGACCAGGGCGCCGGTGGCGCCCGGCGGGCGGGGCAGGTCGAAATCGGGCGGGGTCGGGATTGGCTGCGGCAGCATGTCGGTCCTTGCGCTGGGTACTCGTTCCGCCCGGGCGCCTTCGGGCCGCGCGCCGGCGAAAGGACAGGGCCGCCAACGGCGCGTCCTTTGCTGGGGCCGGCGCGGGAACCGGTTGGCATGAGGCAAATTGGCCGCTGTGTAATGAAATCCGCGCCGCGAGTCAAGGGCCGGCTGGAGGGATAAAATTGAGCTCGATCAGCGCTATAGGCCTTATTGGTTGCACGCTTCCCTTTCCCGGGGATTTGCGCTAGCCTATCTGTCTTCCACACTCGGCCGCACTTGCAGAGGGAGAGCCGGAGATGCTGCGTCAGCAGCTCAACGACGCGCTGAAGGGCGCCATGCTGTCCAAGGAGACGCGCACCGTCGCCACGGTGCGCCTGATCCTGGCCGCACTCAAGGACCGCGACATCGCCGCGCGCCCCCGCGGCGTGGCCGACGGCATCGGCGACGACGAGATCCTGCAGCTGCTGCAATCGATGATCAAGCAGCGCCGGGAAAGCATCGCCCTGTACGAACAGGGTGGGCGCCAGGATCTGGCGGGCCAGGAACGCGAAGAGATCGCGGTGATCGAACGCTTCCTGCCGCGCCAGATGTCGGAAGGCGAAACCGCCGAGGCGGTGGCCGCGGTGATCGCCGAATTGGGCGCCGGCGGGTTGAAGGACATGGGCCGGGTGATGGCGGCGCTGAAGGAGCGCTTCGCCGGCTGCATGGATTTCACCAAGGCCAGCGCGCAGGCGAAAGCGGCGCTGGGAGGCTGAGGCCGCCCGGCCGGTGGCCGGCGGCGGCCCCGCACCGACGGCAGCCGGGACCGGCCGCCTGCATGATGGGCTGACGCGAAGGACCCGACCGGCCGATGGCCTTTCCGCCCCGTTTCCTGGAAGATCTGCGCACCCGCGTCGCCTTGGCCGCGGTGGTCGGCCGCCGTGTCAAGCTGGTGCGCAAGGGGCGCGAATACCAGGGCCTGTGCCCGTTCCACAACGAGAAGACCCCCAGCTTCACCGTCAATGAGGACAAGGGCTTCTACCACTGTTTCGGCTGCGGCGCCCATGGCGACGCCATCGGCTTCGAGATGCAGGCCGGCCATTTGTCCTTCACCGAGGCGGTGGAAAAACTGGCGGCCGAGGCGGGCCTGGAGGTGCCGGCCGCCAGCCCCGAGGAGCGGCGCGCCGACGCCCGCCGGGCCTCGCTGCATGACGCCATGGAAGCGGCCTGTACCTTCTTCGAACGGCAGCTGCGCACCCCCGGCGGGCGGGCGGGCCTGGCCTATCTCCAGGATCGCGGCCGCGCC
>JAKAFA010000311.1 GCA_021818185.1 Pseudomonadota bacterium | reverse complement strand
TCTGGTTGCGGCGATCGAGTCCGGAAAATACGACGTGGTGGTGGTGAATTACGCCAATGGCGACATGGTTGGCCATACCGGCGTGCTGGCGGCGGCGATGAGTGCGGTGTCCACCGTCGATGCCTGTCTCGGCCGGCTGGAGGCGGTGTTGACCCGGGTCGGGGGCACCATGCTGGTGACCGCCGACCACGGCAACGCCGAACTGATGCGGGACCCCGAGACCGGCCAGCCCTATACCGCCCATACCACCGGGCCGGTGGATGCGGTCCTGGTCAATCCGCCCGCCGGCATCGACCGGCTGGAGGATGGAAAGCTGGCCGACGTGGCGCCCACTCTGCTGGCGCTCCTCGGGCTGCCCCAGCCGGCGGAAATGTCCGGCCGCAGCCTGGCCGGCGGGGGTGGCGAGAGGGCCGAGGCCGCGGACCGGCGCCGTGCGCCCGGCTGACCGGGCCGCCGCCCTGATGCTGGTCCTGCTGGGCGTGCCGGCGACGGTGGCCCGGGCGGGCGATCTTCTGCTTCCCCTTCCTCCGGCCAGCCAGCAGGTGGCGGGCGACCCCGATGCGGCCGACGCCGACCGCCGCCTGCACGATCTGGAACAGCAACTCGACCAGAGCCGCGCCGACCGCGAGGCCAAGCGGCGCAAGGCGCAGGACCTGGCGGCCGAACTGAACGGCATCCGCACCGACATGGTGGCGGCGGCGCGGGCCGCCCAGGAGAGCGAGGAACAGCTTTCCGAGCTGGAAAGCCAGCTGGCCGACCTCAAGGCCGCCGAGGCCGAGAAGGCCGATGCCCTCAATCGCCGTTCGGCCCAGATGACCGGCGTGCTCACCGCCCTGCAACGGCTGGCCTGGCGCCCCACCGAGGCGCTGATCGCCCAGCCCCAGAGTCCGGCCGACACCGTGCGCTCCGCCATCCTGCTGCGGGCCGCCGTGCCGCAGATCGAAAAATCGGCCGAGGCGCTGCGGGGGGAAATCGACATGTTGGCCCGGCTGCGCGACGATATCGGCCGGCAGAAGCAGAAGATCACCGAAACCACCGGCAAGCTGGAATCGGAACACCGGCGCCTGAAGGACCTGTACGAGCGCAAGGCCCAGTTGCAGACGGCCGCCGCCGCCGAGCAGGCCGCCGCCGAGCAGCATCTGGCGCAACTGGCCGGGCAGGCCGAAAACCTGCGCGATCTGTTGGCCCGTCTGGCGGAGGAGCGGCAGCGGCGCCAGGCCGAGGCCGAGGCCAAGGCCGCCGCCGAACGGGCGGCGCGCGAGGCGGAACTGGCCGCCCGCCGGGCCGCCCGGCAGGCCGAGATCGAGGCGCAGAAGGCGGCACGCGAGGCCGAGATCGCCAATCGCAAGGCGGAGCGGGAAAAGCACCAGCGGGAACTGGCCCAGGCGCGGGCGGCACACGAGGCCGAACTGAAGGCCCAGGCCGACGCCCGCGAAAAGGAGATCGCCGCACAGCAGGCGGCCCGCGACGCCGACAAGGCGGCGCGGATCGCCGCCGCCGCCCGCCCGGCCTCGCCCGAGCCTTCGTTCAGCCGGGCCCGCGGCAAGATGCCGTTCCCGGCCCGCGGCAGGATTCTGGTCCATTTCGGGGCCACCGCCGCCGACGGGCATGCCGCCAAGGGCATAACCATCCAGACCCGCCGCGACGCGCAGGTCGTCGCGCCCTACGACGGACAGGCGGTGTTCGCCGGGCCGTTTCGCGGGTATGGCCTCCTCTTGATCATCGAACACAGCGAAGGCTATCATACGCTGCTTGCGGGGATGGCCCGGATCGATGTTACCGTCGGCCAGCGCCTGTTGGCCGGCGAACCGGTGGGTGTTATGGGGCAGGACGATGCCAAGCCTACCCTGTACGTCGAGCTGCGCCACAATGGCCAGCCCGTGAATCCTTTGCCTTGGCTCACAGCTCACAATAGTAAGGTCACTGGATGATTCGGAAGACTCTGATGGCGGCGGGCGCGGTCGCGCTGTTGTCGACGACTACCGTCTGGACCCCGGCCCGGGCGGAGGAAAACAACAAAGACACCTACAAGCTCATGGAGCTGTTCGCCGACGTCTTCGAGAAGGTCCGCAGCGACTATGTGGAACCGGTCAATGACGAGGACCTGATCGAGGCGGCGCTGAACGGCATGCTCTCGTCGCTGGATCCCCATTCCAGCTACCTGAACCCGAAGAATTCCCGGGACATGGACATCAACACCAAGGGCGAGTTCGGCGGCCTTGGCATTGAGGTGACCATGGAGAACGGCTGGATCAAGGTGGTCTCGCCCATCGACGACACCCCCGCCGCCCGGGCCGGCATCCAGCCGGGTGATTTCATCACCCACCTGGACGGCGAGCCGGTTCAGGGCCTGACCCTGTCGGATGCGGTCGACCGCATGCGCGGTCCGCCCAACACCGAGATCCGCCTGACCATCCGGCGGGCCGGGGCCGAGCCCTTCGACGTCAAGCTGACCCGCGCCATCATCAAGATCCAGACGGTGCGCTCCCATGCCGAGGGCGGCATCGGCTATATCCGCATCACCCAGTTCGCGCAGACCACCGACGCGGATTTGCGGCGCAACGTCGACAAGCTGAAGAAGGAACTGGGCTCGAAGCTGACCGGCTATGTGGTCGATCTGCGCAACAACCCCGGCGGCTTGCTCGACCAGGCCATCGCGGTGTCGGACGACTTCCTCGACAAGGGCGAGATCGTTTCCACCCGCTCGCGCCGGCCGGAGGATACCCAGCGGTTCTTCGCCCATCCCGGCGACATCGCCAACGGCCTGCCCATGGTGGTGCTGATCAACGACGGGTCGGCCTCGGCCTCCGAGATCGTCGCCGGCGCGTTGCAGGATCACCACCGCGCCATCCTGATGGGCACCCGCTCGTTCGGCAAGGGATCGGTCCAGACCCTGATCCCGCTGCCCGGCCACGGCTCCCTCCGCCTGACCACCGCCCGCTACTACACGCCGTCGGGCCGCTCGATCCAGGCGGTGGGCATCCAGCCGGACATCAAGGTGCTGCAATCCCGGGTCGAGGCCATCGCCATCCCGGAAAGCGAGCGGCGTTCCGAGGCCAGCCTGCCCAACGCCCTGCCCAATCCCGACGGCAAGGCCGCGCCCAAGCCCAAGGGCGACCAGGGCGCGTCGATCGGGCCGGGCGCCGGCGCGACGATCGGCGCCGCGGCGGCGAGCAACGGCAAGCCGCTGACCGGCATTGCCGCCCTGGCGGCGATCAAGATGGGCGACCCGACCCAGGATTACCAGCTGGCGCGGGCGCTGGATTTGCTGCGCGGCCTGTCGCTGTACCGGACGGCCGAGCGGGAATCCAACTAAGAGGTGACGGCGCCGGCCTGCCCGGGGGGGCGGCCGGCGCCGGTCTTTCCGGCCGCGAGGGGGCGATGCACCTGTTCGACCACGACGATTCCTTCCTCCGGCCGGTCGGGCTGGGCGCGACGTCCGGCCGCAAGGGGCTGCGGCCGCGGCAGATTTTTTCCATCCTTGTGGTGCTGCTGCTGGGGGGCGGGCTGGGCACCGGCGCCTATTTCCTTTCCAGTCTCGACCTGCGCCAGATCGTCGGCTGGCTCGACATCGGCGACAAGAGCCCCCGGCTGGCCATGCAGATGCCGGAGA
>JAKAFA010000310.1 GCA_021818185.1 Pseudomonadota bacterium | reverse complement strand
TCCATGTTCAGCCACTCCAGCCGTCCATACCACGTTGATTTTTATATCAGATTCACGCCATTTGGTCACGAAATGGCTCGGCCATCTGGGAAATCCGGGTCTACGCTTCCCTCTTCGGCAAATGTGGTCGGATGTCCGGCATCGTGGTTTGGGAGACAGGCAAATGGACGCCGAGATTCTATATGGCCGCGTGCGGAGGGTTCTGCCGCATTCCGGTGAAGTACGCCGTCACGACACCGACATCTCGCTGCTGATTACCCGCAACGACATTCCCTATACGATGATTTCTCTTATTGCCAAGGAGCCTCACGCCTCGGGCTGGGTGAATGTGGAGGTCGACGGGGCGGATGCCACCCTGCACCATCCGCGCAACCTGGATCTGGTGGCCCGCGCCCTGGATCATTTCGGCATTTCCTGACCGGCGATCAGCCGATAGAGGCCGGAGCTTCCGGCCGGGCGGACCAGGGCGGCGCCGGGAAGCTGCGTCCGCAACAGCCGGTACAGTGCCGATTCGCTCGGCTCATCCAGATTCGATTAAATCGGGGCGCCCATGTGTCACATGGGCGCCCCGTTCCCCGCCGCCTAGTGCCCCGGCGGCATCCACGTCAGGCCGGTAGGGGGCGCCGGCGGACCGAAGATGCCGTGGGGGAGGGCACTTCGGCGGGGATGGGAGTGGCAAAGGCGGCGGTGACCTCGGCCAGCCGGGTCCGGCCGGCTTGGGTCAGCGGTACGCCGGCCGCGACGATGGCCTGGATGTCGGCCAGCGCGGCGGCCCGGGCCTCGGGCTCGATTCCGGCCAGCAGGTCGGGCAGGGCCCGGATGGCGGCGCGGTGGTCGGTCAGCAAAATCAGGAACTGTTCGCGGATCATCGTCTTGAAATCGGCCAGGGACCGGCCGGCGCCGATCTTGGCCCGCATGTGGCGGAACCGGGCGAGCGCCCGCTCGTCGATCTCGCGTTCGGCCAGCCGCACATAGATCACCGCGCGGCTGAAGGCCTCGGGCAGGCCGCCGACCGCGATCCGGTCGCGCAACGAGGCCAGGCCGCGGTGCATCAACTCGCGGTGGGCGGGGTCATGGGCCGCACGGCGGCGGGGACGGGTTCCGGCGACGCCCAGGCCGGCCGCCGCCTGGAGCGCCGGGGCGCCGTAGACCTGCAGGAAGGTCTGTTCGGCCAGCCCGTCGCGCATCCGCCGCCAGTGGTCGAGCAGTTCCACCATCCCGTAGGACCAGGTCTCTTGCAGGCCAAGCCAGGGATTGCCGCCGTCCGGCCGCTGGCGGTTGGCGCGCACCAGTTCGGCCGCCGCGGCCACCGGCGCCATGGCCGGGTTGCGGTCGGAAAACATCTCGAATTGCAGGCGCAGGGGATGCAGTTTCCGGGTCATCTCGGCGAAGGTGCCGGTCACCGTGGCGCGCATCACCGGGGCGACGCAGGCCTCGTACAGCCCCGAGACCACTTCGGACAGGCGGGCGGCGGCGGCGAACCGCCGCTCGTCGGCCTCGTCGTTGCCGCCCAGCGCCCGGATGTCGTCCAGGGTCCGGGCCTCGAAGCTGGCGACGTATGCACCGGCCTCCGGTCCGTCGCTATCGGTCCGCGGGCGCAGGACCACCTCGTAGAGTCCGGGCGGCAGCAATTCGGGGACGTCGATATTGTGGATGATCTCGCTGTGCTCTTTCCTGGCGATGGCGGACGCCACGAAGATGCCGAGATGCCCGATGCTGTCGTGGACATTGTAGAGGATGGTCTGACCGCGGGCGCGGATCTCCTCGACGCTTTCATAAAGGTCGAGAATCCACCCCAGGGCCTGCTGCGGCGGCGTGATGTTGTCGCCATGGGAACAGAACACCACCACCGGCGATTTGATGTTGCGCAGGTCGATGCCGGTCCCGTCGCTGAGAACGATCTCGCCCGACGACAGCTTGTTGCCGACGAAAAGATTGTTGGTGATGAATTTCATCTCGTCGGCGGTCATCAGGACGTGTCCGCCCCACCATTTTTCAAACCCCAAGAAGCGTTCCGCCTCGCCTTCGGGGTTGGCCCAGACGCGATAGGGCTTGCTCCACAGGGTGTTGGCGGGGTTGAGCCCTTCGAAATTGGCGACCAGCCAGGCGCCGTCGAACAGCCCGCCGCCCAGGTCGCCGGCCGCAGCGGTGGCCCAGGTGCCGCCCAGCAGGCCGCCGGAATAGCGCATGGGTGCGCCACCGCGCACTCCGGCCCAGTAGGACAGCGGCGAACCGGCCAGGAAGATCGGGCCGAACAGGTCGGGCTTGAGGGCGGCCAGCATCAGGACGGCCCAGCCGGCCTGGCAATTGCCGATGACGCAGGGCTTGCCCTCCGCCTCGGGGTGGCGCCGAATCACCTCGGCCAGGAATTCCGCCTCGGCGCGGGCCACGTCCTCGATGGTCTGGCCGGGGACCGGCTGCGGCCGGAAGCCGACGAAGTAGCAGGGATGGCCCTCGCGCACCGCCACGCCGATTTCGCTGTCGCGCCGGAAGCCGCCGATGCCCGGACCGTGGCCGGCCCTTGGGTCGACCACCACGAACGGCCGGCGGCGGGGGTCGAGCGGCGTGTCGTCAGGGGGGATGATGCGGGCCAGCCAGTAATTGACCGGGCGGGCCAGGGTTTCACCATCGATCAGGATTTCATGGGCAAACCCCAGGACATCCGGCGTGTGTTCGATGGCCGCCGATAGGTACTGATTACCGCGCTGCCGCAGTATGTCGAGAAACAGGACAGATCTTTGAGCGAAGTCAATCGCATATTCAAGAAAGCTATATGAAATATCGGTGAATTTATGAGTGCTGTCATTGACCGGAATGGTCTGTCCCATGACGAACGCCTTGGTTTTTTGCGCTTATGCTCCTATCTATGACGCCAATAGTCTGGGGTAAATTAAATAGGCATTTAAGCCAAGCGCGGCCGGCCGCGGCTCAGGGTTGGCCGGCCCCGCCCAGGCCGATGACGACGAACGCCTCCTGGCCGCCGCGGTTGATGTTGAGCGCGATGGCCTTCTTGCCGTTCTTGAGGGCGTTGTGCACGGCGGCGATGGCCTCCTGCGGCGAAAACACGTTGGTCCTGTCCACCTGGGTGATGACGTCGCCGGGCTGGAGTCCAGCCTCGTCGGCCGGGCTGCCGGCTTCGACTTCGGTGACCAGCACGCCCTGGGTGTCGGGCGTGATGCCGTATTGGTTGCGGATGGCGGGGGAGAGCGGCCGCAGTCCCAGGCCGAGTTGCGGCAGCTTGCCGGCCGCTTCCGCCGCTTCTTCCTGGTGGGCGGCCAATCGTCCGACGGTGACCTTCACGGTCACATTCTTGCCGTCCCGGTCGACGGTCACCGGCACCTCCTTGCCCGGCGGGGTCAGCGCCACCGCCCAGGTCAGGTCGTGCGTCTGGCGGATCGGACGATCGCCGAAGGCGGTGATGACGTCGCCGGGCTTCAGACCGGCCTTGGCGGCGGGGCTGTCCTTGGCGACCGAGGCGATCAGCGCACCTTTGGTGCTGCCCAGGCCCAGGGCCTGCTCCATCGCCGGGCGGATCGGCTGCACCGCCACCCCCAGCCAGCCGCGGACCACTTTGCCGGTCTTGCGCAGCTGTTCGATCACCGGCTTGGCCAGTTCCGAGGGAATGGCG
>JAKAFA010000309.1 GCA_021818185.1 Pseudomonadota bacterium | reverse complement strand
GCGCTCAATACCCGCCAGAACCTCGACCTTCATCGCCACCCCGACCCTTAGTCCGACTAAAGGTCACACCTTCTGGTATCAGTCGCAGCATGCCAAGGCGGCCCTCCCCGGAGGGAAACTACTGACCTTCTCCCTTGGGCGTATTGAGACGCCCACCGGCCAAATCCTGGTTGTCACGGACGACCGGCACTGCCTGCGCGCCGTCGACTGGTCGGACCGGGAGCTGCGCATGCACACGCTGTTGCGCAGGCACTATGGCGAGAACGCGGTCCGGCTGCGCGACGAGCCGGGCTTGTCGGGCGCCGCCCGGTCGCTTCAGGCCTATTTCGAGGGCGATTTGGACGCCTTGGCCTGCCTGCCGACCGCGACCGGCGGGACCGACTTCCAGCGCGCGGTATGGGGAGCGCTACGCCGCATCCCCGTCGGGCAAACGACCAGCTATGGCGGCCTGGCGGCAATGATCGGCCGGCCAGAAGCCATCCGTGCGGTGGGGCGGGCCAACGGCGCCAACCCCATACCCATTGTCGTTCCCTGCCACCGGGTGATCGGCGCGGATGCGGCATTGGTCGGTTTCAGCGGAGGGATCGGCCGCAAGCGCTGGCTGCTTGCCCACGAGGGCGTCCGTCTCGCGACCGCCGGTTCCGGCGGCGGAGAGGAGCCGGCCCCCGGCGCGCCCCGTCACCGAAACCATAGCCTGAAAACCGACCCTTGACCCGGTGTCGAGCGGGCATCGAGCCCGATTCCCAAAGCGTCGGTCAATTGGCGGACGATCGCCAAGCCCAGGCCCACTCCCTCCTCCGGGGTGGGCTGGCCGTTCAACCGGGTATATTCGCCGAACGCCCGGACCAGTTCCGCCTGGTCCATCCCCTTCCCGCTGTCCCACACCGACAGCGCGACCCCGTCGGCGCACGCGTCGACCGCGATCCCCACCGATCCCGACGAGGTGTATTTGATAGCGTTGCCCATCAGATTGCGGAGAACGCGCGTCAGCAGCGCGGCATCGGTGCGAACCGTCAGGTCCGGACAGCTGAGCTGCCAGCCCAGGCCCTTCGACCGGGCGAGCGCCGCGAAATCGGGCTCCAGGCCGGCGAGGAGTTCGCGGAGGGAAACGCGGCCGACGGCCGGCTTCAGCACGCCCGCCTCCAGACGCGAAACGTCGATCAGGTCGCCGGCCAGGCCGCCAACGCAGGCGATTGCCCGGCGCATCCGGGCGATCACCGGTTCGCCGACGTTCTGGACCCGCAACAATTCGATGTAAAGTTCCAGCGCCTGCAACGGCTGCCGCAGGTCGTGGGCGGCCTGGGCGAGGAATCGGCTTTTGGCCTGCGAGGACTGGGTCGCGACCTGCCGCGCCGAGGCTTCCTTCGCCAGCTCGCTCCGCAAGCCCAGGCTGGCGATGGCCATCGAGCAGGTGTCGGCGATCGCCTCCAACGTCTTCACCTCCTGGTCCGATGGCCGATACGTCGCCTTCCAATAGGCCCCCAGCGCGGCGATCGGGTCGGCGCGGCGGACCGGCGCCATCGCCAAACTCCGGACGAAGGTCGGCAGATAGGCGTCATGGGGAATCCGGGCATCGCGGTAGATGTCGGGCACGACCACCGTCTCGCGGTTCATCATCACCCACCCGCTGATGCAGGCGCTCAGGGGAAATCGGCGCCCCTTCCAGAGCGGCGCGATGGCATCCTCGTCGGCGTAGTGGCAGCACTCCCCGTCGCGCAGGACGAAGGTGATGCCGTCGGCCTCCAGCACCCGGCGCGCCGAACAGACGGCGGCCTCCATGATCGCCGCCATGGACTCGGCGTGGGACAGCCGGGTCACCAGCCCCACCAGCCAATCCGCCAACACATCGGGCCGCTCCGCCCGCCCCGGCGGGAACACCGCATCGTGGCCCAGGGCCGGGTAGCGCCCGAAACCAAGGGCGTCCGCTTTTGGATTAGGAAGATCCATCTGCTCCTCATCCCACCAGTCAGGCCGGGGGAACATGTCCACACCTAGCGCAGCGGAGGGGGTAAGCCCTAATACGAATACGGTTTAATGCCTTATCGCATAGTTCAATCCAAATGCGATGCCCCTCACCTCGCCTCCAGCGCCGCCTCCAGGTCGGCCCACAGATCCTCGGCGGCTTCCAGACCGACCGACAGGCGCAGCAGATCGTCGGGAACCGGCGAGGCCGGGCCTTCGACGCTGGCGCGATGCTCGATCAGGCTTTCGACGCCACCCAGCGAGGTCGCCCGCGTCCACAGCCCGACCCTGGCGGCGACCGCCACGGCGGCGGGGGCGCCGCCGGCGACGCGGATCGACAGCATGCCGCCGAATCCCCCGCGCATCTGGCGGGCGGCCAGGGCATGGCCGGGAAAGTCGGGCAGGCCGGGATAGAGCACCGCGGCCACCCGCGGATGGCCGGCCAGGCGATGGGCCAGGATCAGGGCGGTGTCGCACTGCCAGCGCACCCGCGGAAACAGGGTGCGCATCCCCCGTTGCAGCAGCCAAGCCTCGAACGGGCCGAGGATGGCGCCGTTCTGGACCTGAACGGCCGTCACCCGCTCCCAGAACTCGTCGGCCCGCGCCGTGGTCACCGTGCCGGCGATCACGTCGGAATGGCCGTTGAGGTATTTGGTGGCCGAATGCATGACCAGATCGGCCCCCAACTCCAGCGGCCGGGTCAGCACCGGGGTCGCCACCGTGGAATCGACGGCCAGCCGCGCGCCGGCCCGGTGGGTCAAGGCGGCGACGGCGGCGATGTCGGCGACGTCCCAGGTGGGATTGGCCGGGCTTTCCAGCCAGACCAGCCGGGTCCGGCCCGGCCGCAGCGCCGCTTCCAGCGCCGCCGGATCGGCCATGTCCACCAAATCCACCGTCAGGCCCCAGCGGGTGGCAAAGCCGGTCAGCCACGCGCGCAGCCCCCAATACATCACCCGCGGCACCACCACATGGTCGCCGGGGGAAAGGGCCAGAAAGATGGCGGTGGCCGCCGCCATCCCCGAGGAGAACAGCAAGGTCCGGCATCCGCCTTCCAGCGCGGTCAGCGTGTCGGCGGCGGCGGCGTAGGTGGGGTTGTCGGCGCGGGCATAGGCGCGGCCGCGGGAATAGGCGAGATCGGGGTCCCGCTCGAAGGTGGTGGCCGGATGGATGGGAGGAATGATCGCCCCCGTCGCGTCATCGACCCGCCCAAGGGCCTGGGCGGCCTGACTTTCCGGCCGCAGGATACGCTCAGCCATGAACGCCCACCTCCAGGTCCAGGCGCGGCGGTTGCGCCAGGGTCTGATAGACCACGCAATACCGCTCGGTGAGCTTGGTCAGCTGGGCGATCCGCTCGGGCGGCTCGGCGGTGTCCAGGGCAAAACGCAGGCGGATGGCGCGGAACCCCACCGGCGCGTCCTTGGCCACCCCCAGGGTGCCGCGGAAATCCAGTTCGCCCTCGGCGGTGACCTCGCCGCCCTTGAGGTCGAAGCCGATGGCGGTGGCCACCGCCTTCAGGGTCACCCCGGCGCAGGCCACCAGCGCCTCCAGCAGCATGTTGCCGGAGCAGGCGAAGGCGCCGGTGCCGCCGGTGGCCGGATGCAGGCCGGCAGCCACCAGCGCCTTTCCGGTTTCCACCCGGCAGACCACGTCGTCGGCGTCCAGCCGG
>JAKAFA010000070.1 GCA_021818185.1 Pseudomonadota bacterium | reverse complement strand
ATCTCCTGCACCAGCGCGACAACGACCGCTTGCTCGCCACCTTGAAGCGCCTGCGCGACATCGGCAACACGGTGGTGGTGGTCGAACACGACGAGGACGCCATCCGCACCGCCGATCACCTGATCGACATGGGGCCGGGGGCAGGCATCCATGGCGGCGAGGTGGTGGCCGCCGGCACGCCGGACGAGGTGATGCGCAACCCGGACAGCCTGACCGGCCGCTACCTGACCGGCAAGGAGCACATTCCCCTGCCCGCCGACCGGCGCCAGGGCAACGGCAACCGTCTGACCCTGGTTGGGGCCACCGGCAACAACCTGAAGAACGTCACCGTCGATATCCCGCTCGGCACCTTCGCCTGCGTCACCGGCGTATCGGGCGGCGGCAAGTCCACCCTGGTGATCGAGACCCTCTACAAGGCGCTGGCGCGCCGCCTGATGGGGGCGCGCGAGCAGCCCTCGCCGTTCGAACGCATCGAGGGGATCGAGCATATCGACAAGATCATCGACATCGACCAGGCGCCCATTGGCCGCACGCCCCGCTCCAACCCCGCCACCTATACCGGCGCCTTCACCCCGATCCGCGACTGGTTCACCGAACTGCCCGAGGCCAAGGCGCGCGGCTACAAGCCGGGCCGCTTCAGCTTCAACGTCAAGGGCGGCCGCTGTGAGGCCTGCCAGGGCGACGGCGTCATCAAGATCGAGATGCACTTCCTGCCCGACGTGTACGTGCAATGCGACGTCTGCAAGGGCAAGCGCTACAACCGCGAGACCCTGGAAGTCACCTTCCGTGGCAAGTCCATCGCCGATGTCCTTGATATGACGATCGAAGAGGCCGCCGACTTCTTCAAGGCGGTGCCGGCGATACGCGACAAGATGGAGACCCTGCGCCGGGTCGGGCTGGACTACATCCATCTCGGCCAGCAGGCCACCACCCTGTCGGGCGGCGAGGCGCAGCGGGTCAAGCTGGCCAAGGAACTGTCGCGCCGCGCCACCGGCCGGACGCTGTACATCCTGGACGAGCCGACCACCGGCCTGCATTTCGAGGACGTGCGCAAGCTGCTGGAGGTGCTCCAGGCCCTGGTCGAGGCCGGCAACACCGTGCTGGTGATCGAGCATAACCTGGAGGTCATCAAGACCGCCGACTGGATCGTCGATCTCGGTCCCGAGGGCGGCGACCGCGGCGGCCATATCGTGGTGGCCGGCACGCCCGAGGAGGTGGCCGCCTGCGCCGACAGCTATACCGGCCGCTACCTCGCCCCCTATCTCACCCGCAAGGTGCGCAAGCGGGCCTCGGCGTGAGGCCGGCGGAGCGGGTCACTCCCCCTCCCGCTCCTGGTCCTGTTCCACTGGCACCGGCTTGGCGGCCAGGATGCGGGCCAGCGCCAGCTTGGCGGCCACCGCCAGGCCGATAACCAGCACGCCCGACAGGATCGACACCGTTTCGATATCCATGGCGGTCTCCCATATGTGGTGCGACTGGCTATACCACTCCCGCCCCGCCGGGGCGAGATTTTCGGTTGGCGCCGTCCGCCTCCGCCGCTATGGTCCGCCCTTTCCACCTAGGAGCCCCGCATGTCCGCCCAGATCCGCGCCTCGCACATTCTGCTGATGTACAAGGGCGCCGCCCATTCCACCGCCCGCCGGTCCAAGCCGGAAGCGGAAGCCGCCATCGCGGCGCTCCGCGGCGAACTGGCCGGCGGCGCCGATTTCGCCGAGCTGGCCCGCACCCATTCCGATTGCCCGTCGGGCGAAGAGGGCGGTGACCTCGGCTTCTTCCCCCGCGGCGCCATGGTGCCGGAATTCGAGCAGGCCGCCTTCAAGCTCAATCCCGGCGAGGTCAGCGACGTGGTGGAAACCGCCTTCGGCTACCACCTGATCCTTCGCACGGCCTGAGGGCCGGCACCGTCGGCGGGGCGGCACCCTCCGCTCCGCTTCGGATCTTGACCCCGGCGCCGGCAAGGCGTATGTGGGGGATGCGACATCGGCGGGATACGTCCCGCAGCCTATCGCAATCGAACAACAGAGAGAACCATGAACCCTCGATCTAGCACCGCGCCCGCGGAGTGCCACAGTCGTCGCTTTCCGACGATTGTGACCATCGCGGCCTGGACTGCCCGGGGTCGTCATGCGACTGCTCTGAACGGGCTTGCCGCCATGCGGTAAGAGCCGATCAGCAGCCGAAGGCGCCTCCGGGGATGACGACCGTCAACCCTTTGTCGAATAGGAGGCGACCATGGCTGCCGTTCGAGCCACCGCCCTGACCTTCGGGGCCGTCACCGCTGTTTCCGCTGCCCCCATCGTTTCGGCTGCCGGCGCCTCTGCGCCGCGTCGGCGGCCGGTTCGTCTGGCCTGCCGCTGGGTCCGCGACCCGGCGACCGGCCGCCTGGTCTGCACCTGGGAACCCGACCCGGAGTGCCGAGGGCCTGTCCCCCGCCTGAAGCTGGTCCGCACCTGACCCCGGCCAATCCCGTCCACCGGATTGCGGTAGCGGCTCCGTGCCTCACGGCCGCTGCCGGAATCCGGCGAGCCACGGCCCATCCTGAGCAAGGAGAGTTCGCCATGAACGTCATCGATACCGCGCGCTCCGCCGCCCTCGACGAGGCCCATGTCGGGCATATCCGCGGCGCGCTCGGCACCATCCAGCACGGCGACGTCGCGCCCCGCACCACTTGGGGGGCGCGGTTGAAGACTCTGCTCGCCATCCTCGGCCCCGGGCTGATCGTCATGGTCGGTGACAACGACGCGGGCGCCTTCGGGACCTACTCCCAGGCCGGGCAGAACTACGGCACCGCCCTGCTGTGGACGCTGCTGCTGCTGGTCCCGGTGCTCTACGTCAACCAGGAGATGGTGCTGCGCCTGGGTGCGGTGACCCGCGTCGGCCACGCCCGCCTGATCCTGGAACGGTTCGGGAAGTTCTGGGGCGCGTTCAGCGTCATCGACCTGTTCCTGCTCAACGCGCTGACCATCGTCACCGAGTTTATCGGGATTGCGCTGGCGCTCGACTATCTCGGCATCTCGCGGGAGTTGGGGGTCGTTGCCGCGGCGGTGCTGGTGATGGCGTCGGCCGGCACCGGCGATTTCCGCCGCTTCGAGCGCTTCTCGCTGATCCTGGTGTTCGGCAGCCTGCTGCTGGTGCCGATTTTCCTGACGGTTCACCCGCCGCTCGCCCAGGTGGCGCATGACTTCGTGGTGCCGCATTTGCCCGAGGGCGCCAGGCTCGGCGACGTCATGCTGCTGATCATCGCCATCGTCGGCACCACCGTGGCGCCGTGGCAACTGTTCTTCCAGCAGAGCTACGTGATCGACAAGCGCATCACCCCGCGCTTCATCCGCTACGAGCGGGCCGATCTGTGGCTGGGCATCGTGCTGGTGATCGTCGGCGCGGTGGCGATGATCGCCTTTTCCGCCGCCATCTTTGCCGACCGGCCGGAATTCGGCGCCTTCACCGATGCCGGCGACGTCGCCGCCGGGCTGGAGAAGTATGCCGGCAAGACCACCGGCGTACTGTTCGCCCTCGCCTTGATCGATGCCAGCATCATCGGCGCCTCGGCGGTGTCGCTGTCCACGGCCTATGCCATCGGCGACGTGCTGTCGCTCAAGCACTCGCTGCACCGCAAGCCGGGCGAGGCCAAGGGCTTCTACGCCGTCTACATCGGCCTGGTCGCCCTGGCCGCGGCACTGGTGCTGACCCCCGGCACCCCGCTGGGGCTGCTGACCAACGCGGTGCAGACCTTGGCCGGGGTGCTGCTGCCCAGCGCCACCGTATTCCTGCTGCTGCTGTGCAACGACAGGGCGGTGCTGGGGCCGTGGGCCAATTCGCGCCGCCTCAACCTGTTCACCGGCGCCGTGATTGCCGTGCTGGTGATGCTGTCGATCATCCTCACCGCCGCGGTGCTGTTTCCCGGCCTGGACGAGGGGGCGATTATCGCCATTCTCGCCGGCGGCTCCGCCGTTGCCGGCGTCGGCAGCCTGGCCATCAAGGCAGTCGACCGCCGCGGCGCCAGCGTGGCGGAACCACCGGTCGACCGCGCGCTGCGGGACGTTTGGCAGATGCCGCCGCTGGCCGAATTGCCCCCCGCCCGCCTCACCCTGCTCAGCCGTATCTGGATGGCGGTGCTGCGCGGCTACCTGGCGGTCTCCGCCGGCCTGGTGCTGGTGCGCATCGTCCAATTGGCGATGGGAGGGCGGGGCTGAGCCTTCAATCCCCCGCGCCCGCGGGAGCGAGCGGGCCGGCCATGGGCGGCCACCCAAGTGGTCGCGGCGCTGACGTGCCCGGCCAGCGCGCGCAACGACGGCCGGCGCTACTTGGCGGGGTAGACCCGCAGGCGGTCCAGCGGCTTGCCGTCGATGAAATGGGACTGGACGATTTCATCGATATCCGCTTCGGACTTGGGGGTGTACCACACGCCTTCGGGATAGACGACCATGGCCGGGCCGAACTTGCAGAACCCCAGGCAACTGGTCTGGGCGGCGCTGATGCCCGCCTCCCACAGATTGCGCTCGCTGATCTGGCCGACCAGACGGTCGAACAGCCGCTGCCCGCCGCCGCGGCTGGTGCAGCAGCCGCGCGGATGGCCGGCCGGGCGCTGTTGGGTGCAGACGAAGACATGGTACTTATGCGACATGATTGATCCCCCTGGGGTGAACTCGCCACCGGTGATAGCGCGAAGGGCGGGGTGGTGACAAGCGCCGGGGATCAGGCCAGCAGGCGATGCAGTTCGTCCCAGCTGCGCCGGCCGGGGGTCAGCAGCAGTGCCCCCTGGGTCAGCGACGGGGTGTAGGGCCGTCCGTCCATCAGGCGGCAAAAGCCGCCGGCCTCGGCATGGATCAGCACGCCGGCCGCGTGGTCCCAGGGCATCAGCTGGCGGTAATGGGCGAAATGCAGCCGTCCCTCCACCAGATCGAGGTAATCATGGGCGGCGCTGCCGCGGCGGCCGACCTGGGCGACCTGGGCGGCGAGCGACGGCATGCGCTTGACCGAGCCCGACAGGGTGGCGAGCGGCCCTTCGGGCAGCACCGCCAGCCGGGTCCCGCCGCACCAGGCGCCGCCGCCGGCTTCGGCCCAGACGGTGCGGCCCGACAAGGGATCGTGGATCAGGCCCAGACGGGTGACGCCGTCCACCACCAGCGCGACGATCACCGCAAAGCGGGGATTGCCGCCGGCGAAGTTGGCGGTGCCGTCCACCGGATCGATGACCCAGACCGGGCCGGGGTGCTGCAACGCCTCCAGCCGGGCGGGATCGGCGGCCACCGCCTCCTCCCCGACCACGGCGGCCGGCAACAGGGCGGTCAGGGCGGCGGTCAGCCGCGCTTCGGCCGCCAGATCGGCGTCGGTGACCAGTTGTCCCGGCCCCTTCTCCCGGATATCGTCGTCCTTGAGGTGGCGGAAACGCGGCAGGATCTCCGCCTCGGCAGCGTCGCGCATATGGGCGGCGACGCGTGCGGGATCGGGCAAGACGATGGCGGTCATGGCCGATATCCCCCGCCCTGACGGCCCTCCCCCTGGCGTTGGCGATAGCGCTGGGCGTCGGCGGGGTCCAGGCGCACCCGCATGAAGGCCGAAGCCTCGTCGTCGCGCCGCGCCACCACCTCCCCGTGCCGATACAGCCAGGAAATGCCGGCGCCATCGCTCAGCGGCAGTTGCACGTCCAGGGTCTCGCGCCCCTCGCCCAGCCGGGCATCCAGGCAGGCGACCAGATCGTCCACCCCCTCGCCGGTCACCGCCGACACCGCCAGGGTCGCCGGGCGGCGGCGGGCCTGGTTGATCACCTCGTCGCGGCGGTCGGCGGGCAACAGGTCGATCTTGTTGTGCGCCTCCACCAGACCGCGATCGACCATCTCGGCCAGGCCGAGATCGCGCAGCACGGCTTCGACGTCGGCGGCCTGGGCCTCGGAATCCGGATGGGAGACGTCGCGGACATGCACGACCACGTCGGCCTCCAGCACCTCCTCCAGGGTGGCGCGGAAGGCGGCCACCAGTTCGTGCGGCAGGTCCGAAACGAAGCCGACGGTATCCGACAAGATGACGCGGCGGCCCGAGGGGAAATCCACCGCCCGCATGGTGGGGTCGAGGGTGGCGAACAGCATGTCCTTGGCCAACACCTCGGCGCGGGTCAGGCGGTTGAACAGGGTGGATTTGCCGGCATTGGTATACCCGACCAGGGCGACGATGGGGTAAGGCACCCGGCGGCGCGCCTTGCGGTGCAGTTCGCGGGTCCGTTTCACCTCGTCCAGTTCGCGCTTCAGCTTGACGATGCGTTCGCCGATCATCCGGCGGTCGGCCTCGATCTGGGTTTCGCCGGGCCCCCCCAGGAAGCCGAAGCCGCCCCTCTGGCGCTCCAGGTGGGTCCAGGAGCGCACCAGGCGCGAGCGCTGGTAGCTGAGCGCCGCCAGTTCCACCTGCATGGCGCCTTCGCGGGTGCGGGCCCGCTCGCCGAAGATCTCCAGGATCAGGCCGGTACGGTCAATGACCTTGCACGACCACGCCTTTTCCAGGTTGCGCTGCTGCACCGGCGACAGGTGGCCATCCACCACCGCCAGCGCCACCTCGTCGGCCTTGACCTGGGCGGCCAAGCGCTCCACCGCCCCCTTGCCCAGCAGGGTCGCCGGGCGGATGCGGCCGATGGGCACCACCTCGGCATGAACGATGGCCAGATCGATGGCCTGGGCCAAGCCGACCGCCTCGTCGAGGCGCGCCCCGTCCTGTCGCATCTCGGGGGGGCGCGCGCCCCCCTCCCCCGCCTTCAGGGCGGGGTGGACCACCATGGCACGCTGACGGACGGATGGGAGTCCGGCGGGGGTATCGCTCACTACTCTTCGCCGTTTTCCTTGGGCGGTTCGAACAGCTGGATAGGCGCCGACGGCATCACCGTCGAAATCGCATGCTTGTAGACCAGCTGGGTGTGGCCGTCACGGCGCAGCAGCACCGAGAAATTGTCAAACCAGGTGACGATCCCCTGCAATTTTACCCCGTTGACCAGGAAGATGGTTACCGGCGTCTTGTTCTTGCGGATGTAGTTCAGGAAAACGTCCTGAACATTCTGCGACTTTTCGGCGGACATGCTTGCGATCCGTTCTTATTGGTGCGGCACGAGTGCTGAGGTTCGAAAGCCCCCCTCATGAGCACAATTCGTTACCATTAAAATTCCGATATGGGAACCATGAGTTCGCGCACAAGACCGGCCAATTGGCCGCAGCCGGACAGATGGCATAGCGGCGCATGGCCGGGGAATTCCCCCTCGGCCGGCGGCTCGGGGCGCAACAGTACCGGGGCGCAGCCGGAATTGACCGCGCATTGCAGGTCAACGGCGGAATCGCCGATGAACCACACATGGGGCCCGGGTGCCAGATCGCCCGCCTCCAGGGCCAGATGCACCGGCGCGGGGTGGGGTTTGTCGGCCTCGGCGTCGTTGGCCCCCACCAGGCGGCCGAACCACGCCGACCAGCCCAGGGCCTGGGCCTCGGTGCGCAGAAAACTGCCCCGCTTGTTGCTGACCACTGCCAGATAAAGGCCGGCATCCGCCAGGTCGGCCAGCATTTCCCCCGCCCCCGGCAGGGGCCGCAGGTGGGACATGTGGATCTCCTCGAAGACGCGGGTGAACACCTCGCGCGCCTCGTGCCAGCGCTCGCCGAACAGGATGGGGAAGGAATCGCGCAGGCTGCGGGCGACGTTGGCGCGGACCTCCTCCATGCCCCATTCCGGCATGCCGAAATGGCGGAAGGTGCGGTTGTAGGATTCCTGGATGCAGCCCCAGGAATCCACCAGGGTGTTATCCCAGTCGAACACCATGGCGCGTGGCGGCGTCAGGTGAGGCGTAGTCGGGCTGGGCATGGTCATCGTCCTCGCATCTCCTGGTACAGGGCCCGCAGACGGGCGGCCACCGGGCCGGGCCTGCCGTCGCCGACCGGCCGGCCGTCGATGCGGACCACCGGCAGCAGCATCACGGTGGAACTGGACAGAAAGGCCTCCCGCGCCGCCGACGCCTCGGCGACGGTGAACGGCCGCTCCGCCAGCGCCATGCCGGCCCGGCGCGCCAGGTCCAGCAGGTTGGAGCGGGTGACGCCGCCCAGGATGTGGGAATCCGTCGGGTGGGTGACGATCCGTCCCTCCGCATCGACGATGAAGGCATTGGTCGCCGATCCTTCGGTCACCTGCCCTTCCCCGTTCACCAGCCAGGCCTCATAAGCGCCCGCCTCCTTGGCCGCCTGCCGGGCCAGCACATTGGCCAACAGACCAACGGTCTTGATGTCGGGCCGCCGCCACCGCTCGTCGGGGCGGGTGATCACCGCCACTCCCTCGGCCAGCATCGCCGCGGACGGGCCTTTCTGCGGCCAGCCGTAGACCACCAGGCTGGAGGGAATTCCGGCCGGGAACGGGTGGCTGCGATGGGCGGCGCCGCGGCTGACCTGGAGGTACAGCACGCCGTCGGTCAGGCGGCTGCGCCGCGCCACCTCGCCCAGGATCACCGGCATCACCCGGCGCGACACCGGCCAGGCGATGGACAACGCCGCCAGCGAGCGGCCCAGCCGGTCGAGGTGCTGCTCCAGATGGCAGACGCGCCCGCCGGCCACCGGCAGAACCTCGTAGACCGCGTCGGCGAACTGGCAGCCGCGGTCCTCGATGGGCAGGGCGGCATCGCGGAGGGGAACATACAGGCCGTTGACGTAGGAGATGCGGGGCATCGGCTCAGAAGTACTCCAGACGGACGGAAAACATCTTTTCCACCTTCTTCACCGCGTCGGTGGCGGCAAACAGGATCACCCGGTCGCCGGCCTGGACCACGGTGCTGCCGCGCGGGTTGATGACCTGGGCGCCGCGCACCACCGCCCCCACCAGCACCCCGGCCGGCAGCTTGACGTCGCGTAGCGGCTTGCCGACCAGGCTTGAGGTTTCCAGGGCGTCGGCCTCGATCAGTTCGCCGAAGCCCTCGTGCAGCGAATGGACGGCATGGATGCGGCCGCGCCGGACATGCTGGAGGATATTGGACACGGTGATGGCCCGCGGGCTGATCACCACGTCGATCCCCAGGGGACCCATCAGGGCATTGTAGGTGGTCTTGTTGATCAGGCTCATGGCGCGATGGGCGCCGTAGCGCTTGGCCAGCAGCGCCGACAGGATGTTGGTTTCGTCGTCGTTGGTGACCGACACCACGGTTTCGGCGGCGGCGACGCTGGCCTCGTGCAGGATATCGGGGTCGAGCACGTCGCCGTTCAGCACCACGGTGCGGTTCAGACTTTTCGCGACGAATTCGGCGCGATCCTTGTTGATCTCGATCACCTTGACCGAGGCGCCGCCCGGCGCGGCCTCCAGCTCCTGGGCCAGGAACAGGCCGATATTGCCGCCGCCCAGGACGATGATGCGCCGGGCCTCGGGGTCCTCGCGGCCGAAGGCGGTGAGCGCGCGGGCCACATGGGTGGTATCGACCACGAAATAAACGTCGTCGCCGTCGATCATCTGGTCGTCGGCGCCCGGCACGATGGCCTTGCCGCCGCGCACGATGCCGATGATCACGATGTTGAGGTCGGGGAACAGCACGGTAAGCTGACGCAGCGGCGTATTGATCAGCGGGCACTGATCCGAGCAGCGCACGCCGATCAGTCGCACCCGGTCGCCGGCCAGGGGGATGACGTCGATGGCGCCCGGCACCTGCAACCGCCGGGTAATGGCGCGCGCCACCTCGATCTCGGGGGAAATGATGACGTCGATGGGCAGGTGGTCGCGCGAGAACAGGGTCGACCACATGGGCTGCAGGTAGCTCTGGCTGCGCACCCGGGCGATCTTGGTCGGCACGTTGAACAGGGAATGGGCGACCTGGCAGGCGACCATGTTGACTTCGTCGGCGTGGGTCACGGCGATCAGCAGGTCGGCATCCGCCGCCCCCGCCTGCTCCAGCACCGAGGGGTGGGAGGCGTAGCCCAGGATGGCCTGGACGTCCAGGGTGTCGGCGATCTTGCGGATCAGTTCGGGCCGCTGGTCGATGACGGTGACCTCGTTGTGCTCGCCGGCCAGATAGTGGGCGATATTGAAGCCGACCTGGCCGGCACCGCAGACGATGACCTTCATGGATCCCCTACTTCGACTTTTCGTCGGTATTGACGCCCAGGGATTTGAGCTTGCGATGCAGCGCCGAGCGTTCCATCCCGACAAAGGTGGCGGTGCGGGAAATGTTGCCGGCATACCGGTTGACCTGGGCCAGCAGGTATTCCCGCTCGAACAGTTCCCGCGCCTCGCGCAGCGGCAAGGTCATGATCTCGCTCGATTTTTCCCAACGCAGCACTGCCGGGGTGATGGCGCCGATCTCGGGCGGCAGCATGTCGGCGCGGATCGGTTCGCGGGCATCACCCGGCGCCATGATCAGCAGCCAGTCCACCACATTGCGCAACTGGCGCACATTGCCGGGCCAGTCATAGGATTGCATCGCCGCCAGGGCGTCCTCGGCCAGCGGGCGCGGCGCCACGCCGGCCGCCTGGGCGGCCACCAGCATGAAGGCGCGCGCCAACAGCGGAATGTCCTCGCGCCGGTCGCGCAGCGGCGGCACCTTGATGGGCACCACGTTCAGCCGATAGAACAGGTCCTCGCGGAACCGCCCGGCGGCCATCTCCGCCTGGAGGTCGCGGTTGCTGGTGGCGATCACCCGCACGTCCACCTCGACCTTCGAGCCGCCGCCCAGCCGCTCGAAGGTCTGGTCCTGCAACACCCGGACGATCTTGCCCTGGGTTTCGGCCGGCATGTCGGCCACCTCGTCCAGCAGCAGGGTGCCGCCATGGGCCTGTTCGAAGGTGCCGATCTTGCGCGGGCTGCCGGGGCCGTCCATGCCGTATTCGGTGCCGAACAGCTCGATTTCCATGCGGTCGGGATGCATGGCGGCGCAGTTCAGCACCACGAACGGCCCGTCGGCCCGGCGCGAGCGGGCGTGAACCATGCGGGCCACCACCTCCTTGCCCGACCCGGCCGGCCCGGTGATCAGCACCCGCGACTTGGTGGGTGACACCTTGTCGACCGTGGCGCGCATCTGCACGACGAAGGGCGACACCCCCACCAGTTCGGCCACCGTGCCGCTGCGCAGGCGCAGTTCGCGGTTCTCCTGGCGCAGGCGGGCCGCCTCGATGGCGCGGTCGACCAGCAGCAGCAGGCGGTCGGCCTTGAATGGCTTCTCGATGAAGTCATAGGCGCCCTGCTTGATGGCCTGCACCGCCGTTTCGATGGTGCCGTGGCCGGAAATCATCAGCACCGGGACATCGGGGTGGTCGCGCTTGATGGCCGACAGGATGCCCAGCCCATCCAGTTCCGAGCCCTGGAGCCAGATGTCCTGGATCACCAGGCTGGGGCGGCGGGCATGCACCGCCTCCAGGGCGGCAGTGTCGCTGCCGGCCTCGCGCGTGGAATAGCCTTCGTCCTCGAGAATACCAGCGATCAAGGCGCGAATATCGGCCTCGTCGTCGACGATCAGGATGTCATGCGCCATGGGTTGCCGTCTGATCCGCGGACACGGATGCCGAAAGGCCGGGTGCATCGCGGAAGATCAGACCGACGCAGGCGCCGCCCCCCGGAGCGTCCTCCAAGTAAAGGTCACCGCCATGGTCTTCCATGATTTTCTTGACGATGGCAAGACCTAATCCGGTGCCCTTGGTCCGGGTGGTGACATAGGGCTCGGTCAGGCGATCGCGGTTCTCCATCGGCAGGCCGCGGCCGTTGTCCCCCACCTCCACCACCGGCCCGGCCGCACGGCGATCCAGGCGCAGCACCACCCGGCCCGGCTCCAGGTCCGCGCCCTGGCGCCCATGGATGGCTTCAACGGCGTTCTTGAGGAGGTTGGTCAACGCCTGGCCGACCAGCCGGGGATCGCAGACCAGCGGCACCCGCCCCTCGGGCAGCGCCATCTCGAAGCGGATGTCGGGATAGCCGGTGCGTTGCAGGAACACCGCCTGCCGGCACAGATCGCCCAGGTCGTCGGGCTTCATCTGGGGGGCGGGCATGCGGGCGAAGGACGAGAACTCGTCCACCATGCGCCCGATGTCCCCCACTTGGCGGACGATGGTTTCCACCAGTTTGACATAAGTGTCAGGATCGTCGTGGATCTGCTTGAGATACTTACGTTTTAGCCGCTCGGCTGAGAGCTGGATCGGGGTCAGCGGGTTCTTGATCTCGTGGGCGATGCGCCGCGCGACGTCGGCCCAGGCGGCGGTTCGCTGCGCCGACACCAGTTCGGTGATGTCGTCGAAAGTCAGCACATAGCCATAGGCCAGCGCCCCCACCTCGGCGGAATGTTCGACCGCCAGGCGCACCAGCAGGGTCCGCCGCCGCCCGGCCCGCACCAGCCGGACCTCGCGCTGGACCGGGCGGTCGGGGCGGCGGCGGACCTCGTCCATGGCGTCGGCCAGTTCGGGCAGCACCTCTTCCAACCTCCGGCCCGCCATCTCCTCGGCCGACAAGCCCAGCAACTCGCAGGCGGAGCGATTGGGCAGGTTGACCCGGCCGTCGCCGTCCAGGCCCAGGACGCCGGCCGACACGCCGGCCAGCACCGTCTCGGTGAAGCGGCGGCGCTCCTCCAATTGGCGGTTGGCGTCCACCAGGGCGCCGCGCTGCTGAACCAACTGGCCGGTCATGCGGTTGAAGGCCCGCGACAACAGCCCGACTTCGTCCGCCTGGCCCTCCTTCACCCGCGCCGACCAGTCGCCGGACCGCACCCGCTCGGCGGCATCGATCAGTTCGACGATGGGGGTGGCCAGACGGGTGGCCATCACCAGCCCCACCCAGACCGCGGCCAGCAGCAGGAGCAGGCTGACCAGGGCGAACACCAGGGAGAAGGCCAGTTCCAGCCCCGACCTCTTACCCTCCAGCCGCTCGTACTCCGCCACCGCCGCCGAGGTCTGCTCCATATGGCCCAGCACCTTGGGATCGACGTAGCGCCCGACGAACAGGTAGGTCTCGCCGAAAAAGCCGGGCAGCATCACCAGGGCGCGCACCCGCTGGTCGTCCTCGGAGGTCAGCAACGCCACCTCGCCGGCCCGCGCCTTGTCGAACGCCCAGAACGGAATCTGGTCCAGGCCCAGTTCGATGGAGAAGGCCAGCCCGGAGCGGGCCAGCACCCGATGCTGGCCGTCGAAGACGATGGCTTCGGTCAGGCCGCGCAACGCCGCCTGGGCGGAAATGAAGGCGTTGAAGGTCTGTTGCGAGCGCAACAGGATGGGGCCCTCGCGGGCGATGTCGTTGGCCATGGCCAGCGCGTCGCCGCCGATCACCTGCTGGTGTTCCTCCAGGTAGGCGCGGGCGACCTTCTGGGATTCCTCCAGCGCGGTGCGGACCCGCTGCGAGAACCACCCCTCGACACCGTATTGGAAGAAGGCGGCGGAACCCACCGACATCAGCACCGAGGGCGTCACCGCCACCAGGGCGAACAGACCGATGAAGCGCAGATGCAGCCGCGATCCCGACGTGCCGTGACGGCCGGCCCGCAGCACGTTGTAGACCCGCACCCCCACCACGCCGCCGAGCGCCAGCATCAGCAGGCCGTCCATCGTCAGCAGCGACAGCACGGTGCGCGGGTCGGGCCCCACCGGGCCGGACACCGTCATCGCCAGGAAGGTGGCGGCCACCGAGGGCACCACCGCCAGGAGGAGGGCCAGGGCGGCCCGCCGGCTCACCCCCGCCCGCCTGACCCAGGCCAGCCCCTTGAGGACCAGCGGGCGCGCGGCGCCGGCCATGCTATTTCAGGCTCCCGCGGCTCACCGGAATGTCGAGATCGCGGATCTTCTTGCGCAAGGTGTTGCGGTTCAGCCCCAGGATCTGCGCCGCCTTGATCTGGTTGCCGCGGGTGGCCTCCAGGGTCAGGTTGATCAGCGGCCGTTCCACCTCGCGCAGCACCCGGTCGTAGACGCCGGGCGGCGGCAGGGCCTCGCCGTGGCTGCTGAAATATTCCCGGAGGTGGCGCTCGACCGAGCCGGACAGCCCTTCGTTCTCGTCCACCCCGCCGCCCCCTTCGGAAGCCGGAGCGCCCAGCAATTCACCCTCGATCACGTCGAGCCCGATGACCTCCTGGGAATAGAGGGCGGCCAGCCGGCGGACCAGATTCTCCAGTTCGCGGACATTGCCCGGCCAGCGGTGGCGCTTAAGGCGGTCCATGGCCTGGGCGTCGATGGTCTTGGGCGGCAGGCCCTCGCTGGCCGCCAGGGTGAGGAAATGGCGGATCAGCTCGGGGATGTCCTCGGCCCGCTCGCGCAGGGGCGGCAGGCGGATCGGCACCACGTTCAGGCGGTAGAACAGATCCTCGCGGAACAGGCCCTGACGGATCAGCTGGGTCAGGTCGCGATGGGTGGCGGCGACGATGCGCACATTGGCGCGGATCGGGGTGCGCCCGCCCACCGTGGTGTATTCGCCCTCCTGGAGCACGCGCAGCAGGCGGGTCTGGGCCTCGGGCGGCATGTCGCCGATCTCGTCGAGGAACAGGGTGCCGCCCTCGGCCTGTTCGAAGCGGCCGGGATAGCGCTGGGTGGCGCCGGTGAACGCGCCCTTTTCGTGGCCGAACATCTCGCTTTCGATCAATTCACGCGGGATGGCGGCCATGTTGATGGCGACGAACGGCCCATTGCGCCGCTTGCCGTAATCGTGCAGCGCCCGCGCCACCAACTCCTTGCCGGTGCCCGATTCGCCGGTGATCATCACCGTCAAGTCGGTGCCCATCAGGCGGGCCAGGGTGCGGTAGATCTCCTGCATGGCCGGCGAGCGGCCGATCAGCGGCAATTGCTCCTCGTCCTCGGCGGCGGCCGCCGCCTCGGGGGCGCAGCGCGGTGTGGACAGGGCGCGCTGCACCACCCCCACCAGTTCGCGCAGATCGAAGGGCTTGGGCAGGTATTCGAAGGCGCCGCGCTGGGTGGCTTTGACCGCGGTCAGCAGGGTATTCTGCGCGCTCATGACGATGATGCGCAGGTCGGGCCGCAGCTTCTTGATGCGCGGCAGCAGGTCGAGTCCGCTTTCGTCGGGCATCACCACGTCGGTGATGACCAGATCGCCCTCGCCGTCCGACACCCAGCGCCACAAGGTCGAGGCGTTGCCGGTGCTGCGCACGTCGTAGCCGGCACGGCCCAGCGCCTGGGCCAGGACGGTACGGATGGAGCGGTCGTCGTCCGCCACCAGAATGGTTGCAAGGCTGGTCATGGCGTCAGGATACGTCCCCTTCCTGGACCATCGGCAGCATGACCCGGAAGACCGTGCGCCGCGGCATGCTTTCGAATTCGATGATCCCGCCGTGGTCGCCGACGATCTTCGCCACCAGCGCCAGGCCCAGGCCGGTGCCGGTCGGCTTGGTGGTGACGAAGGCGTCGAACATGTGCGGGCGCAGATCGTCCGGGATGCCCGGACCGTTGTCTTGGATGCTGACCGCCAGCGGCAGGTGCCGGCGTGCCTCGCTGCCCGGCAGCGCCAGGCGGATGCCGTGCTGGTAGGCGGTGGACAGCACGATCTCGCCGCCGTCGGCGGGGACCGCCTCGGCGGCGTTCTTGATCAGGTTGAGGAATACCTGCACCAACTGGTCGCGGTTGCCGTAGACCGGCGGCAGCGAGGGGTCGTATGTCTCGACGAAGCGCACGGCCCGGCCGAAGCCGTTTTCGGCCAGGCGGCGGACGTGCTCCAGCACCTGATGGATGTTCACCGGCCCGCGCTCGATGGGCCGCTTGTCGGAGAACACCTCCATGCGGTCCACCAGGCCGACGATGCGGTCGGTCTCGTCGACGATCAGCCGGGTCAGCACCCGGTCATCCTCGCCGGCCCCCTGCTCCAGCAACTGGGCGGCACCGCGGATGCCCGACAGGGGGTTCTTGACCTCGTGGGCCAGCATGGCGGCCATGGCGGTCACCGAGCGGGCCGCGCTGCGGCTGGACAACTGGGTGCCGATCTTCGCCGCCATGGATTGCTCGTACAGGCTGACGACCACGCTGCCCGGCAATTCCACCACTGGCGCCGCCTGGACGGTCAGCACCCGGTGGCCGGTGCGGGGGGTGTCGATGGCGATGCCGTATTCCGACACCACGATGGATTCGTCGCGGGCCTGGAGCACCACCGACAGGATGGGGCTGTCGGGCGACAGCAGGTCGGCCAGCGCGTGGCCGCAAATATAGGCCGCGCCCGAGGCGAACATCTGCTCGCCCGCCGCGTTGACGTAACGCACCACCCCGTCCTCGTCGACCACCAGCACGGTCGATGCCAGGGCGCCCAGCACCAGGGCCGGGTCGAGCTGCGGCGCCACCGGATGGCGGAGCATGGCCGAGGATTTCGCCATTATGCCGCCGCCCGTTCGCACAGCGGGGTGTAGAACGCCAGCAAGGCGCGGCGCATGTCGGCGGCATCGGTCAGGCGGTTGATCTCGGCGCGGAATTCCGCCGAGCCCGGCAGGCCCTTGGAATACCAGGCCACATGCTTGCGCGCCATGCGTACCCCCGTGTCGGACCCGTAATGGATCAGCATTTCCTCGAAATGGGCCAGCAGGATATCCCGTTGCGTCGCCAGAGGCGGGTCGGCCCGCATTTCGCCGGTGGCCAGAAAATGGGCGACCTGGCCGGGCAGCCAGGGCCGGCCGTAGCTGGCGCGGCCGATCATCACGCCATCGGCCCCCGATTGATCCAGCGCGCGCATCGCGTCGTCGCACCCGCCGATGTCGCCGTTGACCACCACCGGGATGGATACCGCCTCCTTGACCTGGCGAACGAACGCCCAGTCGGCGGTGCCGGTATAGAATTGCTGGCGGGTGCGGCCGTGGATGGTCACCAGGCGGATGCCGCTTTCCTCGGCGATGCGGGCCAGGCGCGGCGCGTTCAGGGTGCGGTGGTCCCAGCCCATGCGCATCTTCAGGGTCACCGGCAGGCCGACGGCGCGCACCGTGGCTTCCATCAGCCGGCCGGCCAGCACTTCGTCCTTCATCAGGGCCGAGCCAGCCTCGCCCTTCACCGCCACCTTCTTGACCGGACAGCCCATGTTGATATCGACGATGGCGGCGCCCAGGTCCTGGTTCAGGCGGGCGGCATCGGCCATCACCTCCGGCTCGCAGCCGGCCAGTTGCACCGACAGCGGCGCCTCTTCGGCGGCCGAGGCGACCATCTTCATGGTCTGGCGGTTCTGGCGGATCATCGCCGCGCTGGCGACCATTTCCGACACCACCAGCCCGGCGCCCATGCGGCGCACCAGGCGGCGAAAGGGGAGGTCGGTCACCCCGGACATCGGCGCCAGGATGACGGGGTTGTCGAGGACGACCGGGCCGATGGCCAATGGGGTCCGAGGGGAGCTGTGCATGGTTGCGTATTTATTAGGCTCTGTTCGCTAATCGCATTGATGCTCAAGCTCCCATCGCGGCGCCGAGGCAGTAGCGCGGGGTTGGGTCGGCATGCAGGGCGATGAGATGGAACCAGCGCAGGTACGATCCGAGGTATCGG
>JAKAFA010000069.1 GCA_021818185.1 Pseudomonadota bacterium | reverse complement strand
TCCGATCTCCCCAGGTTGTGGGTGAAGGTTTCCAGGAACTGGGTCGAAATGCGCGGAAAGACCCGATGGCAGCTCAGCACCAGGAAATCCACCCAGCGCTCGGGCGCCCGGTTGAAGGTGTTGAGCAGGCCGTCGCGCAGCGCGCCGTCGCGGGCCTTCTGCTGGAAGACGCGGGGGTCCTTTTCCTGTTCGTACAGGTCGACGCAGGTCTGCCAGATGCGGTTCAGCTTCTCCCACCAGTCGCTGGCCGGGTCGAGGAGCGAGGCGAAGGTCTCGATCTCGCGGTTGCCCACCTTGGGAAGGTCGTAGGATTCGGGCGAGGACGGCTCCAATAGCACCCGCAGCTCCTTGGTGGCGTCCTTGACCTGCCAGATCCGGGTGCCGTCGCCCTTGACCACCGGGACCAGCCGCAACGCGTCCCACGCCGCCTGCCAGTTGCCCATGATGCTGGAATGGATCTGCGGCGTGACGTGGCGCCAGAAGGTATCGGAATCCAGACTGGCCCAGTCGATGCTGGTGGCCAGATTGCGCACCTGCCGGCTGCCGGCGATGGCCGGCAGGACGAAGCGGGCCACCGCCTTGCGGAATTTCTCGGCGAATTCCGGCGCGGCCAGGAAGACGGGCGGCAATTCCCGCCGGATGGCCGGATTGTGGCGCTGGAAGAAGACCATCACGCGATCAAGCCGCCGGCAGACCGCCGCCTCGCACAGGGCGACGAAATCGGTAAAGCCGCCTTGGGGCGGCGGCAGGTCGGGGACGGCGAATTCCAGGCGCTTGAGCAGATCGGCGAATTCCGGCGGCAGGCTGTACTCCACGTCGCGCCCGGCATCCACTGCCCGCCGGCCAGTAGCAACCGGCGCGGCCGGCAGGTCGAGGCCCGGCGGCGGCGGAACGGGCATGGCCGCCGGCTTCTTCGGCAACAGCGGCTTGAGCTTCAGGTCTTCGCGGATGACATGGTTGATCAGCCACTCGTTCAGCAGACGGGCCAGCAGGCCGGTACAGGTCCGGCGCTCGGCCTCGTCGCCATCGCGGAATTTGCGGCACAGCAGCCCGATCCCGGCCGCCAGGTCGGCATGCATCTTCCGGTGAGCCTCCAGGTCCGGGAAACGGACGGCAGCGAGTACCGCCTCCTCCCGCTGGAAGTGGGCCTGGAAAAAGCCCGAAAGATCGTCGAATACCCCTTCCAGCCCGCTGGCCGTATCCAGCTTGGCCGCCTGCTGCAACGCATTGACCAGATCAACAAGCTTGCGGTTGTCGGCATCCAGGGCCGGCGCCCCCAGCGCCATGGCCTCCCGCCAGACGATCATCCTCCCCTCCCGGCACCACCCCATATCGCCGAACAGCCTACCAAGATGGCCGGCCGCCGACGATCCCCAAACGGAGACCGCCTTCCACGAAAACGGGCGGCCCCGCGCATGCGGCCGCCCCTATCACCATCGAGATGCCTGGATGGACGCCGGCCCATTGCCCAATTGTGCCAGAAGGGCGAAGGAAGTCCCACCGGCACGGGAGATGGTCATGCCGCCGCTCATCGGCGCCTCGCCGGAACGCATGTTGGAGGCTATCATGGCCCACGCCCCGACCGGCATCGTCGTGGTGTCGGCGCCCGACATGACCATTGCCGAAGTCAGCGCCGTCGCCGCCCGCCTGTTCGGACGCCCGCGCGAGGAACTGCGGGGCCAGTTGATGGGCGGCACCGCGGGGAATTACGTGATCCGGCGCGGGGACGACGACCACCTGCCGGCCCTGCACGAGCTTCCCATCATGCGGGCCATCCTGAACGGCGAAGTGGTGTCCGGCGAGGAATGGGTGGTCGAGGAGCCGGACGGCAGCCGAGTGGTGGTGCTCAACAATTCCGCGCCGGTTCGCGACGAGAACGGCAACATCGTCGGCGGCATCTCCGCCTGGGCGGATATCAGCCGGCGCAAGGCGGTTGAGATGGCGCTGCGGGTCGCCCTGGACAACGAATACGTCCTGATGCGGGAGATGAGCCACCGCATCAAGAACCATTTCCAGATCATCATGGGCGTCATCCAGATGGAAGCGGCCAATCTGGGCGGCGAGGCGGCCGAATTCGCCGAAGCGGTGATCGGCCGCCTGTCGGCCCTGGCCGCCGCCCAGGAGGGGATCTCTTCATCGGAACGGTTCGGCGAGGTCCACGGCGAAGTCCTGCTGCGCGGCATCGCCCAGGCGCTGGGCAGTTCCCGCCATCCGGTCACCGTCGCGGCGGAGCCGGGAATCATCCTGGTGGACGGCCAGGTCACCCCAGTTTCCCTGGCGGTGAACGAAGCGGTCAGCAACGCCATCAAACACGCCTATCCGGGGGGCCGCCCCGGCGAGATCCGCCTCTGGCTGGGCCGGATGGACGGCCGGGTCCGGCTGACCGTCGCCGACGACGGGGTGGGACTCACCAAGCCCGCCGACGACAGATCGCTGGGCATGAAGATCCTGGGCGCCCTGGCCCATCAGCTGGACGGCACCTTCAGGCTGGAGAACCGGCCGGAGGGCGGCGCCGTCTTCACCCTCGACTTCCCCGAACGGCGGCGCGCCGAGGCCGGCCGGCCGGAGCCGGCCGGGCCGTCGCCGAGCATCCCGTAACGCGCCGGCCGGACCGCGGCAATCTGCGGCCGGCCGCAGGCGCCGTCAGCGGCGGCATTCCAGAAGCGCCAGCCGGGTCAGCCCCCCCAACAGGACCAGAACGGCGAGGATGCGGACCACACGCCAGGCAGCGGGACGATACAAGCCGAGTTGTGTCAGCCGCCGCCGCGCCGAAACCACGTCCGCGCGGCCGGCGAACCGCCCGCCGTCAAGCTGGGAAATGAGACGGGACAGCCCCGTCATGGGAAAAATCATTGTTACATCGAGCTCGGGCCCGTGGGTGAACCCCGCTTGCATATGCTTGCGTCCCGCCGCCTTGGCCATGACCGTACGCCAAGCGAACACCGCCGGGTGAAGGCCGATGTCCCATACCGGCAGGTCCATCCACACCTTTGGCTGGCCGGGAACGGGGTTGGGGTGGGAATAGACCTCCGGGCCGTCATGATAGCGTTCGAACAAGGAGTTCCGGTAATCGGCCGCCGGCAGGAAAGCAAGGGCGGCCAGAGGCACCAGCAGGGGGGCGAATCGCCAGCGTTCTATCACCACGCCCAGACCGCCGGCCACTTCGGGCAGGAGGATCAGCAGGAAGGGATAGATGTAGCGCTGGCCCGCCGCCGCACCGGCACCGTGCCAGAAGGGAACCAGGAGGACGACCGCCGAGGTGGCCGTCACCGCGAGCCCCTTGATGGCGGCAGAACGGAACGCTGTTGGCGGTGCGGCGAAAATCAGCAGTAACCCCGGCACGCTCCAGACAATGCCGAACATCGGGGAGAACAGCAGTTCCGCGGCACGCCCCACAAACGTCAACGGCGGACAGACCACCCATCCGGCATATGCGACTTCGACGGGAAAGCCGATGATCGCCCGGTGCGCCAGAAACAACAGCCCCGTCGCACAAAAAACGAAGGCAAGGTAGATGGCTCGCTGGCGCCGATCCACCAGCAACAACGCCAGCACCATGACAAAGGGGAACGCGTATTCCTTCGCCGCGATGAGAACGGCCGCCATCGCGCCCAGCACGGCCAAGCCGGCGCTGGAGAGCGCTCCGTCGGTATCCAGCAGATTGGCGCACACCGTCACGGCCAGCATCATGATGCATTCGATCATGCCGCCGGAGAAGAAGCTGATCCCTGCCGACCCGACCATCACCGCCGCCATGGCCAGAGTCGCCCGCGATGCGTCGTATCCGCGGCGGACGAGGTGGCGGACGGCAAGAAAGGCCGCAAGGAGCGCAAAGGCCGCCCCATCCGCACTCATCAACCAACGCGTTTCCGGCGAATCCATGCCGAGGCCGGGAAAAGCCGATTGCAGGGCCCCATACCAGACAGCCTTTTCCGCAACCCACAAAAGCCGGTGGGCCAAGCTTTCCCGGTCGATGGCGGGCATGCGCGAAACCTGCCAGTGTTGCGCCTGCAATTCCCGAAATCTCAAGAAAGCGCTGTGCTCGTCGCCGTTTCCCGTCCCTCGCGCCAGCAGCGCCGCCATCAAGAGGAACAGAAACGGAAGGAACATCCCGCCCCTACCGCCAAGCGAACCACAACGCATCGGAGCCGCCATCCCTTCTCCTGCCAGTACTGATCTACGGGCGCGCATGACATTTGCACCCACAATAGCATTGAGCCTCCCCCCCAGGAAGGTCTATTAGATAGACTGGTGTTTCGGGTGGGGGCAACGCATGGATGTTATGGTAGATGATAGACGGCCGGCCAATCCGGCGGGCGGGACCGATCACGGCTGCGCAATAACGATCGTGATGCCCTGCCTGAATGAAGAAAAGGCCCTCCCCCATTGCATTGCCAACGCGCGTCATGCGCTGGCGGAAATCTCCCGACTGTTCTCGTTGACCGGCGAGATTGTCATCGCGGACAACGGCAGTACCGATGGGAGCGCCTCCTTGGCGCGCCGGATGGGGGCGCGTGTCGTGCCCGTCGCCGACCGCGGCTATGGAAATACGCTGATCGGTGGTGTTCGCGCGGCGCACGGCCGCTATATCGTCATGGGCGATTGCGACGGGTCCTACGACTTTCGCGACGCGGTCCCCATGGTCGCGGCGCTGCTCGACGGGTACGATTTTTGCAACGGCACTCGCCTGCGCGGACGAATTCTGCCCGGCGCCATGCCGTTGAAGAACCGCTATTTGGGAAACCCCGTCCTTAGCGGGATTTTAAACCTCCTGTTTCGTTCTGGTTTGAGCGACGCCCATTGCGGCTTGCGCGCATTCACCAGATCCGCCTTCGACAGGCTGCAAATCGATTCGGAAGGGATGGAACTCGCGAGCGAAATGGTCATCAAGGCGGCTCTGCTGAAGTTGCGCCGAACCGAGGTGCCCATCACCCTGCACCCCGATCTGCGCGACCGGACGCCCCATCTGCGGCCGTGGCGCGATGGCTGGCGTCATCTGCGTTACATCCTGATGCTGGCGCCCGAATGGCTTTTCCTGGGGCCGGCGGCGGTGTTTGGCATCCTGGCACTGGTGTCGTTGACCGCCATCCTGGGCGGGACCGAACAGGCTCCCTTCCGCATGCTGGGCATAACCTTCGGCGATCACTGGATCGTCATAGGGTGTATGGCGGCCGTCCTCTGCCATCTTCTGGTCCTGTTCGGCATCGTTGGCATTGTCCACGGCCTGCGCTCGCGCTACCGGCGTCCACCCTGGTTCTGGAGCCATCTGGCCGAGGTCGTCACCCTGGAGCGCAGCCTGATACTGGGAGCGGCGGCCATCGTCGCCGGCCTATGGATCATCGGCGCGGTCGCGTGGGATTGGATCAAGATTCGCTTCACCAATCCCCACGAAATCCGCGCGCTGGTCGCCGCCTGCACACTGGTGATCATCGGCAGCCAGCATCTGTTCGGAGGATTCCTGTTGTCCATCATCGGCGGGAACCGCGCCCGGCTTCAGGACCTGCCGCAGGCCTAGGGAGAAGAAGGGTGACTGGCGTCTTGACGGACGGCCTGGTACGTCCACATTTTCTCTACGTCGGTGCCGCCAGGGCGGGCAGCACATGGATCTACCGCATGCTGAGCAACCACCCTGAAATATTTGTCCCGGTTGCCAAGGATATTCAGTATTTCGACGACCATTATCATCTTGGCCTCGACTGGTACCTTGCCCATTTCCAGGAAGGAGTCGGAAAAATATGCGGCGAGGTGTCCCACGATTATTTCGTCCGCCCAGGCGCGCTGCGGCGGATCGCCGAAGATTTAGGCGGCGTCAAGCTTCTTTGCTGCCTGCGCGAGCCGGGGGATCGTGCCCGCTCGACCTACGAATTCGAAAGCGCCATCGGCCTGACGGCGGGGGCTTCATTCGTTCAATGGGCGGAAGCCCCATCGATCCGGGCCGCCAATGCCTATGTCGAAAACCTGCGCGCAATGCACGCACTCTTCCCCGCAGAAAATATTTTCACCTACTATTTCGACGATATCGTCGAAGATCCGGAAGGGCTGGTGGAGGCTGTGTACCGTTTCCTCGGCGTCGATCCCTCTTTCCGCTCCCCGCTTCTGCGAGAGCGGATCAATGCCGCCCATACCCCCAGAGTGAATTGGCTTGCGCATCTGGCCTATGGCACCGCCCAGGTGATGCGACGGCACGGCCTCGCCAATTGGGTCGGGCGTATCAAACACTGGCCGGCATTCGAGCATCTGCTCTATCGGCGAGGTGGTGACGGCGCACCGCCGATCCCGGCCGACGCGATAGCCGCCTTGCGGCGCGAGGCCGCCGCGACCTACCCGGAACTGGAGCGATTGGTGGGGCGGGCGGTCCCCTCCTCGTGGCACGCCACGGCGGGGCTGTCGCCTCCCTCGCCCTGATACGGCGCCGGCCACGGACCGCCGCGCCGTTGGGGCGCGCCAAGGTTCACACTGGCACGCCCCGTTCCCCCGCCGCGGGACGGGGACCGGCCTCGTCACCCGGGCTGATCCGCCGCCCCCACCGGTCAGAATCCGGCCGAAATGAACACCCACCCGGCGTTGGTGTCTTCCAGGCCGGTGGCCAAGCCCGGCTTGAGGCCGGGCAGAGTATTGGCGGCGTTATTGTCGGCGTGGAACTTGGCGTATTGGGCACCGATCGACCAAATACGCGACACCGGATAGATCACCGAGAAATCCAGTTCGTGGCCGAGGTCCATGTCCTGGCTGTCGGATTTGAAGTAGTAGTAGCGCGCCATCAGGTCGAGTCCGAAGAGTTTGCCGCCGACCGTGCCGTAGGTGCTGCGAAGACCTTGCTGCGGGGTGGTCAGGAACATCTCGGCCCAGCCATTGAAGGCATGTTTGGTGGCCAGCGGGGTCTGGAAGCCGTAGGTGCCGGCGGAATTGGCCCCCATCAGCTCGTAGTCGGTGGCGACGTAGTAGTCCCCGTAGCGCAGCTTGCCGCCCAGGTGTTCGTAGCGGGCGTTGATCGCCCCGTTTCCGCCGTCCCAATTGGATTGGTGGGCGTAGGCGCCGACATAGTCGGCGCCGAATCCGGCGGGAAGGTCGAACGAGCCGTGGAGCCGGCCGCCGATGGTCATGCTGTTGCAGGCCTGGGCGTTCGTCGTGCTGCTGACGCCGGTGCCGCAGAGGGCGGCGCCGGGCACGATGCCGCTGTTGCCGACCGCCGTGCTGTCGTAGTCGTTGGATTCGTTGCCATACCAGTAGCCGAAGGCATCGGCCTGGACCACCTTGTACTTGGTCCAGTTGGCCTCGGTCAGGAAGGTTTTCTGCCGGACCTGCTGGTTCAGGATGTCCTTCAGGCCCCACAGCCAGGCGCCGGTCAGCTTGACGTCGGGCACGCTCTTGTTGACCACGCTGATGGCGTCGAAGGTCTGCATGGTCTGGCGGAAGTCGACGTTGCCGACGAAACGCTCATCATCGAGCTTGATGATCTGCCGGCCGGCGACCGCCCTGGTGTCGGGCAGCCCCTCGTAGCTGATATAGGCCTGGTTGACGCCGGCCGCCCGCGGGTCGGGGATGGTGGCACGGTTGGTATGGGTTCCGCCGGTGGGGACCGGCGAGGTGGGAACATTGTAGTTCCCCGTGCCGTTGAGAGGCTCGACGTCGCTGAACTGGATGGTGGCGCCCAGCCCGTCGACCGGCTTGGTGCTGTAGCCCACCAGCGCGCGCACCGTCGCCGCCTGGGAGTCGGACCGCCCGCCTTGCGGCAGGTTCTGCTCCACGAACTCGTAGCGCGGCCGCACTTGCACGCTCGGCGTGCCCTGGGTGACCGCCTGCCCCAGCGTGTCGGCCAGGCTGATATCGTCGGCCAGGGCCGGTCCGGCCACAGCCAGGCCGCCGACCAGCGCGCCGATGGCGGTGGTGTACATGGGATTCAAGCGCATCGTACGTCCCCCTTTTCTTAACAAGACAACGTAAATCGATCGGCCCCTATTGGCCAGGCGAGTATTTGACAACCGTCAAAAACCTGCGGTATTGCCCCGCTCCGTCTTCAAATACCCATCGCCGGCCTTCGCCAAGCATCGCAGTACCTCGGTCATCCGCCCGTCCGGTTCATGGTGCGCTCCAGGATCGGGCCGCCGCCCTGGGGATCGAAGGTGAACAGGTGCCCCGGCGGCTTGGCGGCGATGGCGGCGGCGATATGGTCTTCCAGGTGCCGGTCGGATTCCTGGCCGCGGATCAGCGGCCGCAGGTCCACGGCCTGCTCGCGGCCCAGGCAGGGGTACAGCCGGCCGTCGCTGGTCACCCGCACGCGGTTGCAGCCGGCGCAGAATTCGTGGCTCATCGGCGTGATGAAGCCCAGCCGCCGGCCGGTTTCCGCCACGGTGACGTAGCGGGCCGGCCCCCCCGAGCGGTAGTCGCAGGGCAACAGCGTCCAGCGGGTCTGCAAGCGGCGGCGCACCTCGTCGAGGGGCAGGTAGAGATGGGTGCGGGTGCCACCCACGTCGCCCAGCGGCATGGTTTCGATCAGCGACAGGTCGAAGCCCAGGCCGCCGCACCAGCGGATCATGCCGTCGATTTCGCCGTCGTTGATACCGTTCAGCGCCACCATGTTGATCTTGACCGCCAGACCGGCCTGCCGGGCCGCCAGGATGCCGTCGATGATGCGGCCCAGGTCGCCCCGAGCGGTGATGCGCCGAAAGGTGGCCGGCGACAAGGTGTCCAGCGACACGTTGATCCGCCGCATCCCGGCGGCCCGCAATCCGTCGGCGAAACGGGCCAGTTGGGTGCCGTTGGTGGTGAGGGTCAACTCGTCGAGGGCGCCGGCCGCCACATGGCGTCCCAGGTTTTCCAGCAGCCCCATGATGCCGCGGCGGACCAGGGGCTCGCCCCCGGTCAGGCGCAGCTTGCGCACCCCCAGCCGGATAAAGGCGGCGCACAGCCGGTCGATTTCTTCCAGGTTCAGGGTCTGCGGCTTGGGCAGGAATTCCACCTCGTCGCCCAGGCAATACAGGCAGCGCAGATCGCATCGGTCGGTCACCGAAAAGCGCAGATAGGTTATGCGGCGCCCCAACAGATCGATCATGTCGCGTAAATGCCCGGTCATTTGCGATGCGGCGAGCATAGAAAGGAGCCCCCTCCTTCCCCTTGACCTTCGCCTTGGCCGCGACACCGTGACGCAGCCCGACACATTTCCTTCGCCTTGACCGTCATCAAAGTGACGGAGGGGGACCATCCCGTACTATCGGGTCGTTCCCGTGCGCAGGGTTCGGACGATGACGCCGGAAACAGGAAACGACCGCACTCCTTCCAGGACGCGCCTGTCGGCGCTGATCCTGCTCCGCTGGCTGGCCGCCGGCGGGCAGGCCGCCACCATCTGGGTCGTGCACCTGGCGGTGGCGCCCCTCGATCTGCTGCCGGCGCTGTCCACGGTCGCCTGTTCGGTGCTGCTTAACCTGGGGCTGACCGTGCTGCCCGGCCCGGCGCGCGGCCTGGACGAGAACAGCGCCGCCCGCCATCTGGCCTTCGACATCGTGCAGTTGGCCGTCCTGATCGGCCTGACCGGCGGCCTTGGCAACCCCTTCTGCCTGTTCCTGCTGGCGCCGGTGGCGGTGGCGGCCGCCCTCCTGCCCCGTCGCCACGTCACCTGGCTGACTGCCCTGGCCATGGCCGCGGTGCTGGTCATCGGCTGCTGGCACGGGCCGCTGCCCTGGCCGGAGGCGGGATTTCACATGCCGCCGCTCTATCGGCTTGGCGCCGCGGTGGCGCTGCTGGTCGGCGTGGTATCGGTCTCCTATTTCACCTGGCGCATCGCCGAAGAGGGCCGGCGCATGGCCGCCGCCTATGCCGAAAGCCACCTGGCCCTGGCCCAGGAGCGGCGGGCGGCGGAAATCGGCGCCCTGGCCGCCGCCGTCGCCCATGAAGTGAATACGCCGCTGGCGACCGTCTGCCTGCTGGCCCAGGAAATCGACGCCCAGTTGGAGGGCGAGGACCCGCTGAAGCCCGACATGGCGCTGCTGATGGCCCAGGCGGCACGGTGCCGCGACACCCTGGCCCGGCTGACCCATCAGCGGGACCGGGACCGGGCGGTGGAGGCCGAGCGCGTGCCGTTTCCTGCCCTGGTGGAAATGGCCGCCGCGCCCCATGCCGAGGGGGCTCCGGCCCGCATCGCCTTTCGCCAGTTGCCCACCACTCTTCCGCCGCCGTGGGTGGAGCGCAGCCCGGAAATTCTGCACGGGCTTGGCAATTTCATTCAGAACGCCCTGCAATTCGCCCGGACTCAGGTCGAAGTCGCCACATGGTGGGACGAATCCGGCATGGGGGTCCGTATCGTCGACGACGGTCCCGGCTTCCCGCTGCACGTCCTCGACCGCCTGGGCGAGCCTTACCTGTCGGCCCGGTCGGCATCCGACGGACCCCATCTGGGGCTGGGGGTGTTCATCGCTATGACCTTGCTGGCGCGGACCGGCGCCAGAATCACCTTCGACAACGATGCCGAGCGGGGCGCGGACGTTGCCGTGGAATGGGGAAAACGGAATGACGGACACTTTGCTGCTGGTCGATGACGACGAGCCGTTTCGCCTTGCCCTCAGCCGGGCGCTGGACCGGCGGGGCTTCGCCACCCACGCGGTCGGCACGCTGTCGGACGCGGTCCGCGCGGTATCCGAGCGGCCCTATTCCCATGCCGTTCTGGATCTGCGTCTGGAAGACGGCAACGGCATGGAACTGGTGGACGTTCTGCGCGATCTGTGCCCCAGCATCCGCATCGTCATGCTGACCGGCTACGGCAACATCGCTTCGGCGGTGTCGGCCATCAAGGCGGGCGCCGTCGACTACCTGCCCAAGCCGGTGGACGTGGACCGCCTGAAAGCCGCCCTGACCGGCGGCACCCAGGCGGCCACCGACGCCTCCCCGTCGGCCGATCCGATGACGCCGGACCGGGTGCGCTGGGAACATATCCAGCGGGTCCTGGAGGAAAGCGGGCAGAACGTCAGCGAAACCGCGCGGCGCCTGAAGATGCACCGCCGCACCTTGCAGCGCATTTTGGGCAAGCACGCCCCCACCTGAGGAATATCCCCGGGTGGAGGCGTCTTAGAGACTATCGGGTACGCACCACCTGGTAGGCGCGGCCGAGATAGCCCAGCGGCACGCTCCAGATATGGACCAGGCGGGTGAAGGGGAACACCAAGAGGACCGTCAGACCGAAGGTGATATGTGCCTTGAAGATGGGCTCGACCCCGGCCAGCAGGCCGGGCTGGGGATGCAGGCAAAGGATGCTCTGCACCCATTCGGCCAGGGCGATCATTACCCCGGCGTCGCCGTGTTCGGCATGCCCCACCGACACCGGAATGGTGCACAACCCCAGAGTCAGGGTCGCCAGCAGCCACACCAGGATCGGCAGGTCGGTGGAGCGGGCGGCAGCCCGCACCCGGCGGTTGCCCAGGCGGCGCGCCAACAGCATCAGCCCGCCCAGCAAGCACATCAGGCCGAACACGCTGCCGGCCCCGATGGCCAGCCACTGATGGGCGATGTCGGTCACCCCCGCCGCCCGGAACCACGGATGGGGAGTCAGCAGCCCCACCGCATGGCCGCCGAGGACGGCCAGCACCCCGACATGGAACAGGTTGCTGGCCAGCCGCATGCCCCGTTTCGACAGCAACTGCGAGGAATCGGTTTTCCAGGTGTATTGCTCGGTATCGAAGCGCAGCCACGAGCCGGCGAGGAACACCGTCAGGGCGATGTAGGGATAGGCCCCGAACAGCACGGTATCGATCATCTCCCCCCTCCTTATTCCATCTCGCCGCCGCAGGGCGCCAGGCAGGGCGCCGCCTGGCCGGATTCCACCTTGCCGCAGGACAATTCCCCCCCAGGCCGGCCACACAGCCCCTCGGCGATGCGCACCAGGCCGGCCCACGGGCTCCCGGCCCGTTCCAGATTGGCGGCCAGCACCCCGACCACCCGGCCGGCATCGGCCAGGAAGCGGTCGCCCACCTCGGGCGGGGCCAGATCGGCGAATTCCAGCATCAGCGGCAGGTAGTCCGGCAGTTCACTGGCCGCCACCTCCAGGCCATGGCCGCGATACAGTTCGGTCAGGTCGATCAGGGCCGGGCCGCGCCCCTTGTCGTCGCCGAAGACATGATGGGTCATGTGCAGGCTGTGCTCGGGCGTCAGGTCGAAGGTCTGCACGTACTCGGCCTGGAGATCGGTCAGGTCGATGGCCGCGGCATAGGCCAGGAACGCATCCAGCCTGCCGCGGTCCACGTCATCCAGTCCACAGGTCCGCGCACGGATCTCCGCATGCATGGGGCGCAGGTCGGCGGTGGGATATTCCAGCAGTACCGACAGGATCTTGTGGATGCTCATGCCACGTCCTCCTTGGCCTTCCGGGGATGGGTCAGATCCTCGACACCGTCGGTGCGGCGATCGGGGAATAGGGCAAAGGGGCTGACCCCGGTCGAGCTGGCATTGCCGAAGGTGAAGCCGTTCTGCCCCTGGAAGGCGTGGAAGTTCTCCAGGCCCAGTTCGGTCTGGCTGGTGGGGACCACGAAACGGTCCTCGTGATTGGCGATGGCCAGCAGGCGGTACATATCCTGGGCCTGCTGCTCGGTCAGGCCGGCCGCCGCCACGGCCCGCAGGTCCGGCGCGCCGTCGACGTGGAGGGAGCGCTGGTACGAACGCATGGCGATCAGCTTGTCGAGAGCGGCGCGGATCGGCGCCTCCTGCCCCGCCGTCAGCAGATTGGCCAGGTATTTGAGCGGCAGGCGCAGCGTGGCCGAGTCCGGCAGGACGCCGTCCGGCGTGGTGGCCAGGTTGCCCTGGTCGATCTGCGATTGCACCGGCGACAGCGGCGGCACGTACCACACCATGGGCAGGGTGCGGAATTCGGGGTGGATGGGGAAGGCAATCTTCCAGTCCACCGCCATCTTGTAGATCGGGGATTTCTGCGCCGCCTCGATCCAGGTGTCGGGGATGCCCTGCTGGCGGGCGGCGGCGATCACCTTGGGATCGTGGGGATCGAGGAAGATGGACAGGTGCGCCTGGTACAGGTCCTGCTCGCTCTCGGTCGAGGCCAGTTCCTCGATGCGGTCGGCGTCATAGAGTAGGATGCCGTTGTAACGGATACGCCCGACGCAAGATTCCGAGCAAATGGTCGGCATGCCGGATTCGACGCGCGGGTAGCAACCGATGCATTTCTCGGCCTTGCCCGATTCCCAATTGTAGAAAACCTTCTTGTAGGGGCAGGCGGAAATGCACATGCGCCAGCCGCGGCATTTGTCCTGGTCGACCAGCACGATGCCGTCCTCTTCCCGCTTGTAGATCGAGCCCGAGGGGCAGGCCGCGACACAGGCTGGATTCAGGCAATGGTTGCATATGCGCGGCAGGTAGAGGTGGAAGGTATTTTCGAACTGCGCATACATCTCCTTGCCGATGTCGCGGAAGTTCTGGTCCTTGGCCCGCTTGTGGAACTCGCCGGCCAGATCGTCCTCCCAGTTGGGCCCCCAGGTGATCTTCTCCATGCGCGAGCCGTCGATCTGCGATACCGGCCGCGCGGTGGGCGCCGCTTCGGACAGCGGCGCGGTGACCAGCTTGCCGTAATCATACGTGAACGGCGCGTAATAATCGTCGATTTCTGGCATGTGCGGATTGGAGAATATATTGAGCAAGCGCGCCGCACGCCCGCCAGATTTCAGCTCCAGCTTGCCGCCTCGCAGCTCCCAGCCGCCTTTCCATCGCTCCTGGTCTTCCCAGTTCTTGGGATAGCCGATACCAGGCTTGGACTCGACATTGTTGAACCAGGCATATTCGACGCCCTTGCGGTTGGTCCACACGTTCTTGCAGGTCACCGAACAGGTATGGCAGCCGATGCACTTGTCGAGGTTGAAGACCAGGGCGAATTGCGCACGGATTTTCATGAATGCTCTCCTTTACCGGCGGCCGATGCCGGGCGGATTGGGTTCCGCCTCGCGCGCGGGCGTCAGCGGGCGTTCCAGCCAGTCGATGTCCTGGTCGGCGATCTTGTGCAGGATCACCACCTCGTCGCGCTGGCAGCCGACGGTGCCGTAGTAATTGAAGCCGTAGGCCAGTTGGGCATAGCCGCCGACCATGTTGGTGGGCTTGACCACCACGCGGGTCACCGAGTTCAGGATGCCGCCGCGTTTGCCGGTGGTGTTGGACCCCGGCACGTTCACCGTCTTTTCCTGGGCGTGGTACATCAGCGCCATGCCCGTGGGCACGCGCTGCGACACCACGGCGCGGGCCACGGTGGCGCCGTTGGCGTTGACCGCTTCGACCCAGTCGTTATCGGCGATGCCGACGCGCCGGGCATCGTCCTCGGCGATCCACACATAGGGGCCGCCGCGGAACAGGTTCAGCATGCGCAGATTGTCCTGGTAGCTGGAATGGATGCCCCATTTGGAATGGGGGGTGATCCAGCTCAGCTTGAGGTGCGGCTTGGCCTTGACGGCGGCCGGCACCGTCTCGTGGGCCTTCATGTCGACCGACGGCTTGTAGACACAGAAGCCCTCGCCGAAATCCAGGAACCATTCGTGGTCCTGGTAGAACTGGGCGCGGCCGGTCAGCGTGCGGAACGGGATATGTTCATGCACGTTGGTGTAGCCGGCGGTATAGGACACCGTTTCGGACTCGATCCCCGACCAGGTGGGCGCGGTGATGATCTTGCGCGGCTGGGCCTGGATATCGCGGAAGGTGATTTTGTCCTCGTGCCGCCCGGCATAAAGGTGATGGTGGTCGATGCCGGTCTTCTTCGACAGGGCATTCCAGGATTTGTGGGCCACCTCGCCGTTGGTCTCGGGAGCCATGCGCATCACCGCATCGCAGACGAAGATATCCTCTTCCAGCGAGGGCATGCCCTGCGACACGCCGGGCTCGCGCACCACACCATTATGGGATTTCAACTCCTGGTATTCCTGCTCGGTATTCCAGTCGATCCCCTTGACGGTGTTGCCCAGCTTGGTCATCAGCGGGCCGAGGGCGATGTACTTGCTGTAGGTCGCGGCGAAATCGCGCTCCACCACCTTGATCAAGGCCATGGTCTTGCCGGGGACCGGCTGGCCGCCGTCCCGCTTCCAGTCGCGCACCAGCCCCAGCGGCTGAGCCAATTCGGCCGGCGAATCGTGCTGCATGGGCAGCGCCACCACGTCCCTGCGCACCCCCAGATGCCTGGCGGCCAACTCCGAGAACTTCCTGGCGATCACCTTGAAGATCTGCCAGTCGGTCTTGGATTCCCACGCCGGCTGCACCGCTTCCGACAGCGGATGGATGAAGGGGTGCATGTCGGTGGTGTTGAGGTCGTTCTTTTCGTACCAGGTGGCCGCCGGCAGGATGATGTCGGAATAGGCGCCGGTGGAATTCAGGCGGAAATTGAGGTCCACCATCAGGTCCAGCTTGCCGGCCGGCCCCTGCTCGTGCCACTTGACCTGCTTGCAGTCCCTGCCGGCCCCGCCTTCCTGCATCACCCCGTTCTGGGCGCCCAGCAGGTGCTTCAGGAAATATTCGTGGCCCTTGGCCGAACAGCCCAGCAGGTTGGCGCGCCAGACGAACAGGTTACGCGGCCAGTTCTCGGGGGCATCGGGGTCGGCGTAGGCGACGTCCAGCTTGCCCGATCCCATCTGCTCGGCCACGTAGCGGGCCACCTCCGCCTCGTCGCTGGCGCCGTTCTTCGCCGCCTCGTCGGCGAGGTCCAGCGGGTTGCGGTTGAAATTGGGCATGGAGGGCAGCCAGCCCAGCCGCGTGGCGGTGACGTTGTAATCGGCCAGCGAATAGCCCTTGTAACGGTTCTTGCCGGCCGGCGAGAGCAAATCGTCGGCATTCAGGGTCTCGTAGCGCCACTGGTCGGTATGGAAGTACCAGTACGAGGTGGAATTGGTGTGGCGCGGCGGGCGGTGCCAATCAAGGGCGAAGGCGATGGGTGCCCAGCCCGCCTGCGGCCGCAGCTTTTCCTGGCCGACGTAATGGGCCCATCCGCCGCCGCTCTGGCCCACGCACCCGCAGATATGCAGCAGGTTCATGATCGAGCGGTAGCTCATGTCGTTATGGTACCAGTGATTGATGGCCGCCCCCATGATGACCATGGACTTGCCCTTGGTCTTCGACGCGTTCTCGGCGAATTCGCGGCCCGTGCGCTCGATGTCGGCCGCCTTGACGCCGGTGACCTTCTGCGCCCAGGCCGGGGTATAGGCCACCGCGGCATCGGCGTAGGAGGTGGCGACATTCTCGCCGCCCAGGCCGCGGTCGATGCCGTATTGCGCCACCGTCAGGTCGAACACCGAGGCCACCAGCACGTCGGCCCCGTCGGCCAGCCGGAGGCGGCGAGCGGGGACGTTGCGGAACAGCAGATCCGCCTCGCCCGGCTGGAAGTGGGGGAAGCCGACCCGGACCACCTCGTCATGGGATTGGATGCAGGACAGTTCGGCTTCGATCTCGGCGCCGTTCACGCCGTCCCGGGGCAACAGGTTCCATTTGCCCTCTTCGCCCCAGCGGAAGCCCACCGAGCCGTTGGGGGCGACGAAGGCCTTCGAGCGGGAATCATAGACGACGGTCTTCCATTCCGGATTGTTGCCCTGCCCCAGCCCGCCGTCGAAATCCGAGGCCCGCAGGTTGCGGTCGCTGACATAGCCGTCCTCGACCCGGCGCAGGATCACCTGCATCGGCAGATCGGTATAGGTACGGGCGTAGTGCAGGAAATAGGGATCCTGGCGCTGGATGTAGAATTCCTTCAGGGCGACATGCGCCATGGCCAGGAAGGCTGCCGAATCCGTGCCCTGCCTCACCGGCATCCACAGGTCGGCGAACTTCACGTACTCGGCGTAGTCGGGGGCCATCGACACCACCTTGGCCCCCTTGTAGCGCACCTCGGTGCAGAAATGGGCGTCGGGGGTGCGGGTCATCGGCAGGTTGGCGCCGCAGATGATGATGTAGGTGGAATTATACCAGTCGGCGGCTTCCGGCACGTCGGTCTGCTCGCCCCAGGTCTGCGGGCTGGCGGCCGGCAGGTCGCAGTACCAGTCGTAGAAGCTGCCGCAGGCCCCGCCGATCAGCGACAGATAGCGGGCGCCGGCGGCGTAGGAGATCATCGACATGGCGGGAATGGGCGAAAAACCCATGATGCGGTCGGGGCCGTGGGTCTTGACGGTATGGACGTTGGCGGCGGCAATGATCTCGTTGACCTCGTCCCAGGTGGAACGGACGAAACCGCCCAGGCCGCGCACGGCGGTATACTTCGCCCGCTTGGCCGGATCGGCCTGGATCGCCGCCCAGGCCTCCACCGGATCCTTGCCGCCGTTCCGCTCGGCCCGGTACAGATCCAGCAGCCGGCCGCGGATCAGGGGGAATTTGATCCGGTGCGGCGAATACAAGTACCACGAGAAGCTGGCGCCGCGCTGGCACCCGCGCGGCTCGTGGTTGGGCATGTCGTCGCGAGTGCGGGGATAGTCGGTCTGCTGCATCTCGAACGAGACCAGCCCATTCTTCACGAACACCTTCCACGAACAGCCGCCGGTGCAATTCACGCCGT
>JAKAFA010000308.1 GCA_021818185.1 Pseudomonadota bacterium | reverse complement strand
GCCCGGCATCGCGGACGCGCAGCCGCACCCGTGCCGGCCCGGGGCCGGTCAACGGCGCGTCCACCCGGTCGAGGGTGATCCGCTGGCCGCCGTCGCTCATCTCCTCGACCCGCGCGACGGTGCCGGCGACCGTCACGGCACCGGAAGGGCGCCGCAGCACCGGGGCCGCCACCTCGCGGGTCCTGGCCGCCGTCGCCGTGAAGCCCAGGGCGATCAGCGCTATTGCCAGGGCGGGGATTGCCGCCGCCGGCCGGCGGCGGGCCGCCGCCGTGACAGCCGCGGCACAGCCCAGGACCAGCGGCCCCAACCATACCGGCGGCTCGCTGGCCCAGCCGAAATACAGGGCGGTCCCGGCGCCCAGGAAGACCGGAATCCATAGCGGCCAGCGGTCCCGCTCGGCCATTAGCCGGGTCCCCAGTTCCAAGCGGAGGAGGGGGGCAAAAGCCCCTAGCCGTTTGTACAGGATTGCGCCCATCCCATCGGGCAGGTTTTCTTATTGTGCCGCGCAACAGCGTGCTGTCATCCCGGCCAGAATATGCTACAGAGGGGCCGACGCACACCATATGGCTAAGAATGAACGGCAGGACGGTCCGATGACGGTGGTCACGCGCTTCGCTCCCTCTCCGACCGGCTACCTCCATATCGGAGGCGCCCGCACGGCGCTGTTCAACTGGCTGTTCGCCCGTCATTGCGGCGGCAAGTTCCATCTGCGTATCGAGGATACTGACCGCGCCCGCTCGACCCAGGACGCGGTGGACAAGATCTTCCAGGGCCTGGAATGGCTGGGGCTGGACTGGGACGGCGAACCGGTGCACCAGTTCGCCCGCGCCGGCCGCCACGCCGAGGTGGCCCGCCAGTTGTTGGCCGAGGGCAAGGCCTATCGCTGCTGGTGCTCGCCCGAGGAACTGGCCGCCATCCGCGAGGACCAGCGGGCCAAGGGCCAGCCCATGCGCTATCCCGGCATCTGGCGCGACCGCGACCCGGCCGAGGCGCCGGCCGGCGTCGCGCCGGTGATCCGCCTGAAGGCGCCGGCCGAAGGCGAGACGGTGGTCGCCGACCTGGTGCAGGGCGAGGTGCGGGTGGCCAATTCCCAGTTGGACGACATGGTGCTGCTGCGCGCCGACGGCACGCCGACCTACATGCTGTCGGTGGTGGTCGACGACCACGACATGGGCATCACCCATGTGATCCGTGGCGACGACCACCTGACCAACACCTTCCGCCAGTACCAGCTTTACCGCGCCTGCGGCTGGGACGTGCCGCAGTTTGCCCATATTCCGCTGATCCACGGCCCCGACGGCGCCAAGCTGTCCAAGCGCCACGGCGCCCTGGGGGTCGAGGCCTACCGTGACATGGGCCTGCTGCCCGAGGCGGTGCGCAACTACCTGCTGCGCCTGGGCTGGAGCCATGGCGACGACGAGATCATCTCGACCGAACAGGCGGTGGCGTGGTTTACCCTGGAGAATGTGGGCCGCTCGCCGGCCCGCTTCGACCTGGCCAAGCTGGCCAACCTGAACGGCCATTACCTGCGCCAGGCCGAGGACGGCCGGCTGGCCGGGCTGCTGCTGCCGCTTCTGGCCGAGCGGCTGGGCGGGCCGGTGGATGCGGCGGGCGAAGCGCGGGTGCGGGCCGGGGTCGGCGGCCTGAAGGAGCGGGCCAAGACCCTGCTGGAGATGGCCGATTCCGCGCTGTTCTATGTGCGGAGCCGCCCCCTGGCGCTGGACGACAAGGCCGCCCGGCTGATCGGGGAGGGCGGGGCCGATTTGGCCGCCTTCCGGCCGTTGCTGGCGGCGGTGTCGCCGTGGACGCGGGAAGGGCTGGAAGAGGCGGCGCGCAGCTTTGCCGAAGCGCGCGGTCTGAAGCTCGGCAAGATCGCGCAGCCCCTGCGGGCGGCGCTCACCGGTTCTGCAGTTTCGCCCCCGGTCTTCGAAGTGATGGAGATCCTGGGGCGGGACGAGACGCTCGGCCGGCTCGATGACATTTCGGGCGGAGGGCAACCATAACGGGCCCCGCACAAGCGGGGCGATCAACGAAAATCATTTGTGGAGATACGGGGACAGCCATGACCAATACAGATAAAACGCCTCGCGAGACCGTCACCCTTACCAATAACAGCAACGGCAAGTCGGTCGAACTGCCGCTGCATTCGGGCACCGTCGGCCCGAAGGTGATGGACATTCGCGCGCTGTACGGCGACATGGACATTTTCACCTACGACCCCGGTTACACCTCCACCGGCTCGTGCAAGTCGGCGATCACCTACATCGACGGCGACCAGGGCGTGCTGCTGCACCGCGGCTACCCCATCGAGCAGCTGGCCGAGAACGCCGACTTCCTGGAAGTCGCCTACCTGATCCTCAAGGGCGAACTGCCGAACGCCGATCAGAAGGCGAAGTTCGTCTCCGACATCACGCATCACTCGATGCTGAACGAGCAGATCAGCTTCTTCTACCGCGGCTTCCGCCGCGATTCCCACCCGATGGCGGTGATGTGCGGCGTGGTCGGCGCCATGGCGGCGTTCTACCACGATTCCACCGACATCAACGACCCGCATCAGCGGATGATCGCCAGCTACCGGCTGATCGCCAAGATGCCGACCATCGTCGGCTGGGCGTACAAGTACTCGCAGGGCCTGCCGTTCATGTATCCGCAGAACGCCCTGTCCTATTCCGAGAACTTCCTGCACCTGATGTACGCCACCCCGTGTGAGTCCTACAAGGTCAACCCGGTGCTGGCGCGGGCCATGGACCGCATCCTCATCCTGCATGCCGACCACGAGCAGAACGCCTCGACCTCGACCGTGCGTCTGGCCGGGTCGTCGGGCGCCAACCCGTTCGCCTGCATCGCCGCCGGCATCGCCTCCCTGTGGGGCCCGGCCCATGGCGGCGCCAACGAGGCGGTGCTGACCATGCTGCACGAGATCGGCTCGAAGGACCGCATCCCCGAGTTCATCAAGCGCGCCAAGGACAAGAACGATCCCTTCCGCCTGATGGGCTTCGGTCACCGCGTCTACAAGAACTACGACCCGCGCGCCAAGATCATGCAGCGCACCTGCCACGAGGTGCTGGACGAGCTGGGCGTCAAGGACGAGCCGTTGCTGGATCTGGCCATGGAGCTGGAGCGCATCGCCCTTAACGACGAATACTTTGTCGAGCGCAAGCTGTTCCCGAACGTCGACTTCTATTCGGGCATCATCTTCCGCGCCATGGGCATCCCCACCTCGATGTTCACCAGCCTGTTCGCGCTGGCCCGTACCGTCGGCTGGATCGCCCAGTGGAACGAGATGCTGACCGACCCGGACCAGAAGATCGGCCGTCCGCGTCAGCTCTATGTGGGCGAGCCGGTGCGGCAGTACGTCCCCATCGAGAAGCGTGGCTGAGCCGCGCAGCGATAAGCAGGACCAGGGGGGGCGCCGGGCGGCGCCCCCCCGCCGGCTGCCGCCGCCGGCCAACGATAACCGCCCGCCCCGGCGGGTGCTGATCCGGCGCTACGGTGCCGTTGTTCTTGCCGCCCTGCTGGCCGCCGCGATCCTGGCCGCGGCGAAGATGGGCTGAAGCCCTCCCCCCATGTTGCGCCTCGCGCCGCCGCCGATTCCGGCGACGGCCGCCTCGTGTCATCCGGCGATTTCGTCGAGCCGGACGCAGATAT
>JAKAFA010000307.1 GCA_021818185.1 Pseudomonadota bacterium | reverse complement strand
GCCGCGTAGCCTGCTCAACCGGCAATGCCTGCTGAGCAATTTTCAACAGCCGGCGGGGCATCCCCCAGGCCGCGGGTGGTCAGGTCGCCGTAGGGAACATCCTCGCGGATGAACCGGCCCAGTTCGTCGTCGGGAAGGGAGATCATGCCGGCCTGCGGCATCCCCCATCGCCGGACTCGGGCCTCGGCGGTCCGGCGTGGCGCAAGCGGGGCGGCGGCGGGCATGGCCGGCTCCGGCGTGCGATGGCGCCGCTCGCCATGGGGAGTAGGGCCGCCCCCCTTGGCGGGCGGCGGCAGCGATCCAATTTCAGGGGCGCTACGGAGAATGCCGGATGCCGTTCCGATGATTTTGCGCTTAACCTGTCCTTAACAACTCGCTATATGTCCGCCGCCATCGGCTGGAAAGCATGGCACCCGCCGTGCGATCACGCACCGCGTCACTGGAAAGAGCGAAAATGACCGACACCATTCCCGCGCCGGCCCCCGCGGACCCATCCGCCACGGAGGACGAGGAGACGGCCGAGGTCGCCGCCGCCGAGGCTGCCTGGGCGGACCTGGGCGACTTGCCGCGGTCCTTCGCCGACCTGGACGACGCCGCCTGACCGGCGTCAGATGTCGTAGACCAGAACCGGCGCGGCCGGCTTGCGCGACGCCATGTCGGCCAGCGTCGTGTTGTCCAGAATAGTGGCGACGGCGTCGCGCACCTCCTGCATGACCGCCCGCACCGCGCAGGCCGCCTCGTCGGCGCAATCCTCGCAACGGCGATAGGATTGCCGCGACACGCACGGCACCGGGGCCAGCGGCCCGTCCAGCACCCGCACGATGTCCCCCACCGAAATGGACGCCGAGGGGCGGGCCAGGGCATAGCCGCCGCCCTTGCCTTTCTTGCTGGTCAGGTAGCCCTGGATCTTCAATTCGAGCAGGATGGCATCGAGAAACTTGCGCGGGATGCGTTCCGACTGGGCGATGTCGGCGATCAGCACCGCGCCTTCGCCCTCCCGCCGGGTCAGGTGGACCATGGCCTTAAGGCCGTATTTCGCCTTGCTCGACAGCATTCCACTCATCCTATGCACTAAATCGGCAATCTAGTCGGATGCCACAGGCGCCGCAACGGGACAGAGGAGCGGACGTAGCGCCGCCTGCAAAGGGGCACGCCCGGCGGCGTGCGCCATTCCCCCGCTTCGGCCCCCTTCATTCTATAAATCTACTAGACTTAGCGGTCAACACCTGATACGGTGTGAATGTCAGCAACAGTGAGGCCGCCATGACCACGAATCTCCCCCCCGCCCGCGGGCGCACCTACGACGACCTGACCCAGACCATCGGTTCCACGCCGCTGGTGCGGATCAACCGGTTGACCCGCGAGGCCGGCGCCAAAGGCACGGTGCTGGCCAAGCTTGAGTTCTTCAACCCGCTGGCGTCGGTGAAGGACCGCATCGGCCTGGCGATGATCGAGGCGGCCGAGGCCGAAGGACGCCTGGTGCCGGGCCGCTCGTTCATCATCGAGCCGACCTCGGGCAACACCGGCATCGCCCTGGCCTTCGTCGCGGCGGTGAAGGGCTATCGTCTGCTGCTGACGATGCCCGAGAGCATGTCGCTGGAGCGGCGCAAGATGCTGCTGCTGCTGGGGGCCGAGATCGAGCTTACCCCGGCGGCCAAGGGCATGACCGGCGCGGTGGCCCGCGCCCAGGAGATCGCCGCCGACCATCCCGAGGCGGTGATCCTTCAGCAATTCTCCAACGCCGCCAATCCGGCCATCCATTTCGCCACCACCGCCGAGGAGATCTGGACCGACACCGCCGGCCAGGTGGACGTGGTGGTGGGCGGCGTGGGCACCGGCGGCACGCTGACCGGCATCGGCCAGGCACTGAAGCCGCGCCGCCCCGGCCTGCGCATCGTGGCGGTCGAGCCGGAAGCCAGCCCGGTGCTGTCGGGCGGCGCGCCGGGGCCGCACAAGATTCAGGGCCTCGGCGCCGGATTCATCCCGCCCAACCTGGACCGTTCGGTGGTCGACGAGGTCCTGACCGTCGCCAACGAAACCGCCTTCGAGACGGCCCGCAAGACGGCCCGCCAGGAGGGCATCCCGGTGGGCATTTCGGCGGGCGCCGCCTTGGCGGCCGGACTGGAGATCGCGGCGCGCCCCGAGTCCGAGGGCAAGACCATCGTGGTCATCATTCCCTCCTTCGCCGAGCGGTATCTTTCTACCGCGCTGTTCGAAGGACTGTGACCGGGGCATGGACGGCCTCCACCCCGAGATCCGGCGGCTTTGGAACGATTGCCGCGCCCGCGGCATCGTTCCGGCCGACCCGCAGGCCCTGAGCCTGGCCGAGGCGCGCGCGGCGGCCCGACGCTACCACGCCCACCTCAACCAGGCCCCGCCGCCCGTGGCGCGGATCGAGGACGTGGCTGCCCCGGCGCCGGGGCGATCCGTCCCCATCCGCCTGATCTACCCCGAACGGCGGCGCGATCTGCCGGTGCTGGTCTATTTCCACGGCGGCGGCTTCGTACTCAACGGGGTGGACACCCACGACCGGTTGTTGCGCCTGCTGGCGCGGCGGACCGGGGCGGCGGTGGCCGCCGTCACCTATCGCCTGGCTCCCGAGCACCGTTTTCCGGCGCCGGTCGACGACGCGCTGGCCGCCATCGCCTGGCTGCGGGCCGAGGGCGGCCGCCGGGGTCTGGATGCCGCCCGCCTGGCGGTGGCCGGCGATTCGGCCGGCGCCAACCTGGCGCTGGCCGCCGCCCTGGCGCTGCGCGACCGCGGCCTGCCGCCGCCGGAGGCCGGCCTGCTGTTCTATGGCATGTTCGGCGCCGACCTCGACACACCGTCGCACCACGCCTACGGCGACGGCCGCTTCGGCCTGACCACGGCGCGGATGGATTGGTTCTGGCGGCAATACCTGGCCGATTACGCCCAGCGCGACAATCCCCTGGCCGCCCCCCTCGGCGCCGACCTCGCCGGCCTGCCGCCGCAGGTGGTGATCGGTGCCGGCGTGGATTGCCTGCTGGACGACAGCCGCGCCTTGGCCGCCGCCCTGCGCGCCGCCGACGTGCCGGTGGAGTTCGCCATCGCCGACCGACTGCCCCATTCCTTCCTGCAACTGACCGCCTTCGTCGCCGCCGCCGACGAGGCGCTCACCGATGCCGCCCTGGCCTTGCGGGCGATGTGGCCGGCCTCCGCCGCCCGCGCCGTGTGACGGCGCGTTTCGGAGTAGAGGACGGATACGACGGGGGAGCTTGCGCGACGCAGCCCGCGCCGCCAAGAAAAGCAGGACAGGCCCGTTCCCGGGCCCGTTTTTCAGCGGGGGCCCGTCGTTGACCGAAGCCGCCCCGCCCATCACCCCATCCCTCGCCGATGACGACGCCCGGCGCATGCGGATCGCCCTGCTGTCGGTCCTCACCTTCGGGGTGGGGCTGGTCTGGTCGTACCGGCCCGTGCGGTGATGGACACCGACGTGGCGATCGCGCCGGCCGACACCGCCTTCGACGCCGTCCCGCACCGGCCGGACCGCCGGGGGGCGATCCGGCATGTCCTGGTGACGGAAAACGACCGGGTCATCGGGGTACTCCGGGCCAATACCGGCCTGCGCCGCGGGCTGGAAGCGGCCGAAACCGGCACCCGGCTGCGCGATGTCGCCCACCGGGGATTAGATCG
>JAKAFA010000068.1 GCA_021818185.1 Pseudomonadota bacterium | reverse complement strand
AGAAGTTGAGGCGCGGCAGCACCCGGTAGCGGTGCCGCACCATGTCCTCGCCCAGCACGCGGATGGTGCCGGTGGTCGGCAGCAGCAGCCCCAGCAGCATGGAAAGCGTGGTGGTCTTGCCGGCGCCGTTGCCGCCCAGCAGGGCGGTGACGGAGCCGCGGGCCACGCTGAAGGTGACGCGCTCGACCGCGACCACGCCGCCGAAGGTCTTGCCGAGGTCACGCGCATCGATAGCGGGAGAAGTCATGGCGTCGATATGGCCGGCCGGGGGCGGGGGATCAATAGGTCCGCATGCGGCCGCGCAATCCGCGGCTGCGGATGTCGTTGGCCAGGGTGTTCTCGATGAAGCGTCCCTGGAACAGGGTGATGCCCACCGACTGGCCATATTCCACCGCGGCCGGCGTGTCGCAACGGCACAGGATGATGCGGGTGACGCCGATGCGGCGCAGCGCCTCGCTTTTGTTGTCCTTTTCCTCGGTCAGGCTGGGGTCCCAGATCAGCTTGATCAGGTCGGCGCCCAACCGCTCGCGGTCGACGAAGCGCAACATGGAATAGGTCAGGCCGTCGATGCAGATGCGGTAGCCGCGGTCGTGGGCGAAGTCGCGGGCGAACAGATAGGCGCCGAGATCGGCGAAGATGTCGACCTTCTGCAACTCCAGCACGATGGTGCCGCGCATCCCCGCCTTGACGTTGTCATCGAACACCAGGAAGTCCGGCGACAGGATGGTCGAGACGTTGAGGTTCAGGCTGATATCGCCTTCCAGCGTGCGGTCGTCGTGCTTGTTGAGCAGCGACAGCACGCGGCGATCCAGGGTCTCGGTCAGTTCCTGGAACAGCCAGGGACTGGAAGCGACGTTGACCGAGGGCGCCAGCACCTCGCGCAGATCGGCGATGGAAATGAACAGCTCGTTGAACACCGGCTGGGGCGGCGACTGGCCGACCACCGCGCAGACCGCCTGGCGGCGCATCAGGTTGGCGAGGTCGGCCTGGGCCAAAGCCGCCTCGGTGCGGGCCAGCAGCTCCGGGGTGAAGGGCGTGCCCCTGGCGCGGTCGTGGCGGCCGACCAGACCGCCGCGCTGCTGCTGCTGCTGGGCGCGCAGGCGATCCTGCTCTTCGGTCAGCAGCCGTTGCGCCAGGCTCAGCAGCTCGGAATATTCCTGCTCCAGCGAATACCAGGTGCAGAATTCCCGGCCCAGACCCTCCTCGCTGATCAGCGGGTCGTCGGAGAACAGGAAGCGCAGCTTGACGATGGCCGCTTCGATGTCGTCCTGGGCCTGGGCCTTGTAGACCACCATCAGGTCGGAATTGGCCAGGCTGAAGGCCTGGGCATGCAGCATCTTGACCAGCCCGTCGAAGGCGCTGGCGGCGACGCGCAGGTGATGCTCGCGCCGGTTGACCGGCAGCAGGCCCGATAGGTGGATATGGACGGCGCGGCGATCCTGGCGGTGGCGTTCCAGGCGCTGGAGGTAATCCACCAGCAGGTTTTCCTGGCCGGGCACGGCGCGGGGGGCGGCAGGCGGAGCGTTCAGCATGACCGCCTCACCGGAAGGCCCTGAGCGGGGGGAAGGAATCGAGCATGGTGTTGTCGCCGCATTCGGCCCGCGGCCGCCCGGCGATCACCCCATGGCGCTGGATGCATTGCGCCAGGGTGCAGGCGGCGGCCCGCGGGCATTGGGCCATGGTCACCGCCGACACCATGGAATCGAGGAAGCGACCCTGGAACTGGCGGATGCCGTGCTTCAATCCCCAGGCGATGGAGCCTTCGGTATCGCAGCGCGACAGGATCACCCGGTCGAAGCCCACCGGGCTCAGGGCGTTGACCAGTTCGGCGCTCTGCTCCTCGGTGGCCATGTCGAGGCTCCAGGTCACCTTGACGAAATCCGTCTCGTACAACTCGGCGTCCATGAATTGCAGAGTGATGGCGTTCATGCCGTCCAGCACGGTCGAGACCCCGCGGGTGCGCAGGCGGCGCTGGGTTTCGAAAAAGCGGTCCAGATTGCCGAAGATGTCCATCAACTGGAATTCCACCAGCACCCCGGCGCGGCCTTGCAGCAGATCGAGAAAGCCCTGGAAGACCGGGGTATCGACGGTCGCCATGTTGAGATTGACCGAAAAGGCGACGGGCGGGCGCTGGAAGCGGGCCGATTGCAGGGCGCCCAGCACCTTCAGGTCCAGTTCCTGCGACAGATGCTGGAACAGCCAGCGATTGGCCAGCAGGTTGACGTCGGGGGCCAGAACCTTTTGCAGGTCGCCGATCGAGACGTAGAATTCCTGGAAGGCCGCCTCGGCGGTGTTGCGTTCGGTGATGCGGACGCAGGGCTGGCGGCGGACCACACCGGCGATGTCGAGCCCCGCCATGCGGTCCAGAACCTTGGTCAGATGAGCGGCGTCCAGATCGTGGATGGCGGGGGCGGCCCGCTGCTCGGCGATGCGCTTCTTGGCCTCGGCCACCAAGTGGCCGCACAACTGGAAGAACGCGTCGTACTCCACCTCCAGGTCGTAGAAGGTGGCGAAACGGTCCTCGCCGTCCTCGCCCTCGGTATAGGTCAGCGGATCCTTGGAGAACAGGGCGCGCAGCTTGTAGACGATGGCGTCCAGGTCGGCGAGGCGGGCATCCTTGCAGATCAGGACGATATCCGAATTGGTGAGCAGGAACATCTGCCCGCGGTACAGATCCACCATGGACTCGAACATCCGAAAGGCGATGCGGATCTTCGCGTCCTCGCGGTTCTGGGGCATCAGTCGGGACAAGTGGATATGCAGGCCCAGGCGGCCTTCGCGGATGCGGCCGATCCGTTCGGCGGCATCGTAAAGAAGGCTTTCCGCGGTAATGACTTCCTGTGGAGGTCCGCCGAAGGCCGTCGCACTCATCTTCTTCCCGTCACCCCATACCCTTGCGTCGCGTACCCTTGCGCCGGCACGCCGCATCCGGCCTTGTCCTTGCTGCGGGCACAGTCCAAGTAATTCAAGGATACACAGCGCCACCACGCCAGCCTAGAGCAAATGCGGGAATCATCTCCCCCTTCGCGCCCCCTGCCGGGCGCCCCGGCGGTGCCGGCCGGCTGCCGCGTCTACGCGGTGGGCGACATCCACGGCCGTGCCGACCTGCTGGACGACTTGCTGACCATCATCGCCGAGGATGCCGGGGTCCGGCCTCGGCCGGCCCGGCCGATGCTGGTGTTCCTGGGCGACTACATCGACCGCGGCCCGGATTCGGCCGGCGTGGTGGCCCGCCTGCTGGCCGGGCCGCCCAAAGCCGGACCGCTGGCCGGAAGCGGCTGGATGGCGTTGCGCGGCAACCACGAGGACACCATGCTCCGCTTCCTCGACGACCCTTCGGCCGGGCCGGCCTGGTTTCGCAACGGCGGGCTGGAGACTATCCGCTCCTATGCCGGCCCGCTGCCCGACGGCGCCGGCATGGCGCCGGCCGCCCTGCGCGACCGCCTGGACGCGGCGCTGCCCGAGGACCACCGCCGCTTCCTGGCGCAACTGCCCGTGGCCCATGCCGAGGGCGATTACCTGTTCGTCCATGCCGGGCTGCGCCCCGGCGTGGCCATCGCCGACCAGGACCCCGCCGACCTGATGTGGATCCGCGACGATTTCATCCATTCCGCCGCCCAATTCGGCAAAATGGTGGTGCACGGCCATACCATTGCCCCCGTCCCGGAAATCCGCGCCAACCGCATCGGCATCGATACGGGCGCCTACCGCACCGGCCGGCTGACCGCCCTGGTGCTGGAGGGCACCGACCGCCGCTTCCTGGCGACGGCCGGCGAGGTTCCTGCGTCTTGCCGCGACTGGCCGGCCCCGCTAGTGTAGCCGCCTTTCCGTCGCCTGGAGCGATCAGTGGTGAAATACGTCAGCACCCGCGGCAACGCGCCCGTCCTCGATTTCGACGATGTCCTGCTGGCCGGACTGGCCCGCGATGGCGGGCTGTACCTGCCCGAGACCTGGCCGCGCTTCTCCGCCGACGAGATCCGCGCCCTGCGCGGCCTGCCCTATGCCGAACTGGCGACACGGGTGATGGCCCCCTTCGTCGCCGGCTGCCTGACCGAGGCCGAACTGGGCGACCTGGTGACGGCGTCCTATGCCGGCTTCGACCATCCGGCGGTGGCGCCCCTGCGCCAGATCGGCCCCGACCAGTGGGTGATGGAGCTGTTCCACGGCCCGACGCTCGCCTTCAAGGACTATGCCCTGCAACTGGTCGGCCGACTGTTCGACCACGTGCTGAGCGCCAAAGGCCGGCGGGTGACCATCGTCGGCGCCACCTCGGGCGATACCGGCTCGGCAGCCATCGAGGCCTGCCGCGACCGCGACGCGGTGGACGTGGTGATCCTGCACCCCAAGGGCCGGGTGTCCGAAGTGCAGCGCCGGCAAATGACCACCGTGCTGGCCGGCAACGTGCGCAATCTGGCGGTGGAAGGCACCTTCGACGATTGCCAGGACTTGGTGAAGGCGCTGTTCAACGACCACGCCTTCCGCGACGAGGTCAGCCTGTCGGCGGTCAATTCCATCAACTGGGCGCGGGTGATGGCCCAGATCGCTTATTACTTCGCCGCCGGGGTGGCGCTGGGCGCCCCCGACGTGCCCCTGGCCTTCGCCGTGCCCACCGGCAATTTCGGCAACGTGTTCGCCGGCTATGCCGCCCGGCGCATGGGCCTGCCGGTGGAGCGTCTGGTGGTGGGCTCCAACCGCAACGACATCCTGACCCGATTCTTCGAAACGGGGGTGATGACGGCCGAGGGCGTCGTCCCCACCTTGTCCCCCAGCATGGATATCCAGGTTTCGAGCAATTTCGAACGGCTGCTGTGGGAATACCTCGACCGCGACGGACGGGCGGTGGACGCGCTGCTGGCCGAGTTCCGCCGCACCGGCCGCATGGCGGCGCCGCAGGGCGCCTGGAGCGCCATGGGCGAGCTGTTCGAGGGCCACCGCTTCGACGACGACGCCACCCTTGAGTTGATGCGGCGCATGCGCCAGGCCACCGGCGAGCTGCTGGACCCCCACTCGGCAGTGGGCGTCGGTGCCGGGCTGAAGGCCCGGCTCGCCCGGCCGGCACCGCTGGTCGCCCTGGCCACCGCCCATCCCGCCAAGTTCCCCGATGCGGTGGAACGGGCCACCGGTCACCGACCGCTGCTGCCACCCCATCTGGCCGACCTGCTGGAGCGGCCGGAGCGGGTCGAGGTGGTGGCCAACGACACGGCGAGCCTCAAGGATTACGTGCGCCGCTTCGCCGGCCGGACGCGGACGACGGCGACGGGGACGATGGCGACGGGGAAGCCGGCATGAGCAAGGAGGTGCGCCAGACCCGCCTGCCGTCCGGCCTGACGGTGGTCACCGATCCCATGGAGACGGTGGAAACCCTGTCCATCGGCGTCTGGGTCGATGCCGGCACCCGCGACGAGCCGGCCGAGATCAACGGCGTGTCGCATCTCTTGGAGCACATGGCGTTCAAGGGGACCGAGCGGCGCACCGCCCGCGACATCGCCGAGGAGATGGACGCGGTGGGCGGCCATCTCAACGCCTATACCGCCCGCGACCATACCGCCTATTACGCCAAGGTCCTGAAAGAGGATTCCGAGCTGGCGCTGGACATCGTCGCCGACATCCTCCAGCACTCGACCATGGACGAGGCCGAGCTGGCGCGGGAACAGACGGTGGTGGTGCAGGAGATCTGCCAGGCCATCGACACCCCCGACGACATCATCTTCGACCACTTCCAGGCGGTGGCCTTCCCCGACCAGCCCCTCGGCCGACCGGTGCTGGGCACCGAGGCGCTGGTGCGCGCCATGACGCGCGACACCGTGCTGGGCTACATGCGCGACCACTATTCCGCCCCCAACATGGTGCTGGCCGCTGCCGGGCGGATCGACCACGACCGGCTGGTGGAGATGGCCGATCGGACATTCGCGGCGCTGCCCGCCCCGCAGGCGGCGGGACCGCGCGCCGCCCGCTATGTCGGCGGCGATTTCCGCGAGGACCGCGACATCGAGCAGGTCAACCTGGTGGTGGGCTTCGACGGCGTCTCCTACGGCGATCCCGACTATTACGCCGCCTCGGTGCTGTCCACCCTGCTGGGCGGCGGCATGTCGTCGCGGCTGTTCCAGGAGGTGCGGGAAAAGCGCGGCCTGGTCTATTCCATCTATTCCTTCAGCACCTCCTACACCGAGGGCGGGCTGTTCGGGATCTATGCCGGGACCGGCGAGGACGAGATCGAGGAACTGGTGCCGGTGATGTGCGACGAGATCGTCGGCGTCACCCGCGGCGTGGACCGGGTGGAGGTCGACCGCGCCCGCGCGCAGTTGAAGGCCTCGATCCTGATGAGCCTGGAAAGCACCTCGTCGCGCTGCGAGTTGCTGGCCCGCCAGATGGTGATCTATGGCCGGCCGATGCCGGTGGCCGAGGTGGTGGCCAAAGTCGAGGCGATCACCGCCGACGACGTCGTGCGGGTGGCGCGCCGGCTGTTCGCCACGCCGCCCACCGTGGCGGTTCTCGGCCCGCTGGCCAAGGCCCCCGATTACCAGTCCATCGCCGCCCGGCTCAAGCTGTAGGCCAGGCGCCCAGCGCCGCCTTCACCGCCGCCACCGGGCCAGCGAAATCATCGGGGTCGGCCTGGCGGAACAGCCGCATGGTGGGATACCACGGGCTGGTGTCGCCCTCGTCCCGCCACCGCCAGTCCGAGACGTAGCGCAGCAGCACCCAGACCGGCCGCCCCAGGGCGCCGGCCAGGTGGGCGGGGGCGGAATCGACGGTGACGATCAGGTCGAGATCGGCCATCGCCGCCGCGGTATGGGCGAAGCTGGTCAGGACCGGCGACAGGTCGGTCACCAGATGTCCGGCCCCCAGGGCGGCCAGATCGGCGGCGCGGGAGCCCATTTGCAGGCTGTAGGCCTCGACCAGCGGGTCCTCCAGCAATGGCAACAAGGCTTCCAGCGGCCACGAGCGGTCGCGCGGCGTCGGCTTGCCGGCCCAGACCAGGCCGACAGCAAGGCGGCTGTCCGGCCGCCGGCCGATGCGCAAGGGGCGTGGCTGGGGCGGCATCAGGTAGGGCACCGGCGCCGCCGGCAGGCCTTCCCAGGTGCAGCCCAGCAGATGGCCGAGGCTGAGCAGCGATGCCCACAGGTCGTAGGCGGGCGCCTGTGCGCCCTCGGCCACTCCCAGGGCCGCCCCCTGCGGCACCACCTGCGCCACCCCCGGCAGGGCGGCGAACAGGCCGGCCAAGTCCGGCAGGCATTCCAGCACCACCCGCGCGCCCCGCGCCGCCACCTGCGGCACGAAACGGGCGAACTGGATGGCGTCGCCGAACCCCTGCTCGGCGATCAGCAACAGGGTGCGGCCGGCCAGCGGCTCGATCCCGGTCCAGCGGGGACCGGGGGGCGGCCGCACGGGATTGCGGACCAGACGCCAGCGGGCCTCGTATTCTTCCAGGCCGCGGCGGTAATCGCCCAGATGCAGGCGGGTAAGGGCCAGGTCCCATGCCGCCTCGCCGTCGGCGGGATCGGCGGCGGCCAGCGCCTCCAGCATGGCCAGGGCTTCGCCATGGCGGCGGCGATCGCGCAGCACCAGGGCGAGGTTGTAGGCGTAGGATCGCGCCTCCGGCGCCAGGGCGACGGCGCGGCGCAGGGCGGCTTCGGCCTCGTCCAGCCGGCCGAGGGCGCGGAGCGCGTTGCCGAGATTGGAGTGAAGGGCCGCGTCGTCCGCCCCCAGGGCCAACGCGCGGCGATACGCCGCCAGTGCCGCGGCGGCATGGCCCTGGCGGCGCAGGGCCACCCCGAGATTGGCGTGGCCCTGGGATTCCCGCGGCAGCAGGCGGGCGGCGGCGGCGAAGGCCTGTGCCGCGTCGGCGGCGCGACCGGCCTGCCAGGCCTGGGCGCCGGTGGCCAGCGCCTGTCGGTGCCGGCGCACCCGGATATCGTGCTCGCTCCCCATGGGGCGCCATTCTGGAGCGGGAGAGGACGAGTGGCAAGGCGGCGAGACTCAGTCCTGCCAGCGCGAGAAGACCGCCCCCCGGTTCGCCGCCTGGGCATGGCAGCCGGCGCACTGGCCCCGCATATCGGTGACTTCCGGTTTGGCGGGGTCGCCGCCGGCCCAGGCTTGGTAGCCCCAGCCCCCGGTCGCAGCGTAGCGGACGCTGTTGCGCACCATCACCGCCAGCAGGCGACGCGAGCCGGAGATCAGCGCATGGTCGCCCCGCACCACCTGATGCAGGTCCAGGACCAGCACCGCGCCGTCGGGATAGGCGCTGGCCCCGGCCTTAAGCACCGGCAGGGCCTTGCGGTTGGCATAGACCTCGTGCAACCCGCCCAGCGCCGCATAGAGGGGATTGCCCTCTTCCACCACCATGGTGCGGACATGGACGAAGTGGCGCCAGTCGCCGGGCAGCGCCAGGGGTGGTTCGCCGGGCGGGACGCCGTGCTCCCCGCTGGCGGCGACCGCGGACAGCACCAATGCGGTAAGGGCCAGACGCGGCAGCAGGATCATGATGGACCTCGGCTTGGCTTCTGCCCTTCCGATGTCGCCACTGACTCGCCATCGTGCCACCCCGCCTTGCGAGGAGCGACCTCCGGAGGTCATAGAAACAAAGGGGGGCGGTTGCCCGCCCCCCTGGTTTCCGTCCGTATGCGGTGGTGGGCGGCTAGAACCGCCGCTCCACCAACTTCTCCTTGATGCTGCCGATCGCCTTGGCCGGATTCAGGCCCTTCGGGCAGGTCCGGGTGCAGTTCATGATCGTGTGGCAGCGGTAGAGCTTGAACGGGTCTTCCAGGGCATCCAGGCGCTCGCCGGTGTACTCGTCGCGCGAGTCGTGGATCCAGCGCGCCGCCTGCAACAGCACCGCCGGGCCGAGATAACGCTCGCCGTTCCACCAGTAGCTCGGGCAGCTGGTCTGGCAGCAGAAGCACAGGATGCATTCCCACAGCCCGTCGAGCTTCTCGCGCTCCTCCGGCGATTGCAGGCGCTCGCGGTCCGGCGGCGGCGGGGTCTGGCTCTGCATCCACGGCTTGATGGAGGCCAGTTGGGCATAGGGCACGGTCAGGTCGGGAACCAGGTCCTTGACCACCGGCATGTGCGGCAGCGGGTAGATGCGGGCTTCGCCCTGGATGTCCTCAATGGGCTTGAGGCAGGCCAGGGTGTTGCTGCCATCGATGTTCATGGCGCACGAGCCGCAGATGCCCTCGCGGCACGAACGGCGGAAGGTCAAGGTGGAGTCGACCTCGTTCTTGATCTTCAGCAGGGCGTCCAGGACCATCGGGCCGCAGGTATCCAGATCGACCTCGTAGCTGTCCAGGCGGGGATTGGCCCCCGCATCCGGATCGTAGCGGTAGATCTTGAACACCTTGACCCGCGTGGCGCCGGCCGGAGCCTTGTGGACTTTGCCGGGCTGGACGCGGGAATTGGCGGGCAGGGCGAACTCGACCATCTTCGTCTCTCCTTCCCGGGTCCTAGTACACGCGCTTCTGCGGCTTGATGTACTCGACCTCGTCCGTCAGCGTGTAGGTGTGGACCGGACGGTAATCGAGCCGGGCCTTGCCATTCTCGACCCAGGCGAGCGTGTGCTTCATCCAGTTGGCGTCGTCGCGCGAGGGGAAGTCCTCGTGCGCATGGGCGCCGCGGCTTTCCTTGCGGGCCTCGGCCGAGGTGATGGTGGCCAGGGCGCAATCCATCAGGTTCTCCAGCTCCAGCGCTTCCGCCAGGTCCGAGTTCCACACCGTCGAGCGGTCGCCGATGCGGATCTGGCCGAGGGTGGACGCCACCTGGCCCATCTTGGTGACGCCCTCGGCCAGCGAGGCCGAGGTGCGGAACACCGCCGCATCGTTCTGCATGGTCTTCTGCATCGCCAGACGGATTTCCGAGGTGTGCTGGCTGCCCTGGGCGTTGCGCAGGCGGTCGAAGCGCGCCAGAGCGAAGTCGCCGGCATCCTTGGGCAGCGGCTTGTGCGCCGCGCCCGGCGCCATGGTTTCGGCGGCGCGCAGGGCGGCGGCACGGCCGAACACCACGATGTCCAGCAGCGAGTTGGTGCCCAGGCGGTTGGCGCCGTGCACCGACACGCAGGCCGCCTCGCCGATGGCCATCAGGCCCGGCACGGTGGCATCCGGATTGCCGGCGGTGGGGCGCAGCACCTCGCCGTGCAGGTTGGTGGGAATGCCGCCCATATTGTAGTGGACGGTGGGCAGCACCGGGATCGGCTGCTTGGTGACGTCGACGCCGGCGAAGATCTTCGAGGTCTCGGAGATGCCGGGCAGGCGCAGTTCCAGGGTCTCGGCGCCCAGATGCTCCAGGTGCAGGAAGATGTGGTCGTTGCCCTTGCCGACGCCGCGGCCTTCGCGGATTTCCATGGTCATGGCGCGCGACACCACGTCGCGGCTGGCCAGGTCCTTGGCGGTGGGGGCGTAGCGCTCCATGAAGCGCTCGCCGGCCGAGTTGGTGAGGTAGCCGCCCTCGCCGCGGGCGCCCTCGGTGATCAGGCAGCCCGAGCCGTAGATGCCGGTGGGATGGAACTGCACGAATTCCATGTCCTGCAGCGGCAGACCGGCGCGCGACACCATGCCGTGGCCGTCGCCGGTGCAGGTATGGGCCGAGGTGCACGAGAAGTAGGCACGGCCGTAGCCGCCGGTGGCCAGCACCACCTTGTGGGCGCGGAAGCGGTGGATGGTGCCGTCGTCCAGGTTCCAGGCCATGACGCCGCGGCAGGAGCCGTCGGCATCCATGATCAGGTCGAGGGCGAAATACTCGATGAAGAACTCGCAGCCATGCTTCAGGCACTGCTGGTAGAGGGTGTGCAGGATCGCATGCCCGGTGCGGTCGGCGGCGGCGCAGGCGCGCTGCACCGGCTTCTCGCCGAAATTGGACATGTGGCCGCCGAACGGGCGCTGGTAGATCTTGCCTTCCTTGGTGCGCGAGAACGGCACGCCGAAATGCTCAAGCTCGTACACCGCCGGCACCGCCTCGCGGCACATGTATTCGATGGCGTCCTGGTCGCCCAGCCAGTCCGAGCCCTTGACGGTGTCGTACATATGCCAGCGCCAGTTGTCCTCGGCCATGTTGCCGAGCGAGGCGCCGATGCCGCCCTGGGCGGCCACGGTGTGGCTGCGGGTGGGGAACACCTTGGTAATGCAGGCGGTTTTGAAGCCGGCGACCCCCATGCCCATGGTGGCGCGCAGGCCGGCGCCGCCGGCGCCGACGACGACCACGTCATAGGTGTGGTCGATGATCTTGTAGGCAGCCATGGGGATCAGCCTCCGACAGCGACTTTGAGGACCGAGACGGCCATGAACACGGCGAGGAAGCCGCCCAGCAGGCGCGTCGCGATCAGACCGAACCATTTGGCGGCGCCACCGTGGACATAGTCCTCGATCACCACCTGAACGCCGAGGATGGCGTGCCACACCGCGGTCAGCAGCACCAGCAGCATCAGGGCGGCGTTGACCGGGCGGCCCGCCCAGGCCTTGGCGGTGGCGTAGTCGGCCCCCGACAGGCCAACCACCGAAATGGCGAACCACAGGGCGAGCGGCACCAGGGCAATGGCGGTAAGCCGCTGCATCCAGAAATGGCCGGTGCCGGACTTCGCCGAACCGAGGCCGCGGGCGCGGCCCAAGGGAGAGCGCAGGCTCATGGGTGGTCTCCTCAGAGTGCGGCGAGCCAGGTGACGACGGTCGCCAGGGCGGCAACCGCGATCACCGTCCGGCCCGAATTATAGGCCTGGGGAATCTCGAAGCCCCAGCCGATGTCCCACAGCAGGTGCCGGAGGCCATTGAAGAGATGGTAGAACAGCGCGCCGGTGAAGCCCAGCATCACCACGCGGCCGATGAGGGAACCAAGCACCGCCTGGACGGCGCCGTAGGCGCCGGGGCCGGCGGCCAGGGCGCCGAGCCACCAGGCCAGCAGAAGCAGGCCGATGGCCAGGGCGACCCCGGCGATGCGGTGGGTGATCGACATCACTGCCAGCAGCGGCAGCCGATAGATCTGAAGATGCGGCGAAAGCGGCCGATGGCTGGATGACATGCGATCTGCTCCCCAATGCGTCAGACATGAGGGTGGGGCCGATTACGGCGTTCGGGCCAAGTTCTTAACCGCTCGAACGGGACAAGTCAACGACCCGAAGCCACACTTTTTGGCGGGAGTACACCCACCGCGCCCCACCCATCAGGGTAGGTCAAGCGCCGCGCGCGTAGACGCCGCGTCCAATCCAGGCCAGCCACCACCGTGCCGAACGAAGGCTTTTATTAATTCAGGCACAGAGGAACACAGACAAATACAGGATGGGATAAAATTCGTCCGTATTTATCCGCGTCCATCCGTGTCCGCCCCCCCTATTTCCGCGGCATCAGCACCGTATAGTCGAAGTCCAGAACCACCGCCGGATCGTAGCCTTTGCCCTCGGCACCGGTCAGCGGAAAATCCTCCGCCGAACGGTTCTTGACCGCCACCAGGCGCAGGCGCAGCGCGCCGATATCGGCGCGGCCGGGCAGCTCCATTTTGTCTAGGACTTCCGACCAGGCATAGATGGTGTCCCCGGCGAAGGTCGGGTTGGTATGGCGTCCGCCGTTGATGGCGACGATCTTGAAGGCGTTGCCCAGGCCGTTGAAGGACAGGGCGCGCGCCAGGCTGATGATGTGTCCGCCATAGATCAGACGGCGGCCGAAGCGGCCCTGGCCCTCGGTGTGCTGGTTGAAATGGACCTTGGCGGTGTTCTGCCACAGCCGGGTGGCCATCATGTGCTCGGCCTCTTCGATGGTCATGCCATCGACGTGGTCGATCTTTTCACCCACCGCGTAATCCTCCCAGCGGTGGGGGCTGCCGGCCAGGGCGGCATCGTAGGCGGCGGCGGTCAGGCCGGCCGGCACCACCAGATCGGCGGCGGCGACGGCGGCGGGCAGAGCCGGCACCTCTTCCGCCGGGGCGGGAGCGGCCTGGTCGCGCTTCTTGACCATCACCCAGCGGACGTAATCCACCACCATCTCGCCGCGCTGGTTGGAGCCGATGGAGCGGACATAGACCACGCCGGTCTGGCGGTTGGAATTCTCCTTGAGGCCGATCACCGTGGAAACGGTGGTCAGGGTGTCGCCGGGGAACACCGGCACCCCGAAGCGGCCGCCGGCATAGCCGAGATTGGCCACCGCGTTAAGGGAGATGTCGGGCACCGTCTTACCGAACGCCACATGGAAAGCGGCCAGGTCGTCGAGCGGCGCGCCGGGCAGCCCCAGGCTGCGGGCGAACTCGTCCGAGGAGGCGAAGGCGAAGCGGTTGCCGTAGAGCGCGGTATAGAGCGCCACGTCGCCCGCCGTCACCGTGCGGGGCGTGGCGTGGCGGAGTTCCTGGCCCAGGCGGAAATCCTCGAAGAAATTGCCGGAATTGGTCTTGGTCCCGGAGTTGGTCTTGGTCATCGGGTCGTCCTTTTCCTCAGGCGTTCAGATCGGCTTCCAGGGCGGCGATCTGCTCGGACAGCGCCACCAGCCGCTTGGCGTTCGCCACGTGAAGGTTTTCCACCAGCTTGCCGTCGACCACCACCACGCCCTTGCCTTCGGCGGTGGCCTGGGCGTGGGCGGCGATGATACGGCGCGACCAGTCCACCTGGGCCGCGGAGGGGGCGAACGCCCGGTTGGCCGCCTCGATGGTCTTGGGATGGATCAGGGTCTTGCCGTCGAAGCCCAGCTCGACGCCCTGGACGCAGGACGCCTCGAAGCCGGCGGCATCCTCCAGGTCCAGGTGCACGCCGTCGACGATAGCCAGGCCATGGGCGCGGGCCGCCAGCAGGCACAGGGACAGCGCGGTCAGCATGGGCAGGCGCAGCGGCGTATGGGCGCAATGCAGGTCCTTGGCCAGATCCGAGGTGCCCATGACGAAGCCGCCGAGGCGCGGCGAGGCCTGGGCGATCTCGGCCGCCTTCAGGATACCCATGGGGGTTTCCATCATGCACCAGATGGCCATGCCGGCGGGCGCGCCGGCGGCGTCCATGATCGCCTCGACCTGGCGCACCGTGTCGGCGCTTTCCACTTTGGGGATCAGCACGGCGTCGGCGCCGCTGGTGGCGGCCGCCGCCACGTCGGCATGGCCCCAGGGGGTCGCCAGGCCGTTGACGCGGACCAGCAGCTCGCGGCGGCCGTAGCCGCCGGCCGCCAGCGCGGCGCAAACCTGGCGGCGGGCCTCGTCCTTGGCGTCGGGCGCCACCGCGTCCTCAAGGTCGAGGATCAGGCCGTCGGCGGCCAGGCCGCGGGCCTTTTCCAGGGCGCGGGCATTGGAGCCCGGCATATAAAGCACGCTGCGGCGCGGACGGGTGACGGTTGCCATGGCTCGGATCTCCCAGAAGTGACGGGCCAGAAGTGACGGGGAGCGGAGCCTACCAACCGCCACCGGCTTCGGCAAGGTTGCAACGCAACATTGTTTGGATTTCCCGCCGCCGCCGGTTCGAATCTTGCGCTGGCCGTTGGGCGTTGCCCGTCTGGCGCCGCCATGGCATGGTGCGCCGCGGATCGGCCGGCAGAGGATGGACGGAGTGCGGATGGCGGGAACATCGGGGACCGGTGCGGCCGGCAGGGAATCCGCACCCCGGTTGTCGGCCCTGGTGGTCGTCCACAACGAGGAGGCTCGCCTGCCCGCCTGCCTGGAAAAGCTGCGCTTCGCCGACGAGGTGGTGGTGGTGCTGGACCGCTGCACCGACGCCAGCCGGGCCATCGCCCAGGCCGCCGGCGCCCGCCTGGTGGAAGGCGGCTGGCCCATCGAGGGCGACCGCCGCAATGCCGGCATCGCCGCCTGTACCGGCGAGTGGGTGCTGGAGGTGGATGCCGACGAGCACGTCCCCCCCGCCCTGGCCGCGGAAATCCGCCGGGTGATCGCCACCACCGCCTACGACTGGCACGAAATCCTGGTGGACAATTACATCGGCGCCCGCCGGGTGCGGCACGGCTGGGGCGCCTCGTACGGCAAGGCGGCCTATCCCGGCCTGTTCCGCAGAGGCGTCAAGGTCTGGGGCCGCGACCGCGTCCACCCCTCGCTGACCTGGCACGGGCGCAAGGGACCGATGCTGAGCGAGCGCATCGACCATTACGTCGACCGCAACATCTCGGACATGATCCGCCGGCTGGACAATTACTCCACCGCCAAGGCCCGCGACCTGCGCGACCGCGGCGAGACCTGGGGATCGTTCGCCAACAACCTGCGGCGCATGGTCACCCGCTTTTTCAAATGCTACCTGCGGCGCGGCGGCTGGCGCGAGGGCGGGTACGGCTTCCTGGTGGCGGTGTTCGCGTCGCTCTACCCGATGCTGTCCCACCTGAAGGCCCGCTACGAGAAGGACTGAGCCATGGCGCGCATCGTGATGACCGACGACGGCATCGGCTTCGACGGCCGCACCCTGGACGAACGGCCGCTGGGCGGCGCCGAGACCTCGTTCATCGAAATGGCCAACGCCCTGGCGGCGCGCGGCCACGAGGTGGTGGTCTGCAACAAATGCGAAGCGGCCCTCGACTACCGCGGGGTGCGCTGGCAGCCCATCGCCGCGGGCGTGCCCGCGCAGGCCGACCTCTACATCGCCAACCGCGGCGACAAGCTGCTGCGCCTGGTGCCCAAGGCCCGGCGGATGATCTTCTGGATCCACAATCCCGCCGGCTACCTGCTGAAATGGCGCTACCAGTGGAAACTGGCCCTGCGCCGGCCGGTGATCGTGTTCTCGGGGGCCAGCCACGCCTCGACCTATCCCGGCTGGGCCTGTGCCGGCGGGCGCGAGATCGTTCCCTACGGCGTCACCGACATCTTCCGCCATGCCGGCGAGCGCGCGGCGCCGCCCCCGCGGGCGGTGTTCACCTCCAACCCCATGCGCTCGCTGGACTGGCTGCTCGACGTCTGGGAGCGCGCCATCCGCCCGGCCATCCCCGCCGCCGAACTGCACGTCTTCGCCGGCATCGCCACCTATGGCGCCGCCGGCCAGGCCAAGGCGTCGCGCATGGCGCCGGTGCTGGAACGGGCGGCCGGCTTGAAGGAGCGCGGCGTGGTGCTGCGCGGCCCGGTGCCCAAGGGCCAACTGGTCGAGGAACTGGCGACCGCGCGGGCCCTGCTCTACCGCGGCGACATCGGCGAGACCTTCTGCTCGGCGGTGGCCGAGGCCCAGGCCATGGGCCTGCCCACCGTGGTCGAGGACATCGCCTGCATGCGCGAGCGGCTGGTGGATGGCGAGACCGGCTTCGTGGTGCGCGGGCCCGATTCCTTCGCCGAAGCCGCCATCCGCCTGCTGAGTGACGATGACCTGTGGCAGCGGCAGCACCGGGCCAGCCTGGCCCGCCAGCGGTCCTGGGGCTGGGACCAGGCGGCGGCCGAGTTCGAGCGGATCGGCGGATTGGCCTAAGTCGCAGCCTCAGGCGCCGGCCCTCGCTTTCCCACCGCCGCGGTCCGGTGCGCGCTTTCCACCCGCCCGGTCCCGTTATATCCTGCCGGCCATGACCGAGCAGCCCAGCCCCGCGCCCTACCGCGTCCTTGCCCGCAAATACCGCCCGACCGATTTCGCCGGGCTGATCGGCCAGGACGCCATGGTCCGCACGCTGACCAACGCCATCCAGTCGGGGCGGCTGGCCCATGCCTTCGTGCTGACCGGGGTGCGCGGCGTCGGCAAGACCACCACCGCCCGCATCATCGCCCGCGCGCTCAACTGCGTCGGACGCGACGGCACCGGCGGGCCGACCATCGATCCCTGCGGCGTGTGCGAGCATTGCCGCGCCATCGCCGAGGACCGCCACGTCGACATCATGGAGATGGACGCGGCCAGCCGCACCGGCGTGGGCGACATCCGCGAGATCATCGAGGGGGTGCGCTACCGCCCGACCAGCGCCCGCTTCAAGGTCTACATCATCGACGAGGTCCACATGCTGTCGACGGCGGCGTTCAACGCGCTGCTGAAGACGCTGGAGGAGCCGCCCGAACATGTGAAGTTCATCTTCGCCACCACCGAGATCCGCAAGATCCCGGTCACCGTGCTGTCGCGCTGCCAGCGCTTCGACCTGCGCCGGGTGGAGATGGCGGTGCTGGAGGCGCATTTCGCCGGCATCGCCGCCCGGGAAGGCGCCGAGATCGAGGCCGGCGCGCTGAAGCTGATCGCGCGGGCCGCCGATGGTTCGGTGCGCGACGGGCTGTCGCTGCTGGACCAGGCCATCAGCCACGGGGCCGGCACGGTCAGCGAGGCGCAGGTGCGCGACATGCTGGGCCTAGCCGACCGGGCTCGCGTCTTCGACCTGTTCGAGGCGGTGATGAAAGGGACCATCGCCCCCGCTCTCGACCTGATGGCCGAGCAATACGCCCTGGGCGCCGATCCGGCAGTGGTGGTGCAGGATATGCTGGAGCTGACCCACTGGCTGACCCGCCTCAAGGTCACGCCCGACGCCGCCGATTCGTCGGCGGCCTCGGAGACCGAACGGGTGCGCGGCGGACAGATGGCGGCGGCGCTGTCGATGGCGCAATTGTCGCGCGCCTGGCAGATGCTGCTGAAGGGCCTGACCGAAACGCGGGCGGCGCCCAATCCGTTGCAGGCCGCCGAAATGGCCGTGGTGCGCCTGGCCTATGCCGCCGACCTGCCCACCCCGGCCGAAGCGATCGAGCAATTGCGGGCCCATCCGCCCGCCCCACGCGGGCCGGGCGGCGGCGGACCG
>JAKAFA010000067.1 GCA_021818185.1 Pseudomonadota bacterium | reverse complement strand
GACCCCCATCGCCCGCGCCAAGCGGCTGATCGTCAAGATCGGCTCGTCGCTGCTGGTGGAGGAGGAAACCGGCGAGGTCCGGCGCGACTGGCTGGATTCGCTGGCCGACGACGTCGCCCGCCTGCGCGCCGCCGGCCGCGAGGTCATCCTGGTGTCGTCGGGTGCCGTGGCGGTGGGCCGGCGCCAGCTCGGCCTGACCCCGCCCCTGCGGTTGCAGGAGAAGCAGGCGGCGGCCGCCACCGGGCAGATCCGCCTGGCCCACGCCTACCAGGAGGCGCTGGCCCGCCATCGCATCACCGTGGCCCAGGTGCTGCTGACGCTCCATGATTCCGAGGACCGCCACCGCTATCTCAACGCCCGCTCGACCCTCGACACCCTGCTGCGGCTGGGCGCGGTGCCGGTGATCAACGAGAACGACACGGTGGCCACCGCCGAGATCCGCTTCGGCGACAACGACCGCCTGGCCGCCCGCGTGGCACAGATGACCGCTGCCGACACCCTGGTGCTGTTTTCCGACATCGACGGACTCTATACCGCCGATCCCCGCCGCGACCCCACCGCCGCCTTCCTGCCGGAAGTGACCGAGATCACCCCGGAGATCGAGGCCATGGCCGGCGATCCCGGCACCGGCTACGGTTCGGGCGGCATGGTGACCAAGCTGACGGCGGCCCGCATCTGCCTGTCGGCCGGCTGCCGCATGGCCATCGCCCGGGGCGAGCCCTTCCATCCCATCGCCGCCATCGAGGCCGGCGCCCGCTGCACGTGGTTCCTCCCCTCCGCCGAACCCCATACCGCGCGCAAGCAATGGATCTTCGGCTCGATGAAGCCGGCCGGGGCGGTGACCGTCGATGCCGGTGCCTGCGCCGCGCTGAGCCGGGGCCGCTCGCTGCTGCCCGCCGGGGTGGTCGCCATCGAAGGCGAGTTCGAGCGCGGCGACTGCATCCTGGTCCGCGGCCCGGACGGCCGGGTGCTGGCCCGCGGCCTGGCCGGCTATTCCGCCGCCGACGCCGAACGCATCCGCGGCCACCGCACCCCGGACATCGAGGCCATCCTCGGCTACCGCGACCGGGACGAGTTGATCCACCGCGACGATCTGGTGATGGAGGGGTGATGACCGCGATTGCCGCCATGATGACCGAGCTGGGCACCCGCGCCCGCGCCGCCGCCCGCCTTCTGGCCCGCACCCCCGCGCCGGCCAAGGACGGCGCCTTGCGCGCCGCCGCCCGGGCGTTGCGCGCCGCCGCCGCCGAGATCAAGGCCGCCAATGCCGAGGACATGGCGGACGGCGAAGCCAAGGGCCTGGGCAAGGCGATGCTCGACCGGCTGATGCTGAACGATGCCCGCATCGAGGCGATGGCCAAAGGCCTGGAGGACATCGCCTCCCTGCCCGACCCGGTGGGGCGCGTGCTGGCGGCATGGGAGCGCCCCAACGGCCTGAAGATCAGCCGGGTTTCCGTGCCGCTGGGGGTGATCGGCATCATCTACGAAAGCCGGCCCAACGTCACCGCCGACGCCGCCGGCCTGTGCCTGAAATCGGGCAATGCCGCCATTCTGCGCGGCGGGTCGGAGAGCTTCCGCTCGGCTTCGGCGATCATGGCCGCCCTGCGCCGCGGCCTCGAGTCCGCCGGCCTGCCCGCCGATGCGGTGCAGATGGTCGCGACCCGCGACCGTGCGGCGGTGGGGGCGATGCTGACCGCCACCGATTACATCGACGTGATCGTGCCACGCGGCGGCCGGTCGCTGATCGAGCGGGTGATCGCCGAGAGCCGCATTCCGCTGTTCCAGCACCTGGAAGGCATCTGCCACACCTATGTGGACAAGGAAGCCGACCTGGAGATGGCGAAAAGCGTGGTGCGGAACGCCAAACTGCGGCGCACCGGCATCTGCGGCGCCACCGAGACCCTGCTGATCGACCGCGCCTGCGCCGCCACCCATTTGGCCCCGCTGGTGACCATGCTGCTGGACGAAGGCTGCGAAGTGCGCGGCGACGATGCCGTCCAGGCGGTGGACCGACGCGTCCGGCCGGCCACCGAAGAGGATTGGCGTACCGAATACCTGGACGCCATCATTTCCGCCAGGCTGGTGGACGGGGTCGAGGGGGCGGTGGACCACATCAACACCTACGGCTCGCACCATACCGAGGCCATCGTCACCGCCGACCCGGATGCCGCCCGGACCTTCCTCGACGGCTGCGACTCCGCCATCTGCCTGTGGAACGCCTCGACCCAGTTCGCCGATGGCGGAGAATTCGGCATGGGCGCCGAGATCGGCATCTCCACCGGCAAGCTGCATGCGCGCGGGCCGGTGGGCGTCGAGCAGCTGTGCACCTTCAAGTACGTGGTGCAGGGCAGCGGCCAAGTCCGGCCGGGCTGACGCCGTCGCCATGCCCCGCCCGCCGGTCAATCCCTGGGGCGACCGCCGCCGCGTGCGGGTGGGGCTGCTGGGCGGGTCGTTCAACCCGGCCCACGCCGGCCACCGCCACATCGCCCTGCTGGCACAGGAACGGCTGGGACTGGACGAGGTATGGCTGCTGGTCAGCCCGCAGAATCCCCTGAAGCCCGCCCGCGGCATGGCGCCGCTGGCCCGGCGCCTGGCCGCCGCCCAGGCGATTGCCGGCGACCATCCCCGATTGCGGGCCACCGCCATCGAACAGGCTCTGGGCACCCGCTACACCGCCGACACCCTGGCGGCGCTACGCCGGCGCTTTCCCGCCACCCGCTTCGTCTGGCTGATGGGGGCCGACAATCTGGTCCAGGTCGCACGCTGGCATCGCTGGATGCGGATATTCCATGCCCTGCCGGTTGCGGTCCTGGCCCGCAGCCCCTATTCTCAAAAGGCACTGGCCGCCACCGCCGCCCGCCGCCTCGCCCGTTTCCGGCTTCCGGCCGGGCGGGCGCGCGGACTGGCCGAAAGCCCGCCGCCGGCCTGGACGTTTCTTCACACCCGGCTGCATCCGGCCTCGGCCTCCGCCCTGCGCGCCCAGACGGGCGCGCCGTGACTTGTATGGAAAGAAGGAGCAAACCCATCTCCGCGTCATCCCTGTCCGCCGTGCCGTCGGCGGAATCACTGGTCGATCTGGTCCTCACCTCGCTCGACGACGACAAGGCGGAAGACGTCATCGTCATCCATCTGGGCGGCAAGACCAGTATTGCCGATGCCATGGTGATCGCCTCCGGCCGCTCGGCGCGCCAGGTCGGCGCCATGGCCGACCACCTGCTGCACAAGCTGAAGCAGGCGGGCCTGTCCCCCTCGGCCGAAGGCATGCCCCAGTGCGACTGGGTGCTGATCGACGGCGGCGACCTGCTGGTTCACCTGTTCCGGCCCGAGGTTCGCGCCTTCTACAATCTGGAAAAGATGTGGGGCGTGCAGGGTCCGGCGGCACCGGCGCCCCACCCCGTCGCGGCGTTCGAGCCGGTCTAGTGCGCCTGTGGCTGGCCGCGGTGGGCCGAGCCCGCCCCGGCCCCGAAACCGAACTGTTCCGCACCTATGCCGGCCGGCTGAACCCCGCCCTGCAATTGCGCGAGGTCGAGGAGAAGCGGCCGTTGCCGCCGCCCGAGCGCAAGGCGCGCGAGGGCGACCTGCTGCTGGCCGCCCTTCCCTCCGGCGCCACCCTGGTGGTCCTGGACGAGCGGGGCCGGACCATGGGGTCGCGGGCCTTCGCCGAGCGCCTGGGCCAATGGCGCGACGGCGGCGTGGGCGATCTGGCCTTCCTGATCGGCGGCGCCGACGGCCACGGCGATGCGGTGCGCAGGCGGGCCGGCCTGCTGCTGTCCCTGGGGGCGATGACCTGGCCGCACATGCTGGTCCGCACCCTGGTGGCCGAGCAATTGTGGCGGGCCCAGGCGATCCTGGCCGGCCATCCCTATCACCGCGATTAAGCGTTTGACGCGAAATTATCGCGCCGGGACCTAGACGTCGCACAATGTTGCGCTTGGCGGGTTGGCCGCCGCATTGTAATATAATTTCGTGAACCCCCGCCCCTGGGAGCCTCTTTGATGCAACGGGTCAAGCTCGACCGGATCGACCGGCGTATTCTGGCCGATCTGCAAGCCGACGGTCGCATGACCAACGTCGATCTGGCGCGCCGTGCCGGCATCTCCGCCCCCCCCTGCCTGCGCCGGGTCCGCGCGCTGGAAGAGGCGGGGTATGTCCGCGGCTACCACGCCGACGTCGATCCCATCGCGCTGGGGTTCAACGTCACTGTCTTCGCCCATGTCGGCCTGAGCAGCCAGGCGGAAAACGACCTGCGCGGCTTCGAGGATCTGGTGCAGGGCTGGCCGGAAGTGCGCGAATGCCACATGCTGGCCGGCGAGACCGATTTCCTGCTGAAGGTGGTGGCCCATGACTGGGACGATTATCAGCGGTTTCTGACCACCCGCCTGACGGCGGCGCCCAATATCAGCCACGTCAAGAGCGCCCTGGCCATCCGCTCGTCCAAGACCCAGCCGGGCGTACCCATCGACATCGACGCCGGCCCCGAAGCCGAGGACGAGTAACCCGCGTTACCGCCCGTAGCGGGCCACGATGCGCGCCTGGCCGATGGCGTGGCGCCGGATCATGCGCGCCACCTCCAGCGCCGCGGTGCTGGAATCGGCTGGCAGGCGCGGCACATCGAGGGCCCATACCGTCAGTTCGTAATGATGGGGCGAGGCCTCCGGCGGCGGGCACGGGCCGCCATAGCCCGGCATGCCGAAATCATTGAGCGCCTGGACCGCGCCGGCCGGCAGGCCGCCGCCGCTGCCCGCCCCGGCCGGCAGGGCGGTGGTATAAGACGGGATGTTGAACACCACCCAATGCCACCACCCGCCGAAATGGGGCGCATCGGGATCGAACATGGTGACGGCGAAGCTCTCGGTGCCCGCCGGCACCCCCGACCAGCGCAGGGCCGGTGAGCGGTTCTGGCCCGGGCAGCCGTCGCGGCCATAGACCTGGGCCAGCGCGACCCGCCCGCCATTGGCCAGATCGGGGCTGTCGACCCGCAGGCTGCCGGCCCAGGCGGGTCCGGCGGCCAGAAGAAAGAGGGCAAGGAAGGTCGTCCGCATCGCCATGGCAAATCCCTCCTCGCCCCACTGTGGCAGGCGGCGAGGAGGGATGGCAACGAAAACCTGGGGCGGTGTCAGCCCTTGATGTGGTAGCCGCCGTCGATGAACATGGTAGTGCCGGTCACCGCCTTGGCCAGGTCGCTGACCAGGAAGGCGGCCATGGCGCCGCAATCGTCGATGGTTGCCAGCTGATGGGTGGGGGCCTTGGCGGCGGCGGCCTCCATCAGTTCGTCGAAGCGGTCGATGCCCGAGGCGGCGCGGGTCTTCAGCGGACCGGGCGACAGGGCGATGCAACGGATGCCCTTGGCCCCCAGTTCGGCGGCCATGTACTTGGTGGTGCTTTCCAGCGCCGCCTTCACCGGCCCCATGACGTTGTAATGCTCGACCACCTTGCGCCCGCCGTAGAAGGACACGGTCATCAGGCAGCCGCCGTCGGTCATCAGCGGCTCGGCCAGCTTCGCCATGCGGATGAAGGAATGGCAGGACACGTCCATGGCCAGCGCGAAGCCTTCGCGCGAGCAATCGACCACGCGGCCGTGCAGGTCTTCGCGATTGGCGAAGGCGATCGAATGGATGACGAAATCCAGCCGGCCCCACTTGGCGGTGATGGCCTCGAAAACCGCTTCCAACTGGCCGGGCTCGCGCACATCGCAGGGCAGGAAGAGGTCGGCGCCCAGATCCTCGGCCAGCGGACGAACATGCTTCTCCGCCTTTTCGTTGAGATAGGTCACCGCCAGCTCCGCACCGTAGGCGCGGCAATGGCGCGCGCAGCCGTAAGCGATGGAATTCTCGTTGGCGACGCCGACCACCAAACCGCGCTTGCCGGTCAGGTCGAGCAGCTGCACGGGGGCGGCCGCGATCACGGTATCCGACATGGAAGATAGGCCTTTCGTGGTTATTGGTGAGAATAACCCTAATCCCGTTACCGCAGTGCAGCAAGACAGGGGGCGGCAATCGCGGCGGATTTCCTCGGACGGTCATAGAACATGGCGAGCCTGTTGAATTCCGGCACTTGACCAGGATCAGGGCGTCGCGTATGTATTTCTGGCGTGGTGATTTGACCGACCGGCTTGCGGCCACGTTAAACAATCGCTAAAGAGGCCTGAGCCTGGACGGCGTTCCCGGCCCCGACCTTCGATCTGGTCGGGGCTTTTGTGTATTCGCACCGGCAAAAGGCTTCGCCCATGACCACCACCGATCCCCGCCGCTGGCGGCCCCGCACCCGCCAGGTCCGCGCCGGCCTGAACCGCAGCGATTTCTGCGAGACCAGCGAGGCGCTGTTCCTGACCTCGGGCTACGTCTACGATTCGGCCCTGGAGGCCGAACAGAGCTTCGACGGCACCCGCGACCGCATGGTCTATTCGCGGTTCAAGAATCCGACCGTCCTGACCTTCGAGGAGCGGCTGGCCGCCATCGAGGGGGCCGAGGCCTGCCGCGCCACCGCCTCCGGCATGGCGGCGGTGCATGCCGCCCTGCTGTGCCAGGTGAAGGCCGGCGACCGGGTGGTGGCGGCGCGCGCCCTGTTCGGGTCGTGCCACTGGATCATCCACGATCTGTTGCCCCGCTTCGGCATCGAGGTGGAGTTCGTCGACGGGCCCGACCTGGACGCCTGGGAACGAGCCCTGTCGCGCCCGACCCGCGCGGTGTTCGTCGAAACGCCGGCCAATCCCACCCTGGAACTGGTGGACCTGGCGGCGGTGGCGGACTTGGCCCACCGGGCCGGCGCACGGCTGGTGGTGGACAACGTCTTCGCCACGCCGGTCTTCCAAAGCCCGCTGGCGCTGGGCGCCGACGTAGTGGTCTATTCCGCCACCAAGCATATCGACGGCCAGGGGCGTTGCCTGGGCGGCGCGGTACTGGGCTCGGCCGAGTTCTGCACCGACGTGCTGGGCCCCTATCTGCGCCATACCGGCCCCTGCCTGTCGCCCTTCAACGCCTGGGTGCTGCTCAAGGGGCTGGAAACCCTGGACCTGCGGGTCGAACGGGCCGCCGCCAACGCCCTGGCGGTGGCCCGTTTCCTGGAAGGCCGCCCCGAGGTGGCCCGTGCCCGCCATCCCGGCCTGGACAGCCACCCGCAGCGCGACCTGGCGCGGCGCCAGATGCGCGGCTTCGGCACCATGGTCGCCTTCGACCTGGCCGGCGGGCGGGAAGCGGCCTACCGCCTGATGGACCGGCTGGAGTTGGTCGACATCTCCAACAACCTGGGCGACGCCAAGAGCCTGGTCTGCCATCCCTGGACCACCACGCACCAGCGCATGGCGCCCGAGGACAAGCTGGCCATGGGCATCGGCGAGGGCATGCTGCGACTGTCGGTGGGGCTGGAGGACGAGGCGGACCTGATCGAGGATCTGGCCAACGCCCTGGGAGCCTGACCCCGCGCGGAGCAGTGGACCAAAGGGCCCGGGTGACGCTAGGATGACCGGACGATGACGCTTCCGCGCCGGTTTGCGCCGCCGCCGCCTAGCCAGGGTTCCGGCCATGTACACCAAGACCACCCGCGGCATCACCGTCACGGTGAAGCCCTTCTATCTGGAAGACCAGTCTTCGCCGGGCGACGGCCATTTCGTCTGGGCCTACCGGGTGCGGATCGAGAACCATTCGGACGAAACGGTACGGCTGAAACGCCGGCACTGGCAGATCACCGACGCGCTGGGCCGCATGCAGGAAGTGCAAGGGGCCGGCGTGGTCGGTGAGCAGCCGCGGCTGCAACCCGGCGACACCTACGAATACACCAGCGGCACGCCGCTGCCGACCGCGTCGGGGTTCATGGTCGGGGCCTACCGGATGGAGAGCGAGCACGGCGAGGAGTTTGACGTCGCCATCCCGGCCTTTTCCCTCGACTCCCCGCACGAAGTGATGCGGGTCCATTAGCACGTCGCCTCTTGCAAAGGATGGGGGCGGTCGCCACATCCGCCGGGATATCACCAACGAGGGATGCCACCCGTGACCAGGCACGACCAATCGACCCTGCCCAAGGAATTGCGTGAGCTGAACGACGTACTGCCGCGCCGACCCAGCCGGGCCGAAGCCGAAGCGGCGGTCCGCACCCTGATCCAGTGGGCAGGCGACGACCCGACGCGCGAAGGATTGGTCGGCACCCCCGACCGGGTGGTGCGCGCCTACGAGGAATTCTTCTCCGGCTATGGCCAGGACCCCAGCGAAATCCTCCAGCGCACCTTCGAAGAGACCGAAGGCTATGACGAGATCGTGCTGCTCCGCGACATCCGCCTGGAATCCCATTGCGAGCACCACATGGTGCCGATCATCGGCAAGGCCCATGTCGCATACCTGCCCGACCGGCGGGTGGTGGGGATCTCCAAGCTGGCGCGGGTGGTCGAGGTCTATGCGCGGCGCCTTCAGATCCAGGAAAAGCTGACCGCCCAGATCGCCAACACCATCAACGAGGTGTTGCAGCCCAAGGGCGTCGCGGTGGTCATCGAGGCCGCCCATGAATGCATGACCACCCGCGGCATCCACAAGCCGGGCGTCACCATGGTGACCAGCCGGATGCTGGGGGTGTTCCGCGACGATCCGACCACCCGGCGCGAATTCTTCGGCCTGATCCACAACGCCCATTCCGGACTGTCGAACGCCTGAAGGCGGCCCCCGGGGACCGGGGGCCCGCCCTACTGCGGCCGGCCGGCAAGGCTGCGCAAGCCCTGGTCGCAGGTCAGGATGTGATTGACCAGCCAGGCGGTCAGCAGCTCCAGGACCTCCGTCTGAACCAGGACGGTGCGCCGCCGCCACAGCCCCCCCACATGGTCCGCCAGGGCCTCGTGCTCGCGGCGATGGGCTTCCAGCCCGGGATAGCTGGCCGCCCGCATCAGCCGCTCCTCCAGGGCGAAGTGGTACTGCGTATAGGCCATCATGTCCTCCAGCGCGCGTTCGAAGGCCACGCCCTGGCCGGTCAACTGAGAGACGGCATTGGCAATGCCGACGAGGCGGCGGTGCTGCTCGTCAATGATGGGGATGCCCACCTCGAAGGCAGGCGTCCAGACTACGGGCCAAGCCAGACCGGTCACGCCATCCCCCCAGTGCAATCTACCGATCATAGAGATCAGCATAGCGCGGCTCGCCCGTCCCGGAAATCGCTTTTCCGCCGAACCGCCGGCCGCCGGGCGCCCGGCACATTCGGCCTGGACAGGCCGGGCGAAGCAGGCCATGAGTCGGGGCGGGGATGCAGGGGGCAATCCGCGGGCGGCGATACGGGAAGCAAGGGGATTAGTTTGCTGGATGTCAGGCCGGTCCTGTTCGTCAACGGCTTTTTGCTGCTGATCCTGGCGGCAGCGATGGCGCTGCCCGGAATGGTGGATGCGCTGGACGGCGATCCCGATTGGCTGGTGTTCCTGGCCGGGTCGGCCGCCACGGCCTTCGTCGCCGGCCTGCTGGTGCTGGGCGCCCGCCCGGCCGGCCGGCTCCGGCTGGAAGTGCGGTCGGCCTTCCTGCTCAGCGTGTCGGGCACGGCCTTGGGGGCGCTCTGCGCCGCCCTACCCTTCGTCTTCTCCGGCCTGGACCTGTCCTTTACCGATGCGGTGTTCGAGGCCACCAGCGGCCTGACCACCACCGGCGCCACGGTGATCGCCGGCCTCGACCATGCCCCACGCGGCATCCTGCTGTGGCGGGCGCTGCTCAACTGGCTGGGCGGCTTCGGCTTCGTCGCGCTGGCGGTGGCCATCCTGCCGTCGTTGCGCATCGGCGGAATGCAGCTGTTCCGCATGGAAAGCTCGGACCGCACCCACAAGGTCGGGCCCCGCATCCGCCAGGTGGCCGGCGGCATGGGCCTGGGCTATGCCGGGCTGACCGCCCTGTCGGCCGCCGCCTTCTGGCTGGCCGGGATGACGCCGTTCGACGCCATCTGCCACGCCATGGCCGCCCTGTCCACCGGCGGATTCTCCACGTCCGACGCCTCGCTGGCCCATTGGGGGGCGGGGGTCCAGTGGGTGGCGGTGGCCTCCATGCTGGCGGGCGCCGCCCCGCTGCCGCTACTGGCCTTGGCCGGCCGCGGCGGCCCGTCGGCGCGCCAGGACAGCCAGCTTTCCACCTATCTTGGCCTGATCGCCGGGCTCGCCCTGCTGCTCGCCCTGTGGCGCTGGGCAGTGAGCGACTGGACCCTGGGCGAGTCCCTGCGCTATTCCGTCTTCAGCGTCACCTCGGTCGCCACCACCACCGGCTTCGTCACCACCGACTGGAGCGCGTGGGGCGGCTTCGCCCAGGTCGTGTTCTTCCTGCTGGCCTTCGTCGGCGGCTGCACCGGCTCGACCGCCGGGGGAATCAAGATCTTCCGCTGGCAATTGCTGGTCGATCTGGCCAAGGTGCACGTCCGCCGCCTGCTCCACCCCCACGGCGTCTTCGTCCTGGCCTTCAACCGTCGGCCGGTGTCCGAGCAGGTGGCCGATTCGGTGCTGGCCTTCGTGGTGCTGTACATCGTCGCCTTCGTCGTCCACGCCCTGCTGCTCACCCTGACCGGCCTCGACCTTGTCACCGCCCTGTCGGGGTCGGCCGCCGCCCTGGGCAATCTGGCCCATGGCCTCGGTAACGCCGTGGGGCCGGCGGTGAGCTGGAAGCCGTTGCCGTCGGCCGCGAAATGGATCCTGGCCTTCGAGATGCTGGTGGGCCGGCTGGAGGTGTTCACCGTGCTGGTGCTGTTCACCCCCGGGTTCTGGAAACGATAGCGCCATGATCGACCTTCGCCCCGTCCTGCAAATCGTCGGCCGCATCCTGTGCCTGCTGGCCGCCGCCATGCTGCTGCCCGCCCTTGCCGACATGGTGGCGGGCAGCCGGGAATGGGCGACCTTCGCGGTGGCGTCCGGACTGACCCTGTTCGTCGGCCTGGCCCTGGAATTCGGCATGCGGGCGGTGGGATTGCGCCAGCTGGGCCTGCGCCAGGCGCATCTGGCCACCGCCCTGGGCTGGATGGCGCCCTGTGCCCTGGCCGCCCTGCCCTTCGCTTTCGGCGCACCGCATCTGTCGGCCACCGATGCCCTGTTCGAGGCGACTTGCGGCGTCACCGCCACCAGCGCCAGCCTGCTGCCCGGCCTCGACCACCTTCCTCCCGGGTTGCTGCTGTGGCGGGCGTTGCTGCAATGGCTGGGGGGGATCGGGGCGGTGGTGACCGCGCTGGCCGTGCTGCCGATGCTGCGGGTCGGCGGCATGCAGATCTTCCGCATCGAGATGCTTTCGCCGGCCGACAAGGCGGCGCCGCGGGCGGCGCGGATCGGCGCGACGCTGCTGGCCGTCTATGCCGGGCTGACCCTGTTGATCGGCCTGGGGTTGTGGCTGGCCGGCATGCCGCGTTTCGATGCCTGGCTGCATGCGATGGCCACCATCTCGACCGGCGGCTTTTCCACCTGGAACGGCTCGCTGGGGCATTTCGCCAGTGCCCGCATCGATCTGGTGGCGGCCATCGGCATGGTGCTGGGCGGCATGCCCTTCATGCTGTATTTCCACCTGGCCGAGGGCAACTGGCGGGCCGCCCTGCGCGAGACCCAACTGCGCTGGTACCTGGGGGTATTGCTGGGCGCGGCGGCGGCCCTGGCCCTGTGGCTGGTGGCGGCCCGGCACTTCGATCCGTTGACCGCCCTGCGCCAGGGCGGGTTCACGCTGGCCTCGGTGATGACCGGCACCGGCTTCGTGTCCGCCGATTACACCGGCTGGGGCGGCATGCCGCAAGCGCTGTTCCTGTTCGTCGCCCTGCTGGGCGGCTGCGCCGGTTCGACCACCGGCGGCATCAAGATTTTCCGCCTCCAGCTGCTGCTGGCCGACGCCATGGTGCAGATGCGCCAGATGCTGCGCCCGCACGCGGTGCTGATCACCACCTTCAATCGCCGTTCGGTCTCCAAGGAGGTGCTGGAATCGGTGATGGGGTTCCTGTTCGTCTATGCCGTCGCCGTGGCCGCGCTGGCGATGGGTCTGGGCCTCCTGGGCGTGGATTTCGTCTCGGCGCTGTCGGGCGCGGCGGCGTCCATCGCCAATCTCGGCCCCGGCCTGGGCGCGGCCATCGGGCCGATGGGCGGGTTCTCCCACCTTCCCGACCCCGCCAAGTGGCTGCTGATGGCCGGCATGCTGTTCGGCCGGTTGGAGTTGTTCCCGCTGCTGGTGCTGTTCGCCCCGTCGTTCTGGAAACAGTAGCCCACGAAAAAAAGCCCCCGGAGAGCCGGGGGCTGAAGGTAAACAGGGAGGCTTCACGTCTAAGAGACGCAGGGTCCGAAGACCCGAAAATTCCCGGAACGAAAACCGGGAAACACAGATGGCGGAAAATCCCCCATCGAAACTGGGCCAATGTTGCAAGCAACATCGGACATCCTCATAAGTACGCGATCGGGGCAACGGCAACCACGGAAAAAAAGTCGGCGGGGGCATGCACGCCGCGCATGGACTCGGGCTTTCACCCGATCGCCAGGCGGCCGCGCGGAGCGGCCCCGCAAGGGACGCGACACGCAGAGTCCAGAGGCGGGTCCGCCTGTGCGAAAACGACTCTAGAAGAATTGCGGGGCGTGGTGATGTCCGCCGGGCGGCGCGACGCGCAGGTCGGCCAGGGGACGGTTGGTGGGCGGCACGCTCACGCCGGGATAGGCGGCAAGGTCAGCCCGCGCCGCCCCCAGGTCGTCGCCGAGTTCGATCACCGCCGGCCGCGTGCCGGCATCGATGACCAATTCACCGGCATAGACCGCCTGGCCCGGCGCCACCGTGGTCGCCAGCGAGCGGCTGCTCATGACCGAAGTGGCGCCGCCGGCCCCGGGGGCCTGCCAACGCGCCTGCCGGACCGACCAGGTTCCGGCCGGGACCCGCCAGACGACCGCGGCACGCTCCCCGGCCCGTAATCCGTCGGGAAGGGGAATGGCGAGCTTCTCGGGAAAGGACAGGTCGGCCTTTTCCGCCATCCAGACCACCTCGCCCTCGACCGGACCGCCTCCGGGGTGGCGGACCGTCACCCCATAAACCAGCAGCCCGTCGGCGGCCTTGGCCGTGAAGGAATCGTCCCGGCCCAGCGACGCGGAATCGCCAGGCCCGAGCCCCAGCGCGGTACAGCCGGCCAGCATCCCGGTGCAGAACAGAATCACGGCCGCGCGCAATTTCGGTCTCCAAGACAGACGCCGCGATGGTAGACGGGCGCCTCGGCGGCGACAAGCCTCTAGCCACCTGCGCCGCCTCGCCACTAGGATAGGGCCAGATCGCCCGAACGGAGGAGTCCATGCGAGGTCTGCGCCCCTTTGTCGCCGCTGGCACTCTCGGCCTGTGCCTCGCCGCCTGTACCGACTGGGGTCCGGGTCCCGACGTCGCCGCATCGACGGGCACCGCCGTCACCATCCGTTACGACGCCGACAAGGTGACCGCCGCCCAGGCCGGAGACGTCGCCCGCGACTATTGCGCCGACCTCGGCAAGGTCGCCCACCTCCGCAGCCGGTTCGGCAACACCCCCAGCATGACCTACGCCGATTACAGCTGCCAGCCGGCGCCATAGCCGGCAGCGGGCCGCATCCTGCGATTGATTATCGTTACGGATTAGCCTGGTGCGCGGCTAATTAAAATAATTCCATCTTGTATCACCGGGCGGCTGCGACTAGATTGCCGGCATCAACCCCGCACGGTTACAAAACTGGGAGCAGAAGGATGAGCGAGGCCTCCGTGAACCCGATGGTGCTGGTCGGCAAGCCGACCCCCGACTTCACCGCGCCGGCGGTGATGCCCAACAACGAGATCAACCAGACCTTCAACCTGAAGTCCTATCTCGAAGGGTCCTACGGGCTGGTGTTCTTCTACCCCCTGGATTTCACCTTCGTCTGCCCGTCCGAGATCCTGGCCCACGACCACCGCCTCAAGGCCTTTGGCGAGCGCAACACCAAGGTCGTGGCGGTCAGCGTCGATTCCCACTTCACCCACCTGGCGTGGAAGAATACGCCGGTGGAGAAGGGCGGCCTGGGCAACGTGCAGTTCCCGATGGTCGCCGACCTCACCAAGGACATCGCCAAGAGCTTCGGCGTGCTGCTGCCGGGCGGCGTCGCCCTGCGCGGCTCGTTCCTGATCGACCGGGCCGGCGTGGTCCAGGTCGCCCACGTCAACAACCTGCCGCTGGGCCGCAACGTCGATGAGATGCTGCGTCTGGTCGACGCGTTGCAGTTCAACGAGGAACACGGCGAAGTCTGCCCGGCCGGCTGGCAGAAGGGCAAGGCGGGCATGAAGGCCGACCCCAAGGGCGTCGCCGACTACCTGGCCAAGCACGCCGGCGAACTGTGACCGCCGCGGGCATTTCCAGGTAACGATGCTCGAAGGGGCGCCGCTTGCGCAAGGCGGCGCCCCTCCTTATGCTGACAGACGACTTTCTCGACGAGACGGGAGCCACGGATGGCCACCACCCATCACACCAAAGTGCTGATTCTGGGATCCGGACCGGCCGGGTGCACCGCTGCGGTCTATGCCGCGCGCGCCAACCTCCAGCCTATCCTGGTCGCCGGCCTTCAGCCGGGCGGCCAACTCACCATCACCACCGATGTCGAGAATTATCCCGGTTTCGCCGAGGCCATCCAGGGCCCCTGGCTGATGGAGCAGATGCAGAAGCAGGCCGAGCACGTCGGAACCACCTTCCTGTACGACACCATCGTCGAGGTCGACCTGTCCAAGCGACCCTTCCGCTGTGTCGGCGATTCGGGCGACATCTATATCGGCGATACCCTGGTGATCTGCACCGGCGCCACCGCCCGCTGGCTGGGCATCGAATCCGAGCGCCGCTACCAGGGCTTCGGCGTCTCGGCCTGCGCCACCTGCGACGGCTTCTTCTTCCGCGGCAAGAACGTGGTGGTGGTCGGCGGCGGCAATTCGGCGGTCGAGGAGGCCATCTACCTGGCCGGCATCGCCGCCAAGGTCACCCTGATCCACCGCCGCGATTCGCTGCGCGCCGAGAAGATCGCCCAGGACCGGCTGTTCGCCAATCCCAAGGTCGAGGTGGTCTGGGACAGCGTGATCGACGAAATCCTGGGCGCCGGCAATCCGCCCGGCGTCACCGGCGTGCGGCTGAAGAACGTCAAGACCGGCGCCCTGTCGGAGCGGGCCACCGACGGCGTGTTCGTCGCCATCGGCCATTCGCCCAATACCGAGCTGTTCAAGGGCCAGTTGGATATCGACGCCGAAGGCTACGTCGTCACCACGCCCGGCTCGACCGCCACCAGCCGGTCCGGCGTGTTCGCCGCCGGCGATGTCCAGGACAAGGTATTCCGCCAGGCGGTGACCGCCGCCGGTACCGGCTGCATGGCTGCGCTGGAGGCCGAGCGGTTTCTTACCATCCATGGACATGCGGCGGAGGTTGCGGCAAAGTAGACAAAAGTAGGGGTGCGGGGCACGGCCTCCGCCTCATGGGGAGGGACCCGCCAGGTGGATTGGGATAAGCTGAGGGTTTTCCACGCGGTTGCCGAGGCGGGGAGCTTCACCCACGCGGGCGAAGTGCTGAACTTGAGTCAGTCCGCCGTCAGCCGCCAGATCAGCGCGCTTGAGGAAAGCCTGTCCCTCCCCCTGTTTCACCGCCATGCCCGCGGCCTGATCCTGACCGAGCAGGGCGAGCTGCTCTATAAGACCGCACGCGAGATTTTCTCCAAGCTGGCGATGACCGAGGCCCTGCTGACCGAAAGCCGGGAACGGCCGCAGGGCCCGCTGAAGATCACCACCACCGTCGCCTTCGGCTCGCTGTGGCTGACGCCGCGAATCAAGGACTTCCTCGACCTCTACCCCGACATCGAAGTCACCATGGTGCTGTTCGATGGCGAGCTGGACCTGGCCATGCGCGAAGCCGACGTCGCCATCCGCATGATGCAGCCACGCCAGCCGGATCTGGTGCAGCGCCATCTGCTGACCATGAACTACAACGTCTACGCGGCGCCGGAATATCTCAAGCGGCACGGCATGCCCCGCACCCCCGAGGACCTCGACAACCACCACATCATCGTCTATGGCGAAGACCAGCGGGTATCGCCACCGGTGGCCAACGTCAACTGGCTGCTGGAGGCCGGCGCCGCCCCCGCCCATCCGCGCAAGCCGGTGCTGGAGGTCAACAACATCTACGGCATCTACCGGGCGGTGAAGTCGGGGCTGGGGATCGCCGCCCTGCCCGACTACATGAGCGGCGAGGCGGACAATCTGGTGCATGTGCTGCCCGAGCTGAAAGGCCCGAAGCTCGACACCTATTTCGTCTATCCGGAAGAACTGCGCCATTCCAAGCGCATTACCGTGTTCCGCGACTTCCTGCTCCACAAGATCCAGGAAGCCCAGTAGGGGCTTAGCCGTCCAGGGCGGTGGCGATGGCCCGGCGTAGCGGCTCGGCCTGAATCGGCTTGTGCAGAAAGGCCAGGCCGCGGGCTCGGCCCTCGGCCAATTCGTCGCGCCCGGTCTCGCCGGTCAGGATCACCGCCGGCACATTGCGGCCCAATTCGGCACGCACCCGCTCGACCACCTCGAATCCAGTCAGCCCGGCCCGCAGACGCAGGTCCGAGAGAATGAGTTCGGGCACGCCCCCGCCCAGAGAGGCGATGACGCCGCCCAGATCTTCGGCCGGCAGCACATTCATGCCCCAGCTTTCCAGGATCATCTGCAAACCCGTAAGTACCATGGAATCATCTTCGACGACCAAGATGGTCCGACCGACAACGCTCATGAAGCCTCCAGGCTCCTCTCAATAATCGTGCTAGTCTACCGCATTTGGAGAAATTTTACCAATGCCGCCGAAGCAGTTCCCCCGAACTTACCCATAAGAACTAGCCTGGCCATTTTACTGAGCGGACGACAGAAGAGTATCGGTTGCGCCGATGGCCGGACGACAAAGAAACACTCCTTTTGATTGCCGGCCGGCATTGCGGCGCCGCTTGCGCATCGACCTGACCTGCCGGTTCGTCAACCGCCCTCCCCCCGAAGGGACAGGTCTCCCCCATTCTGGCAGAGACCGGCACGCGGCGGCAACCTTTCCCGCCGACCAGCGTTCGGAGCGTCATCGGCGCACACTCTCTGGTGCAGAGCACAGGAGCGACACATGACGCGTTTCCTCACCGCAGCGGCGTTGGCCCTGCTCATGGCGACCCCGGCCTTCGCCCAATCGACGGAAAGCACTCCTCCCTATGGATCCGCCGGCAGTTCGCAGGGCCAGCCCGGTCAGGGCGCCAGCAACGCCCCGCTCAACTGCACGCCCAACGACACCCGGCCGGAATGTCAGACCGCCCAGTTGCCCGGAACCCAGCAGCAACAGCAGCAACAGCCCGGCTCGTCGTCTGGCGGCATGAACACCGAGCAGACACCGTCCCAGTCGCAGGGCATGGGCGGCGGCGCGGCGGGGGGCGGCGGCGCGGCGGGGGGCGGCGGCGCGGCGGGGGGCAACGGGGCGACAGGCGGTGGCGGGCAATAACCGGCCGATGGATTCCGACCGCATGCAATCATCGCGGCGGGGGGCACCGCGCCCTCCGCTTCCTTTTGCCCAGGCCCCTTGGCGGATGGCCGCCCGCTGGCAAGAGATACCCCCTCGCCGGGCGTTGCGCCGCCCGCCGGTTCATGCATCGCGGATCGGCAACGCCGGTGGACGGTTAACGAATCGGCGGCACCGCCGCGCAGGCGTGGTCCAGCAGGTCTTCGGCATGACCGAAATCCCCGGCCGCGGCATCGGCCTGATCCTCCAGCAGCCAGAAGCCGGGCCGGCCGCCGGCGAATACCGCGCCGACCACAGCAATGGTCTGCCGGGCCATGGCCGCGCGAGCGCCGGCGACGCCGTCCGCCACCAGCCGGACCGGGTCTTGGCCGGCCAAGCCGCCGCCGGCCAGCCGCCGCACCCGGTAGGAATGCCCACCGGCCACGACGAGCGGCG
>JAKAFA010000066.1 GCA_021818185.1 Pseudomonadota bacterium | reverse complement strand
GCCGGACTTCGTCCAGGCATTCCTGGACAGCCTGGTAAATTGGGACTTCGTCGAGAGCAATCTCGGCTGACCAATGCCGGTTGCGCATGCCAAGGCTCTCCTTCCCGGTGAAGGAGAGCCTTTTTTTCGTCATGGAGATTGACTTATCTTCGCCGTGTTCGGTCGCAATCCCGCCATATTCGGAAGCGACCCTCGGTTCCATCACAGTCCACAAACAAGGCTAAGCAAGATGCGCAGGCTTCTTCCCGTCACCCTTTTTGCCGCCCTCGCCATCGCGGGCTGCTCGTCCTCGGGCGAAGACACCGGCACTGCCGCCGGCAGCGGCCGCAGCAGCATGATGCCGCAGAGCAGCATCGCCACCGCGCCGGTCGGCCGCAGCCAGGTCGACGCGCTGACCTCCGCCCAGAACGAGCTGGCCACCTCGGTGGGCGACCGCGTCTACTTCGAAACCGACAGCACTAGCCTCAGCCCCCAGGCGCGCGCCACCCTGGACCGCCAGATCGCCTGGCTGAACCGCAATCCGACCGTGCGCCTGATCATCGAAGGCCATACCGACGAGCGCGGCACCCGCGAATACAACCTGGCCCTGGGCGACCGCCGTGCCAATATGGTCAAGAACTACATGACCGACCACGGCATCGCCGCCGGCCGCCTGCGGACCATCAGCTACGGCAAGGAACGCCCGGTGGCGGTGGGCAGCAACGAAGCCGCCTGGGCCCAGAACCGCCGCGCCGTCAGCGTGGTGGACAAGTAGGGAGTGCGGTCCGCGCGTCGGATGGCCGGGGCCGGTCCCTGGACTCCGACGCCGGAACCTGCCGGCATCACACCGCGATCAGCGCCGCGGCGACGCGGCGATCCTCGGTCAGCAGTACATTGTAGGTGCGGCAGGCGGCACCGGTATCCATCGGCTCGATGACCGTGCCGGCCGCCCGCAGGGCGGCGCGCAACTCGCGCGGGATCATCCCCAGGCGCGGCCCGCAGCCCAGCACCAGGATTTCCGGCGGCGGAGCCTCGGCGGCAACCACCATCAGTGCGGCGACGGTCACCTCGGCCAGGGCGGCCACCGGCCACGCCACGGTGCGGCCGGGCAGCACCAGCACCGATCCGTTCCAGCGCGAGCCGGAGATGGTGAAGCCGCCGTCGCCGTAGCCTTCGATCACCTGCCGGCCGGCGGGAATCAGGGGGGTGATGTCCATGGCCGATACCCCGTTGTGCCGCTCTCCGGGCGCCCGTCAGGGCGCCGCCTCGCCGACCGCGCCGTCCTCCGCCGGCTTTTCCTTGCCGGATCGCAGATTGAAGTAGATCAGCACCGGCATGGCGACATAGATCGACGAATAGGTGCCGATGACCAGCCCCCACAACATGGCGATCGAGAAGCCGCGCAACACCTCGCCGCCCAGGCTGAGCAGCGAAACCACCGACAGGAACACGGTGGCCACCGTCAGGATGGTCCGGGCCAGGGTCTCGTTGACCGACAGGTTCAGCAGGTCGTAGAGCGACATCGACTTGTATTTGCGCAGGTTTTCGCGCACCCGGTCGTATTCCACCACGGTGTCGTTGATGGAATAGCCGGCGATGGTCAGGATCGCCGCCACCGTGGTCAGGTTGAATTCCAGCCCGAAGAGGGAGAACAGGCCGAAGGTGGTGATCACGTCATGGAAGGTGGCGACCAGGGCGCCGACGCCGAATTGCCATTCGAAGCGGAACCACACATAGGCGGCGATGGCCATCACCGCCAGAGCGACCGCCAGGGCGCCGTCGCGCTTCAGTTCGCCGCCGACCTTGGGGCCGACCACATCGACCCGCCGGTAATCGTAGCCCGCCCCCAGCGCCTGCTTGATCCGGTTGAGGGCCGCCATCTCGGCGTGGGAATCGCCCTCCTGCTTCTGGACGCGGATCATCACGTCATGATGGGTGTTGCCGAATTCCTGCAACGCCACGTCGCCCAGGCCCAGGCCGTTGAGGACGCCGCGCATCTTGGCCAGGTCGGCCGGTCCATCGGTGGTCTTCACCTCGATGACCAAGCCGCCGGCAAAGTCGATGCCGAAGTTGAATCCCTTGATCGCCATGGACGCCACCGATCCGATGATCAACACGGCAGTGATGCCGAAGGCGATGAAGCGCAGCCGGATGAAGTCGTAATTCGGCTTCTTGTTGGCGATCCAACGGGAATAGAAATTCATCGCACCGATTCCTTGCTCACAGCGGCAGCATCTTGGGCCGGCGCCATTTGATCCAGGTCGCCACCATCAGACGGGTCATCATGATGGCGGTGAACAGAGAGGTCGCGATGCCGATCCCCAGGGTGACGGCGAAGCCGCGGATCGGGCCGGTGCCGAAGATGTACAGCAGCAGGGCGGCGATCATATGGGTGAGGTTGGCGTCAAGGATGGTGGCGAAGGCCCGCTCGAAGCCGGCCTGCACCGCCGAGATCACGGTGCGGCCGTGATGCAGCTCCTCGCGGATGCGCTCGTAGATCAGCACGTTGGCGTCCACCGCCATGCCCATGGTCAACACGATGCCGGCGATACCCGGCAGGGTCAGGGTGGCCCCCAGGACCGACAGCAGCGCCATCAGGATGATCAGGTTCAGCACCAGGGCGGCATCGGCGATCAGGCCGAGCTTGCCGTAGACCAGCACCATGAACACCACCACCAGGCCGAGGCCGAGGCCGCTGGCCACCGCACCGGCCCGGATGGAATCGGCGCCCAGGTCGGGGCCGACGGTGCGCTGTTCCAGCACGTTCAATGGCGCCGGCAAGGCGCCGGCCCGCAGCAGCAGCGCCAGATCCTTGGCCTGCTGGACGGTGAAGCCGCCGGAAATGATGCCCGACCCGCCAAGGATCGGCTCATTGATGCGCGGCGCGGAAATCACCTTGTCGTCGAGCACGATGGCCAATTCGCGGCCGACATTCTCCTTGGTGGTATCGGCGAACCGCTTGCCGCCGGCCGTATTGAACTTGAAGCTCACCACCGGGCGGCTGGAGGAATCGAAGGTGGCCTGGGCGTCGACCAGCATGTCGCCGCCGACGTCGACCCGCCGGTGGACCACGTAGGCGGTGGGCAGGCCGCGGCCCTGGTCGGCAGCGGGCAGCACCTCGGAGCCGGGCGGCATGTGGCCGCGCATCGCCTCCTGCGGGGTGACGCTGTCGTCCACCATGTGGAAGGTCAGCTTGGCGGTCTTGCCCAGCAACTGCTTGATGCGGTCGGGGTCCTTGACGCCGGGCAACTGCACGACGATGCGGTCGGCGCCCTGGCGCTGGATGGCCGGCTCGCGGGTGCCCAGTTCGTCGATGCGCCGGCGCACGATCTCCAGCGACTGCTCCACCGCCTGGGCGGTACGCTTGTTCACCACCGGTTCGGGATAGGTCAGGCTCAGCATCCCGTCATCGGCCATCTCCGACTTGACGTCGGTGTCGAGCTTGTGGATCAGCTCGCGCGCCCGGTCGCGGTCGGCGGCCTCCAGGATGCGCACCTGGACCCCGGTCTTGCCCACCGCTCCCAGGTCGGCGTACTTGATGCGCTGCTTGCGCAGCGTGGCACGGATGGATTCGACCAGCGACGTCTGCTGGTCGCGCATCACCGACGCGGTATCGACCTCCAGCAGCAGGTAGGACCCGCCCTGGAGGTCAAGCCCCAGGCTGACCGGCTGCAGCCAGCCCGGCAGCTTCTCGGCCTCGTCGCGCGGCAGAATGTTGGGCGCGGCCAGCACGACGGCCGCCAGGCTCAACAGGAGCAGCAGCGCGATCTTCCATTTGGAAAAGTACAGCATATCCCGCCCGTGGTCTGGGAGCGCCCCGCAGGGCCAACATGCCGGCGGATTACTTGTCCGCCGGCTTCTCGCCTTCGCCGCCGGCCGGCTTCTCGGCCGCGTCCTTGTCCTTGCCGGCATCCTTGGCCGCCACCGGCTCGGTCTTGGTCAGGATCTCGGTGATGGTCGACTTCACCACCCGCACCCGCACGCCTTCGGCGATCTCGACGGCCACCTCGTTGTCGGAGACCACCTTGGACACCGTACCGAGGATGCCGCCGCCGGTGACCACCCGGTCGCCACGCCGCAGGTTGCCCAGCATCTCCTTGTGCTGCTTTGCCCGCTTCTGCTGCGGACGGATCAACATGAAGTAGAAGACCACGAAGATGAGGATGAGGGGGAGAAAGGATTCGATCCCGGCCGCGGGGCTTCCGGCGGGTGCCGCAGCCTGGGCGAAAGCGGTCGAAATGAACATCTGGGGTCTCCTCGGGATGCGATCGGTCGCGTGAGCGTGGCCGGAATATAGCCGTCCCGGCGCGGGATGCAAACCTTAACTCCGGCTCAATTCCGCCGGCCGCCGCGGGGTTGCCCCGGATGAGCCGGCGGTCTAGGGTTGCCGCCTCCGTCTTCCGGCCGCGAAGGTTCGCCATGGATTCCGACATTCAGCGCCTGCTTGCCCGCATCGCCGACGCCCTCGACCGTCTGGCGCCGCCCCCCACCCCGCCCGCCGACCTGGGTGCCGCCGACGCCTTCGTCTGGCGGGCCGATTGCGGCCGGGCCGAGCCGGTGGCCGACGTCAATCGGGTTGATATCGGGCTGCTCAAGGGAGTGGACCGCCAGCGCGATCTGCTGCTCGCCAATACCCGCCGCTTCGCCGCCGGCCTGCCGGCCAACAACGCCCTGTTGTGGGGCTCGCGCGGCACCGGCAAAAGCTCGCTGGTCAAGGCGGTGCATGCCACGATCAACGCCGAACGCCCCGGTGCGTTGGCCCTGGTGGAAATCCACCGCGACGACATCCCCTCGTTGCCGCACCTGCTGCGCATATTGAAGGATTCCGACCGCCGTTGCGTGCTGTTCTGCGACGACCTGTCCTTCGAAACCCAGGACGACGCCTACAAGTCGCTGAAAGGCGTGCTGGAGGGCGGCGTCGAGGGGCGGCCGGCCAATGTGGTGTTCTACGCCACCTCGAACCGCCGCCACCTGATGAGCCGCGACATGATCGACAACGAGCGGTCGAGCGCCATCAATCCCGGCGAAGCCATCGAGGAAAAGGTGTCGCTGTCCGACCGCTTCGGCCTGTGGCTGGGCTTCCACCACGTCGACCAGGACACCTATATGGACATCGTCGCCGGCTACGCCCGCCGTTTCGCCCTGCCCATCGGCGAGGAGGACCTGCGGCGCGAGGCCAATGAATGGGCGGTGACCCGCGGCGCCCGCTCGGGCCGCGTCGCCTGGCAGTTCATCCAGGACCTGGCTGGCCGGCTGGGACGGACCCTGGATTAAAGGTCTCAGCTGACCGGCGAGTCCTTGAGGTATCCCACGGGGTCCACCGCCTCGGTGCCGTGGCGGATTTCGAAGTGCAATTGCGGCGAAGTGACCGAACCGGTGGCTCCCACCGTGGCGATCACCTGGCCGCGGCGCACCACCTGGCCGCGCCGCACCTCGACCCGCCCGGCATGGGCATAGGCGGTCATCCAGCCATCGGCGTGCTTGATGAGGATCAGGTTGCCGAAGCCCTTGAGCTCGTTGCCGACATAGGCGACCACGCCGTTCTCGGCGGCATGCACCGGCGTGCCGGCGGGGGCGGCGATGTTGATGCCGTCATTGTTCTGGCCTTTGGCCGCCTGCGGACCGAACTCCAGTACCACCTCGCCCTTGACCGGCCACATGAAGCCGTGGCCGCTGATCGGGCCAGGCTCGGGCGGCACGCCGGGCGCCGCAGCCACGGCGGGCGGCGACGGGGTGGGCGGCGACGAGGTGGGGGGCGACGAGGTGGGGGGCGACGGGGCGGGCGCGGCAGCCGCCTCGGCCGGGCGCGGTGCCGGTGCCGGACCATAGGCGGCCAATTCCGGCCGCGGTGGCGGCGGGGCGGGCTGCGACTCGCCCTCCAGCGCGGAGGGGGTGGCCGCCGGCTGAACCTCGTGCCGGGCGGCGGCATTGGGCGAGGCCACCACGATGGTTCCGCCGTCCAAGCCGGCCGATCGCGCCGAGGCGACGGCCGAGGTCCCGGGCGATCCCGGGATATGGAGGATCTCGCCCACCCGGATGACGTAGGGCGGCCGTTTGCCGTTGACCTCGGCCAAGGTCTCGAACCCGACATGGAAGCGGCGCGCCACCGCCGACAGGGTGTCGCCACGCAACACCAGGTATTCCCGGCTGCCGGGCAGGCGCAGCACCATGCCCGGGTCCAGGATATAGGGGGGCTGCAAACCGTTCAGGTCGATCAGTTCGCGTACCGACACCCGGCAGCGCCGCGCCACGGAATAGACCGTGTCGCCGAGGCTGGCCGTAATGAATGACGGGCATTGCCGCTCGACATGGCGGATCTGCCGGAGCGGCGCCCCGCTCGGCCACGAGGACTCGCACCCTGCAATCGCCAGCGCCAGCACGAGTAGCGGCAGCAGCCGGCCGACACGATGGAGTAGGAACGCGCGCATGGGGGGGGACTATACAGGCGACGGGCCAACCCGATCAATGGGGCGCCGGCTGACGCGTCCGGCCGGGCCGGTTTATGCCGGGGAGAGCGCGTGGGCAGCCGGAGACAACGTCAATCCCCCCTCCTTCCTTAGCGTCTCCGGCCGATTGGTCCCGCCTTTTCCCCGGGCCAGATAACGGCGAAGATCGGACTTCGACGGATCAGCCGCCATGACCGCCTTCGGCGCCCCCCTCACCCGCTTCGGACTGGTTCCCCGCATCGTCCTGCTTGCCGTGTTCGGGGTGGCGGTGCTAGGGCTGGCCGCCGCCGGTACCGCCGCCTATCTGCTGCGGGCCGGCGCCGACGCGGCGGCGCGGGAGCGGGTGGACACCGACATGAAGGTGGCGTGGGAGGTGTTGCGGGGCCTCGGCCAGCCGTTCCGTCTCGCCGACGGCAAGCTGATGGCCGGCGAGCATATCCTCAACGGCGACCTGGCGACGGTCGACCGCATCCAGGCCCTGGTGGGCGGCACCGCCACCGTGTTCCAGGGCGATACCCGGATCGCCACCAACGTGCGGCGGGCGGATGGCAGGCGGGCGGTCGGCACCCGGCTGGAGCGCAATGCCGCCTATGCCGCGGTGTTCGGCACGGCCGCACCGTTCCGCGGAGAGGTGACGATCCTGGGCGAAGCCTACATGACGGCCTACGACCCCATCCTGGACGCCCAGGGCCGGGTGATCGGCATCCTTTATGTCGGCATCAAGGAGGCCGAGTTTCGCCGGGCCGGTGCGGCGACCACGAAAAGCCTGGCCGCCGCCACCCTGCTGGTCGCCGTGTTGACCGGCCTGGTCAGCTTCCTCATCGCCCGCCGCACCATCGTCCGGCCCCTGGCCGCCGGCATCGCCGCCATGCGCGCCCTGGCCGGCGGCGAGTTGGGGGTCGCCATTTCCGGTACCGGCCGCCGCGACGAAATCGGCGCCATGGGCCAGGCGCTGGAGGCACTCCGCGCCGGCGCCCGCGAACGGGAACGCCTGGCCGCCGCCCAGCAGGCGCTTCGCGACGCGCAGGATCGCCAGCGGACCGCAACCGAGCAGGCTACCGCGGAGTTCCATCACGGCGTTGCCGGCATCCTGGCGGGCTTGACCGCGGATGCCGGCCAATTGCGGGATTCCGCCGCCGCCATGGCCGCGGTGGCGCGCGACACCGGTCGCCAGACCGCCCTGGCCGCCGCCGCGGCGAGCCAGGCCTCGGCCAATGTCGGCGCCGTCGCAATTGCCGCCGACCGGTTGGCCGCCGCCGAAGCGGAAATCGACCGCCAGACCGCCCTTTCCACCCAAACCGTCATCACCGCGGCGAGCGAAGCGGTCCGGGTCGACGCCATCGTGCGCAGCCTGTCCGACGCCGCCGGGCGCATCGGCAAAATCATCAGTCTGATCAACGACATCGCGGAACAGACCAACCTGCTGGCGCTGAACGCCAGCATCGAGGCGGCGCGGGCCGGCCAAGCCGGCAGAGGCTTCGCCGTGGTGGCCGGCGAGGTGAAAAGCCTGGCCACCCAGACCGCCAAGGCCACCGAAGAGATCGTCATGCAGATCGGCGCGGTGCAATCGGCCAGCCGCGAAGCGGTGGAGGCCATCGTCAGCATCAACGGCACCATCGTCGCCATCAGCCAGGGCGCCGCGGCCATCGCCGACGCGGTCGAGGAGCAAGGCGCCGCCAGCCGCCGGATCGCGCACCATGTAGCCCAGGCGTCGGCCGGCAATCGTGCCGTCACCGACAGCATCGCCACCGTCAACCACGGAGCCGAAACCACCGGCAACGCCGCTGAACAGGTGCTGGCCACCGCCGAGGACCTGTCCCGCCGGTCGGCGGGGCTGGCGACGGAGATCGACCGCTTCCTGGCGGCGCTTCAGCCGGCCGACGGACGCCCCATCAACCGGCGTTGACCGTCCGCCCCTTGCGCCCACCGCGCCGCCGGCCCCGCCGCGGCGCCGCCGCACAGCTCAGAGCCTCGTCGATGGCGGCGCGCAACGCATCGGCCTGCACCGGCTTGTGCAGTAGGCCGTGGCCCAGGGCCTGGGCCTGCCGCAGCCGTTCCGGGGCGGTGTCGCCGGTCAGAATGATGGCCGGCACCTTGGTTTGCGGGCGCAGATGGACCTCGACGCGGGCGATGGCCTGGCCGCCGGTATCGCCATTCTGCAGGCGGTAATCGGCGATGATCAAGTCGGGCTGGCGGCCCAGAACCGGCAGATGACGGATCACCTCTTCGGCACTGGCGGCCGGCAGGACATGATGCCCCCAGCTTTCCAGCAGCAGGCGCATGCTCTCCAGCACGTCGGGTTCGTCGTCGATCACCACCACGGTGGCGCCGGTCCGGGCCAGGCCCAGGGGCAGCTGCCGCGGCGGCGGCGCCTTCGCCTGATGGGCCACCGCCACCTCCACGGCGAACACCGAGCCCCGGCCCTCGACGGAGGCGACGCTGACGCGGTGCTCCAGCAGGTTGGACAGCCGCTCGACGATGGCCAGGCCCAGGCCTAGCCCCTGGCGCCGGTCGCGGCCAGGATTGCCCACCTGATGGAACTCGCGGAAGATGTTCTTCAACTCCTCCCCGGGAATGCCGATGCCGGTGTCCCACACCTCGAAGCGCACCGCCTTGCCGCGCCGACGGCAACCGAACAGGATGCGCCCGCTCCGGGTGTAGCGGATGGCGTTGTTCAGCAGGTTGCGCAGCACCCGTTCCAGCAGCGCCGGGTCGCTGCGCACCGTCAGGCTGCACGGCACCACCCCAAGACGCAGGCCCTCGGCCTCGCACAGCGGTTCGAATTCGGCGGCCAGCCGCCGCATCATCGGCAGGGCGGCGAATTCCTCCTTGTGCGGCACCACCAGCCCGGCTTCCAGCTTGGATACGTCCAGCAGGCTGTTGAGCAGCCCCTCCAACGCCGAGACCGAGTCCTGGATGCGGCCGACCAGGGGGTCCGGTTCGCCGTCGGCGCGGCCGCGCCCGGCCAGGACGGCGACGAACATGGCCAGCGCCTGCATGGGCTGGCGCAGATCGTGGCTGGCGGCGGCCAGGAAGCGCGTCTTGGCGATGTTGGCGGCCTCGGCCGCCTCCTTGGCGTCGAACAGCTCGTCCTCGAACAGTTGTTGGGCGGTATGGTCGTGCATGAAGGCGAAATAGAAGCGCACCTGCCCGGCCGGATCGCGCACCACGCCGGCCCGCTGCCACAGGGGAAAGCGCCGGCCGCTGGTATCGCGCGCCTCGACCACGCCTTCCCAGCTTTCGCCACGCAGCAGGGCGGGCGTCACCGACATATCCAGGACCATCTGGCCTTCGGCCGGGAAGAAGGTGCGGTAATGGGTGCCGACCATCGCCTCGGGCGCCACCCCGAACAGCCGGCAATAGGCGCTGTTGCCGTACAGAACCCGGCCGTTGGGCGTCAGGATGGCGATCGCCTCGTGCGAGGCCTCCATGGCGGACCGGAACATCGACAGATCGTCCTGGGCCCGGCGGCGCTCGTCGATATCCTCGATCATCACCACCGCGAACCGGCGTTCCGCCGCCCCGCGGACCAGCGACACCGTTCCCCGCCCCCAGAACAGCGTGCCGTCGCGGCGGCGATAACGGCTTTCGCGGGTATAAGACTCGATCTCGCCGCGCAGCAGTCGGCGGGCCAGTTCGGCGTCGCTGGCCAGATCTTCGGGATGCATCAGCTCGGCGAAGGTCAGGCGCTGCACCTCGTCCGCCCGGCAGCCCAGCAGGTCGGTCAGGGCCTGATTGGCCTCGACGATCCGCCCACCCGGCCGCACCACTGCGATGCCCAGGGCCGCATGGTCGAAGACGGCATGAAAACGGTCTTCGCCCGGGTCGGGCTGCGCGCCGGCCGGGGCGCCCACCCCGACCCCGCGGTAGCCGAGGAACCGGCCGAAGGCATCGACGACGGGATGGCCCGATACCTGGCAGTGGCGCATGCGGTGGAGAGCCTCGTCCCACAGGCACAGGTGCAGGTCCCGGAACGGCGCGCGAGCCGCCACCGCCCCCATCTTGGCCCAATGGCCGTCGGATTCCGCCGAACAGCGCTGCAGCACGTCGTCCAAGCGCTGCCCGACGAATTCGGCCGGCTGCCAGCCGCCAGCCGCCGCGGTGGTCGGCGTCAGCCGCGTGACGTTGAGCGCGCCGTCGGTCTCCCACACCCAATCGGCCACCGCCGCCAGCGCATCGGCCAGGACATCGCCCCCCATAGCCGGAACGGCGGGGCGGGTGGACAGGCCCACACCGGTGGTGTCGGCTTGAGGATCGGCCGGATGGAAGACGTTCATGCTGTGACCGCGCAAGTCATGGACATCCCGTTGGTTTTGCCGGGTCAGACTAGGGCCGCCACGCCTTCTGCGGCAATATGGCCGCCGCTCTATACCCTTGGACGTGTGGGATGGCTTCTCGTCCTACCCCTGGCATGAGTCGCCCGGTTGCGGCACAATGACTGCATGGACCAAGAGCTTGCCAACGCCTTTCCCCGCTTGGCCGCGCTGGAGCCCGACGCCGCGCGCCATTTCACCCAGGCAGCCCGCCTCGCCGCCATCCCGGCCGGGACGGTGCTGTTCCAGGACGGATCGGCCTGCACCGGCTACGTGCTGGTGCTGGACGGCGCCATCCGGGTGCAGAAGGTGGCCGAGAACGGCCGCGAGATCGTGCTCTACCGGGTGGAGCGCGGCGAGACCTGCGTCCTGACCACCAATTGCCTGATCGGCCGTTCCGATTATGCCGCCGAGGGCATCGCCGAAACCGCGGTCCGTGCGGTCAGCCTGCCGGCCGCCACCTTCCGCAGCCTGCTGGCCGGCTCGGCGGTATTCCGGGATTTCGTGTTCGGCGCCTATGCCACCCGCATCGCCGACCTGCTGGTGCTGATCGAGGAAGTGGCGTTCGGCCGCATCGACATGCGACTGGCCGGCTGGCTGGCGGCGCGGGCCGGCGGCGAGGCCGTCCGCGCCACCCACCAGGACATCGCCGTCGAACTGGGCACGGCCCGCGAGGTGATCAGCCGCCAGCTCAAGGATTTCGAGCGCCGCGGCTGGGTGACGCTCTACCGCGGCCGGGTGGAGGTCCGCGATGCCGGTGCCCTCGGACGCCTGGCCGAGCGAATGTGACTCCGGTCACCGACCGGCAGCGGCAGGCATGCTTCCATGACGGCACGCAATGTTTTCACCCCGGCGGGAGGTCTTCCATGAACCACAATATCGGCGGTATCGACCGCCCCCTGCGTATCGTCGTCGGCCTGGCGCTGATCGTCCTGGCCCTCCTTCACATCGGCAGCCCCTGGACCTGGGTGGGCGTCGTCCCCCTGGTGACCGGTCTGGTCGGCTGGTGCCCCGCCTATACCGTGCTGGGCGTTTCAACCTGCCGCCGGTCGGCGTAATCCCGCGTGCCGTGCCGGCGGGCGGGGCGGGGGCAGGCCTGCGCCGACCCCCGCCCCGGCCGCGCCGGCGGCCGGTCAGTGGATTCCCTTGCCGTTCAGGTGGGGGGTATATTTCTTGTCGCTGCCTTGGATATGGCCCACCAGCCAGTTCTTGAGGAAGCTCATCACTTCCAGCGACAACGTGCCGGTGGCGCCGGCCTTGTACTTGGCCTGAACGTCGAGCACCTGGCGGGTCAGGTCGTCGTGCTCCTTCTTGTGGGCCGCCGCCGCCGGATAGGCGGTCTGGGCGAACAACTTTTCCTCGTGCTGGAAATGGCTGGCGGTGTAGGCGACCAGACCATCGAGGATCTTGCCGAGGGCCTCCTTGCCGTGGCCGGACTGAACCCCGTCATAGAGGTCGTTCAGCATGGACACCAACTTCTTGTGCTCGGCGTCGATTGCCGCCACGCCGACGCTCATCTTGTCGTTCCACATCATCAAAGGCATGGACTCTTCTCCTCTCCGGTCGACTTGACTTGTTTCAGTTGATGGCATCCCGCAGCAGGGTCACCCGCTCGACGGTGGCGCCGGCGAAGGCGGCAACCCGGTCGAGAGTCTCGGCGATACCGTCCGCGCTCTCCGCCGCCTCCTGCGCGAAAGAGGTGATGGTGGCGAGGGACGAGACCTGTTCATCCACCGAAGTGGCAATCCGCTCCACGAGCCCGTGGATTCCGTCGAAGGAGGCGTGAACCACCTCGACCGTTTCGGCCACATGCAGCGATGCTTCCCGGATGGTCTCCAACTGGCGGCTGATGCCTTCGGTGGCGCGGGCCGTCTATTTGGCCAGATCCTTGACCTCGGCGGCCACCACGGCAAAGCCCCGGCCCGCCTCCCCGGCGCGCGCCGCCTCGATACTGGCATTGAGGGCCAGCAGATTGGTCTGTTTGGCGATCCGCCGGATCAGGTCGGCGGTGCTGGCGATCTGCGCCACCGCTTCCGACAGTTGGGTCAGGCGGTCGGTGGATCGGTTGGCCTCGGCCATGGCGCGCGCGGCGCAGCCCTGCGATTCCGCGACTTGGCCGCCGATTTCGCCCATGCCGCGGGCCACCTCGCCCATCATGCCCGACACCATGCGGACATTCATCACGACCATCGCCGCCGCGCCCGAGGCGGCGCTGGATTGTTCCTCGGTCTGCCGCGCGCCCTCGACTGCGGCATCGGCGGTTCCGGCAAGCCCGCCGGGGCCGCCGTGTCGCGGCCCGGCCGCCGGCAATGCCGCCATGGTCGCCGCCGTCGCGGCAAGGGCGACGGCATTGGCCGCGCGGCACAACTCCGGCGACACGCCCGGGGGCGACGCCCCGCCGTGGTCGAGGACCCGGCCCACCATGCGGAAATTGACCGCTGCCGCCGCCTCGGCGGCCAGGCCGGCGGCCACCAGCGCACCGGCCACCGCGTCGGCCTCGTCCGTGCCTTCGGCGCCGCTCGCCAGCCCGCGCCACTGGCTGCACAGGGCCTCGGCCAGGGCCGCCGCGATCGCCGTCGGCACGACGGGCGCCAAATCCGCCACGATTTCCCGGGCGATCGGGGCGAAAAGCGTGACCAGTCCGGCCGGGGCGTCGCCCGGCGACGATCCGGCATTGGTGTCTCCGCCCGTGGAGCACTCTGAAGAAAAGCCTCGCAACGGGACCTCCGGCGGCTGAAGCCACCCATCCTTCCGGACAGTCCCATCCCCAGACCTTAGTATAGCAACAGGTGATCTTCCCCTAAAGAGTTAATTGCCGGGCTGAAGGCGCGAGCCCGCCCCCTATTCCTCGCCCATGGCCAGCAGCGTGGGGTTGCCGCCGGCGGCGGCGATATTGATCGTGGTGGTCCGCTCGGTGGCGAAGCGGTAAAGGTAATGGGGACCGCCGGCCTTGGGGCCGGTGCCCGACAGGCCCTGGCCGCCGAACGGCTGGGCGCCGACCACCGCGCCGATCATGCTGCGGTTGACATAGACGTTGCCGGCCGGCACCCGCGCCGCCACCCGTTCGGCGAAGGAATCGACGCGGCTGTGGATCCCGAGCGTCAGGCCGTAGCCGGTGGCGGCCACCCGCTCCAACAGATCGTCGAGATCGGCGGTGCCGTAGCGCACCACATGCAGCAGCGGCCCGAACACTTCGTGCCGGGGCAGGTCATCGGCGGCCACTTCCCAGGCGCAGGGCGGGAAGAAGGTGCCGTGGCCGGCCTCCGCGGGCAGCGGACAGCGGAACAGCAGGCGGCCCCGGCCCTCCAGGCTGGCGGCGTGGCGGGCCAGCCGGTCGTGGGCGGCGGCGTCGATCACCGGCCCGACATCGGTGGCCAGCAACGCCGGGTCGCCGATGGCCAGTTCCGCCGCCGCCCCGGCCAGCATGGTTACGGTACGTTCGAACACCTCGTCCTGCACCAGCAGCAGGCGAAGCGCCGAGCAACGCTGGCCGGCGCTGAGGAAGGCCGAGACCACCACGTCGGCCACCACCTGCTCCGGCAGGGCCGAGGAATCCACCACCATGGCGTTGAGCCCGCCGGTTTCGGCGATCAGCGGCACGATGGGACCGTCCTTGGCGGCGAGGGCCCGCTGGATGGCCCGCGCCGTGGCGGTCGAACCGGTGAAGGCCACCCCGGCGATATCGGGCTGCACCACCACCTCCGCCCCCACCGCTCCGTCCCCCGGCAGCAGATGCAGCACCTCGGCCGGCACCCCGGCCGCGTGCAGGAGCCGCACGGCGCGCGCAGCGATCAGCGGCGTCTGTTCGGCCGGCTTGGCCACCACCGCGTTGCCCGCCGCCAGCGCCGCCGCCACCTGGCCGGTGAAGATGGCCAAAGGGAAGTTCCAGGGCGAGATGCAGGCGAACACCCCGCGGCCGTGCAGGGCCAGGGCGTTGGTTTCCCCCGCCACCCCCGGCAGGGCCAGGGGACGGGCCAGACGGGCGCGGCCCTCGGCGGCGTAGTAGCGGAGGTAATCCACCGCCTCGCGCACCTCGCCCACCGCGTCAGCCACGGTCTTGCCGGCCTCGCGGATCGCCAGCCACATCAGCTCCGCCCCCGCCGCCTCGTACAGGTCGGCGGCCCGCTCCAGGATGTCGGCCCGCCGTTCGGCCCCCAGCCGGTCCCAGGCGTGGAAAGCAGCGGCGGCCAGACGTACGGCGCGGGCGGCGTCGGCCGGGCTGGCCGGGAAAACCCGCCCCACCCGGCGGCGCCGGTCGGCGGGATCGACCACCTCGGCAGAATCGCCGGCCACCACCTCGGCCCCGGCGATCAGCGGCGCCGCGCCATATTCCCGGCGGCCGGCCGCCGTCAGCGCCCGGTCCAGCCCGGCGAGGGTCACCGGGTCGGCGAGGTCCCAGCCGCGGGCGTTGCGGCGGGCCGGACCGTACAGGTCGGGCGGCGCAGGCAGGCGCGGATCGGGCAGCACCGGCAGGGCATCCAGGCTTTCCACCGGATCGGCAACGATCTTCGCGACCGGCACCGCCCTGTCAGCCAGCCGGTTGACAAACGAGGTGTTGGCGCCGTTCTCCAGCAGCCGGCGCACCAGATAGGGCAGCAGATCTTCGTGGCCGCCCACCGGAGCGTAGATGCGGCAGGCGGCCTCGCCCAGCACCTGGGCGTGCAGCGCCTCGCCCATACCGTGCAGCCGCTGGAACTCCCAGTCCTTGCGGCCGCCGGCCATCTCGCGCACCGCCGCCACCCCATGGGCGTTGTGGGTGGCGAATTGCGGATAGATGGCGCTGCCCGCCGCCAGCAGCCGCCCGGCGCAGGCCAGCCAGGACACATCGGTGGACGCCTTGCGGGTGAACACCGGATAGCGCTCCAGGCCGCGCTCCTGGGCGCGCTTGATCTCGGTGTCCCAATAGGCGCCCTTAACCAGCCGCACCATCAGCCGCCGGCCGTTGCTCTGCGCCAGATCCACCAGCCAGTCCACCACCGGCAGGGCGCGGGTCTGGTAGGCCTGCACCGCCAGGCCGAACCCCTCCCAGCCGGCCAGGGCCGGATCGGTCACCATGCGCGCCACCACGTCGAGGGACAGGTCCAGGCGGTCGGCCTCCTCGGCGTCGACCGTCAACCCGATGTTGACATCTCGCGCCAGCCGGCACAGCTCGGACAGGCGCGGCGCCAGTTCGGCCATCACCCGCGCGCGCTGTCCGAACTCGTAGCGCGGATGCAGGGCCGACAGCTTGACGGAAATGCCCGGCCCTGCCTCGGGCCCCTGCCCGGCCGCCGCCCGCCCGATGGCGGCGATGGCCCCGGCATAGGCCTGCATGTAGCGTTCGGCGTCGGCGCGGGTGCGCGCCGCCTCGCCCAGCATGTCGAAGGAATGGCGCCAGCCGCGCTTCCGCTGGCCCTCAGCCCGCTCCAGCGCCGCCTCGATGGTGCGGCCCATCACGAACTGGCGGCCCATGATGCGCATGGCCTGCGACAACGCCTCGCGCACCACCGGTTCGCCGGCCCGCGCCGCCAGCCGGTGGGCGGCGGCGGCCAAGCCGCCCTGCCCCGCTGCCCCATCGTCCGCCCTTCCGTCGAGCAGCCGTCCGGTCAACATCAGCGCCCAGGTCGAGGCATTGACGAAGGCGGCCTCGCTGCGGCCCAGATGCCGGGCCCAGTCGGCGGCGGCCAGCTTGTCGCGGATCAGCCGGTCGGCGGTCGCCGGATCGGGGATGCGCAGCAGCGCTTCGGCCAGGCACATCAGCGCCACCCCCTCGCGGGTGGACAGCCGGTATTCCGACAGGAAGGTGTCCAGGTCGCCGAGGCCCGGCCGGTGGGCCCGCACGCCTTCGACCAGCCGGGCGGCGGCGGCCTCGATGCGGGCGCGCTCGTCGGGCGGACGGCGCGCCGCCGCCATCAGCCCGGCCAGGCATTCCGCCTCGTCCACCGCCAGGGCGGCGCGGATGCGGCGGCGGCCGGTTTCGTCATCGATGGGCAGGGGGGATCGGATCATGGCGGCCTCTCTGAACTTAAGATGCGTCCGGCGAGCCCGCCTGCAAGATATGATCGCTTTCCAACCACACCCGCGCCACCTGCCGGATGTTCAGGCGATATTGGCCGCCGCCGGGCCGGGCCGCACGGTCAGCGCTGCTCCAACTCCACCAGGGTGCCGCAGAAATCCTTGGGATGAAGGAACAGGACCGGCTTGTCGTGGGCGCCGATCTTCGGCTCGCCGTCGCCCAGCACGCGGGCGCCCTCGGCCTTCAGCCGGTCGCGGGCGGCGTAGATGTCGTCCACCTCGTAGCAGACATGGTGGATGCCGCCCGACGGGTTCTTGGCCAGGAAGGCGGCGATCGGCGAGGTCTCGCCCAGCGGATGGAGCAGCTCGATCTTGGTGTTGGGCAGTTCGACGAACACCACCGTCACGCCATGGGCCGCCTGCGCCACCGGCTGGGACACCCTGGCGCCCAGGGTGTCGCGGTAGAGGGCGGTCGCCGCCTCCAGGTCGGGAACGGCAATGGCGACGTGGTTGAGCCTTCCGATCATGCATCCTCTCCTTACTCGTGGGGCGACACCTATATCATGGTGTAGCTCGTCTTCGCCAATGGCCGAGCAGGCGACGAAAGGCTTGCGCCACCGACCTCTCCGGACTAAGGACAATGGCCTTGAACGTGCGTCCTACCGCCACGCCGCCCGGCCGACGGAGCAAGCTTCTGTCCGACCAGCCCCTGCCGCCGCCGCCGCCGGCACCCTGCGATGAGCCTTTCCACGGGATCGAGATGAGCCGCCGGGCGGTGGTGCTCAACCTCGCCGCCCTGGTCCTGCTGCTTTCGGCCGCCACCGCCTTTCTGTGGCTGATGAGTTCGCTGCCGCGCATCGAGGGCCGGGTGCCGGTGCAAGGCCTGGATCTGCCGGCCACCATCAGCCGCGACGCAAGCGGCATCCCCCAGATCACCGCCCGCTCGGCCCATGATGCCTATTTCGCGCTGGGCTGGGCCCATGCCCAGGACCGCATCTGGCAGATGGAGCTGCAACGCCGCGCCGCCGCCGGGCGGCTGGCCGAGATCGTCGGCCCGTCCGGACTGGCCAACGACCGGTTCATGCGGACCCTCGGCCTGCATCGCCGGGCCGCGGCCAGCCTGGCCCATCTCGACAAGGCGACCCGCGCCGCGCTGGAGGCCTATGCCGCCGGCGTCAA
>JAKAFA010000065.1 GCA_021818185.1 Pseudomonadota bacterium | reverse complement strand
ACCGGAACGGCCGGGCTGGAGGCGGCTGCGGTGCGGCGCATCGAAGACTATCTGCGGACCGGCGGGGGGGCATGATGGCCGAACCGCCCGATCCGCTGCTCGACGGGCTGAAAAGCCATCGCGCCCAGCGTAGCCGGGCCGAAGGCGAGGACGTACGCTCCTTTTTCCGCAGCCTGGGGATGATCGGCGGTCTGGGCTGGATGATCGTCCTGCCCACCCTGGCCGGCCTGGCGCTGGGGCGGTGGCTCGACCACAGGCTGGATAGCGGCATCACCGCCACCGGCGCCCTGCTGGCGGTGGGGCTGGGGGTCGGCTGCCGCTTGGCCTGGAAGCGGATGCATCAGCCATGACCGGTGCGCTGCTCGCCGCCGTCCTGGGTCTGCTGGGAGGGGCGGCTTATTTCGCCGTCCTGAAAGCCAGCCTGCGTCTGGCGAGCCGCCCTTGGCTGGCCGTCTCCGCGGTGGTGCGCCTGCTGGCCGCCAGCGGCCTGTTCTGGCTGGCCGCCCGCTCCGGTCCCCTGCCGCTGCTGGCTGCCCTGGCGGGCTTCGTGGTGGCCCGCCCCCTGATGCTGCGCCTGCTGGGGGGCGTGCCGTGACCGCCATCAATCCCCTGGCTGCGGCCGTGCTGTTCCATCTGGGTCCGGTGCCGATTTCGCCGACGGTGGCCACCACCTGGGCGATCATGGCCGGGCTGGCCGGCGGCGCCCGCCTGTTGACCCGGCGCCTGGCCGACCGCCCCGGCCGGGCGCAGGCGGCACTGGAAGCCGTGATCGAGGCCGTCGTCGGGCAGATCGAGGCTACCCTGCGCCAGCCACCCCGGCCCTATCTGCCGCTGATCGGTACGCTGTTCCTGTTCATCCTGGCCTGCAACCTGTCGCCCGCCCTGCCGGGGGTGACGGCGCCGACCGCGCGGATCGAGACCACCGGCGCGCTGGCGCTGATCGTTTTCCTTGCCACCCATGTCTACGGCATCCGCGCCCTGGGGCTGCGCCGCTATCTGGCCCATTACGTCCAACCGTCGCCGCTGCTGGCCCCCCTGACCTTCCTGTCCGAAGGAACGCGCACCTTCGCCCTGATGGTCCGCCTGTTCGGCAATGTGATGAGCCACGAACTGGTGCTGGCCGTCCTCCTCGGGCTGGCCGGGCTGCTGCTGCCGGTGCCGATCATGGCGCTGGGGCTGCTGATCGGCGCGGTGCAGGCCTACATCTTCGCGGTGCTGGCCGCGGTGTTCGTGGGGGCGGCGGTGGGGGCGGTGGAGAACGGTTGAAGGAGGAAGGGACGACCATGCCCGATGATATGATCCGCATCGCCAGCATCGTCTGTGCCGCCGTGGCGGTGTCGTTCGGCGCCATCGGCCCGGGGCTGGCCGAAGGCCGCGCGGTGGCCGCCGCCATGGACGCCATCGCCCGCCAGCCCGAGGCGGCCGGCACCCTGTCGCGAACCCTGTTCGTTGGTCTGGCGATGATCGAAACCATGGCGATCTACTGCCTGGTGGTCGCCCTGCTGCTGCTGTACGCCAATCCCTATGTCGTCCGCTGAGCATGGCTATCGACTGGTGGACCTTCGGCCTGCAGACGGTCAATTTCCTGGTTCTCGTCTGGCTGTTGCAGCGGTTCCTCTACCGGCCGGTGCTGGCGGCGGTCGACCGCCGCCGGGCCGAAACCCTGGCGGCCCGCGACAAGGCCGCGGCCGCCGAGCGCCGCGCCGAGACGGCCGAGGCCGCCTGGCGGGCTCGCATGGCGGCCGCCGAGGCCGACCTGGCCGAGCGGCGCCGCCGGGCCGAGGCCGAGGGCGCCGGCCGGGGTGAGGCGATCGTCGCGGCGGCCCGCCTTCAGGCCGAACGCCTGCTGGCCGAGGCGCGCCGCAGCTTGGCCGAGGAACGCCGCCAGAGCGTCGCGGATTTGCGCGCCGAGGCGGCGGCGGTCGCCGGGGCGCTGGCCGCCCGGCTGCTGGCGGTGGCGGCGCCCGGGGTGGGGCCGGGACCGTTCCTGGCCGCCCTGCTGGCGCGGCTGGGCGGCCTGGGGCCGGAGGAGCGGGCCGCGCTGGCCGGCGGGCCGCTGATCGTCGAAACCGCCCCGCCGCTGGATGCCGCCGGCCAGGAGGACTGGGGCCGCCGCCTCGCCGCCGTGCTGGGGGTGGCCGGGCCGCTGCGCTTTGCCGCGTCGCCCGCGTTGATCGCCGGAGCACGGCTGGTCGGTCCTGCCGCGGTGCTGACGGTCAGCTGGGCCGAGGCCCTGGCGGCGGCCGAACGGGAGATGGGGCATGCCGAAGCTGGCTGACGACCTGGCCCGTTGGAGCGCGCAGGCCCGCGCCGCCGCCGACGCGGCCGACATCCGGGCCGAGTGGCGCGAGGTCGGCATCGTCGAGGGCATCGCCGACGGCATCGCGCGGCTGTCCGGGCTGCGGCGGGTGCGGGCCGACGAGGTGCTGCGCTTCGCCGGCGACGTGCCCGGCATGGCGGTGACCCTGGAGGCCGACCGGGTCGGTGCGGTGCTGCTGGGGGCCTGGACCGACATCGGCGCCGGCTCCGAGGTGGCCGGCACCGGCGATGTGGTGCGGGTGCCGGTGGGCGAGGCCTTGCTGGGGCGGGTGGTCGATCCGCTGGGCCGGCCGCTGGACGGCGGTCCCGCGCCGGATTGCCGCGCCGTCGCTCCCATCGAGCGGCCGGCACCGGCCATCGTCGACCGCGAGGCGGTGACCCGCCCGCTGGCTACCGGAATCACCGCAATCGACGCCATGCTGCCCATCGGCCGCGGCCAGCGGGAACTGATCATCGGTGATCGCCAGACCGGCAAGACCGCCCTGGGGCTGGATGCCATCCTCAACCAGAACGGCAGCGATGTGGTCTGCGTCTACGCCGCCATCGGCCAGAAGAGTTCGGCGGTGGGCCGGGTGGTGGACACCATCGCCCGCCTGGGGCCCAAGGCGCGGACCGTGGTGGTGGTGGCCGAACCGGCGGGGCCGCCGGGGCTGGCCTGGATCGCGCCCTATGCCGCCTGCTCCATGGCGGAATATTTCAGCGAGCGCGGCCGTGACGTGCTGCTGGTGCTGGACGACCTGTCCAAGCATGCCGCCATTCACCGCCAGGTGTCGCTGCTGCTGCGCCGGCCGCCAGGGCGCGAGGCCTATCCCGGCGACGTGTTCTACACCCATGCCCGCCTGCTGGAGCGGGGCGCCCACCTGTCGTCCGGCCGGGGCGGCGGCTCGCTGACCATCCTGCCCATCGCCGAAACCCAGGCCGGCAACCTGACCGCCTATATCCCCACCAACCTGATCTCGATCACCGATGGGCAGATCATCCTGGACACCAGGCTGTTCCACGAGGGCCAGAAGCCGGCGGTGGATATCGGCCTGTCGGTGTCGCGAGTCGGCGGCAAGGCCCAGGCGGCGGCCCTGAAGGCGCTGGCCGGCTCGTTGCGGCTGGACTATGCCCAATTCATCGAGTTGGAGGTCTTCACCCGGTTCGGCGGCATGGCCGACGCGCGCACCCAGGCCATCGTCGCCCATGGCCGGCGGATCCGCCAATTGCTGGTCCAGCCCGATACGCGTACCCGTACGCTGGCCGAGCAGGTGGCGGGCCTGCTCGCCCTGGCCGAGGGGCTGCTGGATTCCCTGCCGCCCGAGGCGGTGCCGGCTTTCGCCGAACGGCTGGCCCTGTGGTTGGCCGAGCGGGCGCCCGGCCCGGCCGCCCGCCTCGCCGCCACCGGTGACCTGTCGGCCGACGACCGCGCCGAATTGCTGGCCGGGCTGCGTGACCTGGCCGCGCGGCCCGGCTGATGGAACGCCTCGGTGCGCTGCGCGCCCGTCTGGCCAGCCTCGCGCAACTGGCCGAGGTGGTGGGGGCCATGCGGGCCCTGGCCGCGATGCGCCTGCAACAGGCGGCCGCGCTGCGGGAGGGCGCCGGCCGCTATGCCGAGATCGTCGCCGCCGCCTTGTCGCAGGCCGTGCTGCTGGCCGGGCCCGCCCCCTCCGTTATCCGGCCGCGCCGGCCGGCCCTGCTGCTGTTCGCCGCCGAGCATGGCTTCGTCGGGTCCTACGCCGAAGGTCTGGCGCGCGCCGCCGTCGCGGCATCGGTGCCGGAGCTGTACGTGGTCGGCGCGCGGGGCGCCCGTCTGTTGGACGAGTTGGGCCGGCCGGCCCGGTGGGCCGTTTCCATGACCCCCCATGCCGCGGGCATCCCCGCCCTGGCCCGCCGGCTGGCGGCCGGACTGGTCGAGCGGCTGACGGCCGGCGCCTTCACCGAACTGGTGACGATGTTCGGCTGCCTGGAGCGGGGCGGTGGGTGGCGGGTGGCGACCCGGGCGCTGCTGCCGCCCGATTTCAGGCGGTTCCGCGCTCCGCCCGCCTGCGTGCCGCCCCTGTCCCATCTGCCGCCGCGCCGCCTGCTGGATGCGGTGGTCGGAGAGTACCTGCTGGCCGATCTCGTCCATGCCGCGACGGAATCCCTGGCGGCGGAAAACGCCGCCCGGCTGCGAGCGATGGCCGCCGCCGCCGACAACATCGATCGCAGGCTGGATGAACTGCGGGCCCAGGAGCGGGTGCTGCGCCAGGAGCAGATCACCGACGAACTGTTGGACGTATTGAACGGCGCCGAAGCGCTGCGCGCCAAGGGCGAGGGGGGGAGCGCGGCGTTGACAAGCACATGCTGAAATGGCTTGTTGAGACCATGTTCCTGGATATCCGCACATTGCTGGTCGCGGCCGCCCTGGCGATCGGGGTCTGCGCCGTGGCCCGATTCCTGTTGTACCGCCTGCATCCGGGCATGCCAGGGCTGGGGCATTGGGCCATGGCCGGCGGGCTGGGAGCCCTCGCCCTGGTGCAGGTTCCCTTGCACGGCGCCCTGCCGTCCGAGCGGCTGCCGGCCGTGCTGACCGCGGTCCTGATCCTTGCGGGGTACACCGTCAGCTGGGACGGCCATCGCCGCTTCACCGGCGGCAAGCCCTTGCCGCCGGCGCTGCCGATCATTCTTCCCGGTTGCGGCGTGCTGCCGAGCCTGCTGCCCGGCCTGAGCCATCCCTTGGCCGCCCTCTCGATCGCCAACGCCGTGCTGGTCGCCTCCGTCTCGGGCCTGATCGCCCGCGAGCTGCACCGGGCCGCCGCCGCGAGCGGGCGCGAGATCATGCGGGCGATGGCGTGGCTCTATGCCGTCAACTGCGTCTTTTTCTTGGGACGGGCCGTCGCCGTCGGGTTCGAGCCCGAAGCCGTCGGCACGGTGGAGCGGGGCGGTGTGGCGGTCCTCGCCATCCTGTGGGGGCTGTGCCTGGTGGTGGCGGCGACCCTGGGGATGGTGCTGATGGCCAGCGAGCGATTGCAGGCCGAGCTGGACCAGCAGGCCAGCCGCGACCCGCTGACCGGGGTGCTGAACCGCCGCGCCTTCGCGTCGTTGGCCGAGCGCGAGATCGCCCGCGCCCGCCGGGTCGAGCAGCCGCTCTCAGTGCTGATGATGGACCTGGACCACTTCAAGCAGATCAACGACCGGTTCGGGCATGCCGGCGGCGACGCCGTGTTGCGCCGGTTCGTCGCGGTGGCCGAGCGGGTATTGCGGCGCGAGGACCTGTTCTGCCGTTTCGGCGGCGAGGAATTCGTCGCCCTGTTGCCCGGCAGCACCGCGGCGCAGGCCCTGGCCGCCGCCGAACGGCTGCGTACCGCCTTCGCCGAGGAAGCCGCCGCGTCCATCCCGGCAGGCACGCCCCCCTTCGCCTTCACCGTCAGCGTGGGGGTCGGCGAATTGGTGGCGGGCGAGGACCTGGAAGGGGTGCTGCACCGGGCCGATGCCGCCCTTTACCGCGCCAAGGCCGCCGGCCGCAACCGCAGTGAACTGGCCGCCGCCGGGCCGTTCCGCAGCCCGGCGGCGGCGATCGCCTAATCCGCCCTACGGTGCCGGCGTCACCCCCTGCGGCTTGCCGACCACGACGAATTCCAGCGCGGCGGGGTCCAGCAGGCGGTTGGCCACCCGGCGCACATCGGCCATGCTCACCGCGTTGATCAGGCCGGCGCGGCGGTCCAGGTAGTCGATGCCCAGATGCTCCACCTGGATGGTCACCAGCAGTTCGGCGATGCTGGTGGTGGAATCCAGGTTCAGGGGGAAGGACCCCACCAGATAGGTCTTGGCGTCGGCCAGTTCCTGCGGGGTCGGCCCCTGGTCGCGCATGCGCTTCCATTGGTCGCGGATCAGCGCCAGCGATTGCCCCATCTCGGCGTTCCGGGTGGCGACCCCGCCGATGATCAGGCCGGCATGGCGCAACGGCTCAAGGTAGCTGTAGACCGAATAGGCCAAGCCGCGCTTCTCGCGCACTTCCTCGGTCAGCCAGGAGGAGAAGCCGCCGCCGCCCAGGATGTAGTTCATCACATAGCCGGCATACCAGTCGGGATCGTCCCGTTTCAGGCCGGCCTGGCCGAACATGGCGGTGCTTTGCGGATTGTCGCGGGTGATGACGTCGATCCGGCCCGGCGCCTTGGGGGTCACGTCGGGGACGGTGACCGCCTCGGCCTTGGCGGGCAGCTTGCCGAAGGTGGAATCCAACAGCGGGCCCAACTGGGCCGGGGTGATGTCGCCGGTCACCCCCACCACCAGGTTGTCGCGGGCCAGGTGGCGGGCGACGTAGGTCTTGAGATCGGCGGTGGTGATGGCCTTGACCGTTTGCGGCGTGCCGCGGGTCGGCACCCCGTAGGGATGGCCGGGAAAGGCGGCCTTGAACCAGGCGAGGGCCGCCACCGCGTCGGGGCTCTGCTGTTCGCGCGCCAGCACGGCCAGGATCTGGCTGCGGATGCGGGCGACCGGCTCCGCGTCGAAGCGCGGCTTGGTCAAGGCCAGCCGGAACAGGTCGAACGCGGTATCGCGATGGTCGGTGATCGTCTTCAGGTGGCCGCGGAAATTGTCCTTGCCGGCCTCGAAGGACAGTTCGATGGCCATGTCCTCCAGCTTGCCCTGGAAGGTCTGGGAATCGTAGGGGCCGGCTCCTTCGTCCAGCAGGCCGGAGGCCATATAGGCCAGGCCGGGCAGCCGGGCGGGCTCGACCGAGGCGCCGCCGCGGAAGGCCACCTCCATGTCGATGATCGGGTTGGAATGGTCCTCAACCAGCCAGGCTTCGATGCCGCCGGGGCTGACCACCTTTTCGACGGTGACCGCGCCGGCCGGGGCGGCGCCCGACAGGACCAGGACGATGGCGAACAGGGCCAGGGGGAGGAAGCGGCGCATCAGCGGATCTCCCGCGATGATTCGATGGGGGGCAGCGGCTTGGCGCCAGGGCGCGGCGTCTCGGGCAGCAGCCGGCCGGTGACCGACCAGCGGCGGTCAAGCACCTTCTTGGCGGCGGCGTTGACCTGCTCGGGGGTGACGGCGGCGATGCGCTTCGGCCAGTCCTCGACGTCGGCGGTGGTCTGGCCGGTGCACAGAGCCTCGCCCAGCACGTGGGCGCCGGTTTCCACCGAATCCTTGGCATAGGCGACGCTGGCCTTCAGCCGCTCCTTGGCCTTTGCCACCTCCTCGGGCGAAATGCCCTGGGACAGGGCCTGGTTGAGCACCTTGTCGAGCGCCGCTTGCAACTTGTCGAGGTTGACGCCCTGGCGGGGGGTGGCGGAGACGCTGAAGGTGCCGTAATCCCAGGCGGTGGGGTCGTAGGACGCCCCGGCGCTGGAGGCCAGGCCCTCCTTGACCACCAGTTCCTTGTACAGCCGGCTGGTCGGGTCGCCGCCCAGGATTTCCGCCAGCACCTCGATGGCATAGGCGCTGTCGGCGGCGCCCAGATCCTGGTCACCGTAATGGTAGCTGGGGGCCAGGTACAGCCGGCTCAGGGCCGGCTGCTCGACCCGGGGATCGCGCAGGGTGACCCGGCGCGGCGCCACCTGTTCGGGTTCCTTCAGACGGTCGCGGACGGGGGTGTCGGCCCGCGGGATAGGCCCGTAATACTTTTCGGCCAGGGCCTCCACCTGCTTGGGCTGCACGTCGCCGGCCACCACCAGGATCGCGTTGTTGGGGGCGTACCAGCGGTGATAGAAGGCCAGGGCGTCATCGCGGGTCAGGCGTTCGATCTCGCGCATCCAGCCGATCACCGGCCGGTGGTACGGGCTGTTGAGGAACAGCGCCGCCTCCATCCGTTCATAAAGCAGCGCGCCCGGATTGTTGTCGGTGCGCATCCGCCGCTCCTCCAGCACCACCGACCGTTCGGTGTCGAAGTCATGCTGGTTGAAGGACAGATCGTGCATGCGGTCGGCATCCAGCTTCATCGCCAGTTCCAACTGGTCGGCCGCCACCTCTTCGTAATAGGCGGTGTAATCCTGGGCGGTGAAGGCGTTGTCCCGTCCGCCGGCCCGCGCGATGATCTTCGAGAATTCGCCGGCCGGCACCGCCGAGGTGCCCTTGAACATCATGTGTTCCAGCAGATGGGCCAAGCCGCTTTTGCCCGGAACCTCGTCGGCCGAGCCCACCTTGTACCACACCATCTGGGTGACGATCGGAGCGCGGTGGTTCTCTACCACCACCACCTGCATGCCGTTGGACAGGGTATAGGTGGTGGGGTTGAACATCTGGGCCGCCGCCGGCAACGGTGTCGCCAGTATCCCGGCCAAGCCGAGGATGCCCCCCAGTTTCACTACTCTGTTGGTCATGCGAGCCAAGCCTCCTGGCGAACCCCGATGGTGGGCGGGAATATGGGACGTGCCGCAGCCGCGGGCAACGCGGCCGCCCGTCATGCCGGCCGATGATGACGGCACGAATTGGGCGAAATGATGTTGATGAAGGGGGGCGTCCGCCTTAGTCGAACAAGGGGGTGGACAGATAGCGTTCGGCGAAGGACGGCAGGATCACCACGACCTGGCGGCCCCGCATGTCGGGGCGGCAGCCGATTTCCAGTGCCGCGGCGATGGCGGCGCCCGACGAGATGCCCACCGGCAGGCCCTCCAGGCGGGCCGCCTGGCGGGCCGTGGCGAAGGCGGTCTCGTTGCTGATCTGCAGGACCTCGTCGATCATGGCGCCGTCCAGCGTCTTGGGGATGAAGCCGGCGCCGATGCCCTGGATCTTGTGGGGGCCGGGGGCGCCGCCCGACAGCACCGGGCTGTCCTCGGGCTCCACCGCCACCATGCGCAGGCCCGCCTTGCGCGCCTTCAGGGTATGGCCGATGCCCGACAGGGTGCCGCCGGTTCCCACCCCCGACACCACCACGTCCACCGCCCCCTGGGTATCCCGCCAGATCTCCTCGGCGGTGGTGGCGGCGTGGGCGGCGGGGTTGGCGGGGTTCTCGAATTGCTGCAGCATCACCGCGCCGTCGATTTCGCCGATCAGCCGTTCGGCTTCGCGCACCGCGCCGGTCATGCCCTTCGACGCGGGGGTGAGCACGATTTCGGCGCCCAGCAGGACCAGCATCTTGCGCCGTTCCAGCGACATGCTTTCCGGCATGCACAGGATCAGGCGGTAGCCCTTGGCGGCGCAGACGAAGGCCAGCGCGATGCCGGTATTGCCCGAGGTCGGCTCGATCAGGGTGGCGCCCGGCCGCAGCCGGCCGTCGCGTTCGGCCGCCTCGATCATCGCCAGGCCGATACGATCCTTGACCGAACTCAAGGGATTGAAGAACTCGCACTTGCCGAGGATATCGGCGCCGCAGCCCGCGGCGGCGGCCAGCTTCTTCAGCCGCACCAGCGGCGTGGCGCCGATGGTGTCCACGATGGACTCGTAGACGCGCCCGCGGAATTCCCCCTGTGCCGTGCCGGCCGTCGCGCTCATGGCAATCCCCCGATTTTCATGTAAATAGCGGCTGGTTTCACAGGCTACACGATCGCCGGCCGCCGCTCAAATAATGAAATCCATCTTGGCATGCGCCTCGCTGGGGATGCCGCTCTGATACGAGCGCATGCACAGATCGTCGACGGTGATGGCGTCGAGCCGCGCCATGATCTCCTCGGACAGGTCCGCCCACATGGGGCGGATGACGTTCTTGCCCAGGTCCGAGGCCGGCATTTCGGCGAAGGGGTCTTCGGCGGTCTCCAGGGCGCGCACCACACGGACGATCTCGCCCACCGAAATGCGCCGCCGCTCGCGCGCCAGCCGATAGCCGCCCTTCGGGCCGCGCACCCCCACCAGGATGCCCGAGCGCACCAGATGTTGCAGCGTCTGTTCCAGGTAGCGCCGCGGAATGCCCTGGCGCCGGGTGATCTCCCGGCTCTGCACCGGTTCGCCGCCGGCATGATAGGCGATGTCGAGCACCGCCTCGATGGCGAACAGCATTTTCTTGGACGGGCGCAACATCTGCTCTCACTCTCCCTTTTCACCAAGGCCGGTCGAACCGAAACCGCCGGCCCCGCGGGCGGTTGCGGTCAGGACGGTACTCTCCTCCAGCCGGACGCGGCAAACGGGTGCCACCACCATCTGGGCGATGCGCATGCCGCGGCGGATGGTGAGTGGAGCGTCGCCATGGTTGATCAGCACCACCCCGATCTCGCCGCGATAATCGGCGTCGATGGTACCCGGCGCGTTGAGCACCGTCACTCCGTGGCGGGCCGCCAGGCCCGAGCGCGGTCGGACCTGGGCCTCGAAGCCGTCGGGCAGGGCGATGGCGAAGCCGGTCGGCACCAGGGCGCGGCCGCCGGGGGGCAGCACCAGATCGGCCGCCAGGCAGGCCATCAGGTCCAAGCCGGCGGCATGCTCCGACTCGTAGCGGGGCAGCGGCAGGTCTTCCGCATGGGGCAGGCGGCGGATGGCGACTTTGAGCGCGGTCATCGGGCGGTTTCCAGCGCGGCGGCGATGCGGTCGGCCAGGCGGCGGGCCACCTCGGCCTTGGGCAGGTGCGGCCAGTCCTCGGTCCCCTCCGCCGTCAGCAGGTGGACGGTGTTGCTCTCCCCTCCGAAGGTGCCGCTTCCGGGCGAGACGTCGTTGGCGACGATCCAGTCGCAGCCCTTGCGCACCCGCTTGGCAGCGGCGTGCTCCACGACGTTTTCCGTCTCGGCGGCGAAACCGACCGCCAGGCGCGGCCGTTGGGGGCCGGCGGCCGACAGGGTGGCGAGGATGTCGGGATTGGCGGCCAGCGAAATGACCGGCGGCGGCGCTCCCGGCTCCTTCTTGCGTTTGGCGGCGGCGTAGTTCTCGACCCTCCAGTCGGCCACCGCGGCGGCGCACACCGCCACCTCGGCCGGCAGCGCCGCCTGGGCCGCCGCCAGCATCTCGGCGGCGGTCTCCACCCGCACCACCCGGCAGCCGGGCGGATCGGCCAGATGCACCGGCCCGGATATCAGGGTGACCTCGGCCCCCAGCGCCGCCAGCGCCGCGGCGATGGCGTGGCCCTGCTTGCCCGACGAGCGGTTGGCGATGAAGCGGACGGGGTCGATGGGTTCGATGGTCGGGCCCGAAGTCACCAGCACGCGCCGCCCGGCGAGCCGGCCGCCGCCCAGCGCCGCGGTGACCGCCTCCAGGATCTCGGGCACCTCGGCCATGCGGCCCATGCCGCTTTCGCCCTCGGCCAACGGGCCGGCATTGGGGCCGACCCGGCGCACGCCGCGCGCCGCCAGGGTGGCAAGGTTGGCCTGGGTGGCGGGGTGGGTCCACATCCGCACATTCATGGCCGGCGCCATCAGGATCGGCCGGTCGGTGGCCAGCAGCGCGGTCGAGGCCAGGTCGTCGGCCAGCCCGCCCGCCATCTTGGCCAGCAGGTTGGCGGTGGCGGGGGCGACCACCACCAGGTCGCAGTCGCGCGCCAGGGTGATGTGGCCGATCTCGGCCTCGTCGGTCAGGGAGAAGATCTCCTGGAACACCCGCCCGCCGGCCAGGGTGGACACCGCCAGCGGCGTGACGAACTGGGCTCCCCCCGCGGTCAGGATGCAGCGTACCTCCGCGCCCCTTTCACGCAGGCGGCGGATGAGGTCAAGGGATTTGTACGCGGCGATACCGCCGGAGATGATGAGGAGAATCCGCCGGCCATCAAGCACGCCACACCCCGGTCATAATATACGGTTGCTAGCTGTGGTTAGCCTAGCGGCGGCGATGGAAATGCGCAAGGGCCGAGTGTTAATCCACCCCTTCGACGCCCGGTCCGGCCGCCGAACCACAAAAAAAGTGTCGGGAGAGCATTTCTCCCGACACCCCTTTCCGACCACCTGGCACCTGCCCGGGTGATGAATTTCCCCGCCCTACTTCGCGGCGCAGAAGAATCCGCCGCCGGGGAACGGGCGGCCATAGTAGTCCTCGGCTTTCGGATGGTAGCCGATGGCCTCGTACTTGACGTCCTTGGTATCGAGCGCCGAGCAGACCGCGTGGCCTCTGGCCGCCAGCGCCGCCGGGACCGGGCCGAAGGCTTCGGGGTGGTCCCAGGTCTTTGATTGCGGGTTCTTCGGATCGTTGACGATCCGGGGCGGAATCGCGCCAGGCTTGCTGCCGATCATCACGCCGGGCGCGCTCGTCGCGCAGGCGGCCACCATGCCGGCGAGGCCTACGGATGCTAGAACGATCTTAATCCCCCTCATATTCATGACCATGATCATGCTCTCCCTTGATCATTTGCCCCACGCTTGAGTTCAGGCAGCTGATCAGCCTCCTGACAGACGCATGATACTCTGGTCGTCCCCGGATCGGAAGACTCGACATATATTGGTCGGTTTAATGACAAGGCCGGCCTATGCTGTGCGCTTGCTACTTGTGCGGGTTCGTTTCCATGGCGTTACTCGGCCGCGTCCCCGACATCGTCGAGGGCGTCCGCCAGCCGGGCCGCCTCCTGCTGGCGGGCCCACATGGCGGCATAAAGGCCGCCCTGGGCCAGCAGGACTGAATGGGTGCCACGTTCGGCGACGCGGCCCGCCTCCAGCACCAGGATCTCGTCGGCCTCGACCACGGTGGACAGGCGGTGGGCGATGACCAGGGTGGTGCGGTTGCGCGACACCTCGCGCAGGGCCGCCTGGATTTCCTTTTCGGTGTGGGTGTCCAGCGCACTGGTCGCTTCGTCGAACAGCAGGATGCGCGGGGCCTTCAGGATGGTCCGGGCGATGGCCACCCGCTGCTTCTCGCCGCCCGACAGCTTCAGGCCGCGCTCGCCCACCCGGGTGTCGTAGCCGTCGGGCAGGCTGGTCACGAAGGCGTGGATGCTGGCCAGCCGCGCCGCATGCTCGATCTCCGCCTGGCTGGCGCCGGGCCGGCCATAGGCGATGTTGTAGCGGATGGTGTCGTTGAACAGCACGGTGTCCTGCGGCACGATGCCGATGGCGGCACGCAAGGATGCCTGGGTGATGGCGCGCACGTCCTGGCCGTCGATGGTCACCGCGCCCCGGCTGACATCGTAGAAGCGGAACAGCAGGCGCGAGATGGTGCTCTTGCCGGCACCCGACGGGCCGACGATGGCCACGGTGCGGCCGGGCGGAACGGTGAAGCCGACGCCCTTCAGGATCGGGCGCTCGGGGTCGTAGGCGAAATGCACCTCGTCGAAGCGGATCTCGCCGCCCGCCACCGCCAGGGCGGGGGCGTGGGGACGGTCCCGGACCTCGGCGGCCTCGTCGAGCAGGCGGAACATGGATTCCATATCGGCCAGCGACTGTTTGATCTCGCGGTAGACGAAGCCCAGGAAGTTCAGCGGGATCGCCAGTTGTACCAGATAGCTGTTGACCAGCACGAAGTCGCCCACCGTCATCCGGCCGGCCACCACACCGGCCGCGGCCATGCCCATCACCACCGTCAGGCCGACGGCGACGATGGCCCCCTGGCCGATATTGAGCAGCGACAGTGTCACCTTGCTCTTCACCGCGGCCCGTTCGTAGCGGGCCAGCGCCCGGTCGTAGCGGGCCGCCTCGTGCTCCTCGTTGCCGAAATATTTGACCGTCTCGAAATTGAGCAGGGAATCGATGGCCTTGGTGGCGGCCTCGGTATCGGTCTCGTTCATGGTGCGGCGGAACTGGGTCCGCCATTCGGTGACCAGCAGGGTATAGGCGACATAGACGAAGATGGTGCCGAAGGTGGCCAGGGCGAAACGGCCGTCGTAGAGCCGCCACAGGATGGCGGTGACCAGGCCGATTTCCAGCAGGGTCGGCAGGATGTTGAACAGCATGAAGTTCAACAGGAACTCGATGCCCTTGGTGCCGCGTTCGATGGCCCGCGACACGCCGCCGGTCTGACGGTCGAGGTGGAAGCGCAGGCTGAGGCCGTGCAGGTGGCGGAATACCTGGAGCCCGGCGGTGCGGATGGCGCGCTGGCCGACGCGGGCGAAGGCGATGTCGCGCAGTTCCCCGAAGCTGGAGGACAGCACGCGGGCCGAGCCGTAGGCCAGCAGCACCGCCACCGGCACCGCCGCCAGAACCGCTCCCTTGGGTGACAGCGCGTCCACCGCCCGCTTGTAGAGCAGCGGCACCACCACGTTGACCCCCTTGGCCGCCGCCAGGAAGGCCAGGGCCAGCAGGACGCGCAAGCGCAGTCCCGGCTCGCCCTTGGGCCACAGATAGGGCAGCAGGGTGCGGATGGTCCGCCAGTCGGCGCGCGGCCCACCCAGGGGTGGATGATAGCGGGTGGATGGTTCGCGGCGCCTCATAAGGCCAAGATGAGCCTTGGCGCGTCCGGACGCAACCGATTGCCCTGATCGGTTGCCTGCGTCGGCCGCGCTGTCCTATCCTCGGCCGATGCGCCATCCCTCCCTCAGCGCCGGCGAGATCGACTGGCCCGCTACCCGCCTGGTGATCTTCGGTCAGGACGACGCCTTTCGCTTCATGGCCCGGTCCACCTTCCGCAAGCTGGCGGCGGGCGAGGTGTTCTCCACCAGCGTGGCCACCGATATGCCCACCTTCCTGGCGCAGGCGCCGCATCTGGCGCTGCTCGACCTGGGCGGCGAGCCCCGTGCCGCCCTGGCAGTCCTGGCCGCCCTGCGGTCCGCCGCGCCCGTCCTGCCGGTCCTGGTGGTGCACAAGGGCGGCGAGGCGGAGAGGGTGGCCGAGGCCCGCGCCCTGGGCATCGAAGGGATTCTGCCCAAGCCGGTGTCGGGGCACGAACTGATGGTACGGGCGGTCGGCATCCTGAAAGCGCCGCAACGCCTGCCCGCCGACGCGGGGGGGACGGCGCGGCTCCGTCCGGGGCTGCGCCCGTCGCCGGCCATTCCTCCGCCCCCGGAGGGCGGGCCGGCCGACCCCGCCGCCGGCCGCGCGGTGGTGGCCGAAATCACCCGCTTGGCCGGGCGGCTGGGCGCGGCGGCGGCATCGGCCCCGGCCGGGGGGCACCGGCCCGGACCGGGGACCTATGGCGGCGGCGAGCCCGGCCGCTCGCCGGATTTGAGGCCGGCGGGGGGAAAGCTGGGCGCCGACGATGTGGTGCCCGCCGCTCCCAGGAAAGGCGGCGCGACGCTGGACGCCGCTCCCAGCCCTGACGACGCCGCGCGCCGCAAGGCGGAAAAGGCCCAGCGCGAGTGGCGGGACAGCCTGGGCCAGGCCGGGCATGAAGCGCGGACCGGCGGCGACGTCGCGGGGCTGGATGTGGCGGCCGTCGTCGCCGCCCATGCCGAGTGGCTGCAAAGCCAGGGCAGAAGCGGCCGGCGCGCCAATTTTGAAGGCATGGACCTGGCGGGAGCCGGCCTGTCCGGCGCCGTGCTGGCCGGGGCAGCCTTGCGCCGCGCCGAACTGTCGGATTCCTGCCTGGCCGAAGCGCGCCTCGACGGGGCGGACCTGCGGTTCGCGGTGCTCTCGGCTGCCGATTGCGGCGGGGCGGTGCTGGCGGTGGCGCAACTGCGCCATGCCGACCTGCGCCTCAGCAACCTGCAAGGTGCCAGCTTCCGCGGCGCCGACCTGTCGGGGGCGCTTCTGGCCGGGGCGCTTCTGGCCGGTGCCGATTTCGCCGGTGCCACCCTGGTCGAGACCGACCTGCGCGAGGCGGATCTGTCGCAGGCGGAAAACCTTCGCCAGGCCCAACTGGACAAGGCGGTGGCCGACCACACCACCCGCCTGCCGCCTGGATTGTCGCGGCGGCGCCCGCCGGAGTGAAACGGCGCCCGCCGTTCCCTGCGACGCCCGATGGGGCCGACGCCGTCTCCCGACCGGCCAAAACGGGCATTACCCCCTAGCACGACATAGCGCGGATGGGTAAACTGCCGGCGATTAAGGATTTACACACAGGCGCAACGGCAGGGGGACGGCAAGTGGGGGGAAGGCGACCGGGCCCCGTCCCGACGGGGGAGCGGAAGGGAAGGATTCGGCAGGTCGTCGAGATCCTCCTGCCCGAATGGCAGGTTTTCGTCCGCCGCCGCGATGGCCGCGCCGAGCATTTTACCTTTTCCCGGGGGCGCCAGCTGGCCCTGATCGGCGTGATCGTCGGCCTGTCGGCCTGGGCGGGCACGGCGACGACGATGCTGCTCGACCGGCCGATCGAGGTCGCCGCCAAGGAACGCCAGCTGGAAGCCCTGATGGCGTCCTACCGCGCCGCCGAATCCCGCCTCAACTCCGCCCACCAGATGGTGGACAAGGTCGCCCGCGAGGTGGATGCGGTTCACGCCAATCTGCGGGTGCTGGCCGAGACCGACGCCAGCCTGATGCGGGAACGTGCGCCGCTGCCGGGCAGCGGCGCGCCGGTCCCGCTGGCTCAGGTCGGCGCCCCCGCCCCGGCCGATGGCGAACCCGCCTATGACGACGACAGCCAGCCCGGCGCCAAGGAAGCCCGTTCGGTGCGGGAAGATGTGCGCAAGCTGGAAGCGTCGCTGGACCAACTCCACCAGACCTATGCCAAGGCGGTGCACGCCACCGCGGCCCTGGCCGGGGAGCGCGTCGGCGCGGTCCAACTGGCCCTGCGGCATCTCGGCCTGGATCCCGACCGTCTGATGGCCGCCCAGACCCGCGGCCGGGGCCAGGGCGGGCCGTTCATCCCGCTGCCCACGCCGCGCGGCGGCGACGGCGGCCTGGACGACATGATCGGCCGCATGGAGCAGTGGGGGGTGACCAAGGCGGTGTTGGAACGCCTGCCGCTTGCCGACCCCCTGCATGTGGAATGGGAGGTCAACAGCCCGTTCGGCGCCCGCCACGATCCCCTCAACAACCGCACCGGCATCCACGAAGGCGTCGACCTTGGCGCGCCCTACGGGACGCCGGTCTATGCCACCGGAGCGGGTGTGGTGCGGATGGCCGGCCCCTACGACCGTTACGGCGAGACGGTGGACATCGATCACGGCAACGGCATTCTCACCCGCTACGCTCACCTGTCCCGCATCAAGGTCAAGGTCGGCCAAAGGGTGAGCCGCTCGACCGTCATCGGCCTGTTGGGCAATACCGGCCGTACCACCGGCGCCCATCTGCACTACGAAATTCGGGTGGCCGATATTCCGCGTGATCCCATCAAATTCATCTCGGCAGGTGGTGATGCTCCAGAAGCTCGTTAAGAACGTCACGGCGGCGACCGGGTCCTCGGCGCATCACGGGGCCATCCTGTCGGTGATCGCCTCGGATGTGCGGATCGTCGGCGACATCATCACCCAGGGCGAAATCCAGGTGGATGGCCAGGTGGACGGCGACATCACCTGCGCCACCCTGGTGGTCGGCGAGGGGGCGCGCATCGCCGGCGAGGTCACCGCCAATCATGTGCGGGTTCATGGCGAGCTGACCGGCAAGATCAACGCCGCGGTGGTGGGCATCGCCCGGTCGGCACGGGTGATCGGCGACATCGCCCATGAAAGCTTGGAGATCGAGGCCGGCGCCCACGTCGAGGGCCATTGTCTCCACCGTCCGGCCAAGCCGGCCGAGCCCCGGCAGATCGAGGCCCGCCCGGCCGGGCTGGTGCCGGAAGCGGCGGAGGCCTGACCGCCTCAGCCGCGCAGGAAATCCTCCGGCGGCACGAAGAACGCGGCGCCGGTCACCGCGCGGGTGAAGTCGAGCAGGCGATCATGGACGCCGGCCCCGTCGCGGATCACCATCCGCTCCAGCATGCGGCGGAACGGGGCGGGGCTGCGGCCATAGGCGACGAAATACAGGCCGCTTTCGGTGACGGTACCATAGGGCAGGCTGTGGCGCAC